>DASYZD010000215.1:0-7184 GCA_035946655.1 Allostellaceae bacterium | reverse complement strand
GCCGCGGCGCTGGCGGTCCCGACCCCACCGGTCTGGCTCGCGCCGGACGAAGCCTGCGACCTGGATCTCGACGCATCGGAGGACCCCGCGGCTCTCGCCGCCGCCGCGCGCGCGGTGATCGGCGCCGGCCTCGTCGACGTGCTGGCTCAGCCGGCGGCGGAGCGGCGCAAGCGGCTGCTCGTCGCCGATCTCGAATCGACCATCATCGAAAACGAGATGCTCGACGAGTTGGCCGATTTCATCGGGCGACGATCGCATGTCGCCGAGATCACCCGGCGGGCGATGAATGGCGAGCTCGATTTTGCCGCCGCGCTCGCCGAGCGCGTCCTGCTCTTGAAAGGCCTGCCCGAAGCGCTGCTTGACGAGGCCGCCTCGCGCATCAGGCTGACGCCGGGAGCCCGCGCGCTCGTCGCCACCGCGCGGGCTAACGGGGTGCGAACCGCCCTGGTCTCGGGCGGGTTTACCGTCTTCGCCGAGCCGGTCGCAAAGGAACTCGGTTTCGAGAGGGTCGTCGCCAACCGGCTCGAGATCGCCGACCGCCTCATCGCCGGAACCGTCATGGCCCCTCTTGTCACCGGCGCGACCAAGCGCGACACGCTCCTCGCATTGGCCGCGGAATGCGGGGTTCCGCGATCGGCGACCGTCGCCGTCGGCGATGGCGCCAACGACCTGGCGATGCTCGCGGCAGCCGGGCTCGGGGTCGCCTTCCACGCCAAGCCCACGGTCGCCGCCGCGGCGCGCTGGCGCGTCGACCACGCCGACCTGACCGCCCTCCTCTACGCCCAGGGATACCACCGCGACGAGATCGTTGGCGTGTGAGTTTCGGCTCTGCGACCTCAGCTCTGGTCGAGGCGCAGCGCAATAAAGCGCAGATCGCCCTGGCGCTCGATCAACAGCAGGATCGATTTGCGGCCGGATCGCTTTGCCTCGTCGATCTTGCCGGTAACCTGGCCGGTGCTTTTGATCTCCTCCTGCGCCGCTTCCATGATGACGTCGCCGGGTTTGAGACCCTTCTCGGCTGCCGCGCTGTCCTTGGTGACATCGACGACGACGACCCCCTTCTGGTCGGTCAGCGAGAACTTTTCCTTCAATTCCGGCGTGATGTTGGACAGGGTCAGGCCGAGCGTCGTCACCGTGCTCTTGTCCGCCGTCGATGGCCGTTCCTTGGCCGGCTCCTTCGCGGCCACCTGCTCGGTCTCGTCGAGCCTGGCGACCTTGACCTGCAGCGTCGTCTCCTTGCGCTTGCGCCACACCGTCACCGGCACGGTCTTGCCGACCGTCGACTCGGCGACCAGCCGCGGCAGATGGCGCATGTCGGCCACCTTCTTGCCGTCGAAGCTGAGGATCACATCGCCCGGCTCAATCCCGCCGAGCTGTGCCGGACCCTTGTCGCTGACGCTGGCGACGAGCGCGCCGGAGGGCTTGTCGAGCCCTAGGCTTTCGGCAATCTCGGCGGTGACCGCCTGGATGCGGACGCCGAGCCAGCCGCGGTGCACGGTGTGATCCGGCTCATGGATCAACTCGGCTGCGACCGTCTTTGCCAGGCTGGACGGGATGGCAAAGCCGATCCCGATCGAGACGCCGGTCGGCGAATAGATCGCCGTGTTGATCCCGATCACTCCGCCGTTCATGTCGAACATCGGCCCGCCGGAATTGCCCCGGTTGATCGAGGCGTCGGTCTGCAAGAAATCGTCGTAGGGTCCGGAGTTGATGTCGCGTTGCCGGGCCGACAAAATGCCGGCGGTGACGCTGCCGCCGAGACCGAAGGGGTTGCCGATCGCCAGCACCCAATCGCCGACCCGCGCCTTGTCGCTGTCGCCCCAGCTGGCGGCGGGGAGCGGCTTGTCGGCCTTGACCTTGAGGACGGCGACATCGGTCTTGGTGTCGCGGCCGACGAGTTCGGCCTTCAGATTGGTGTTGTCGTGCAGGATGACAGTGATTTCGTCGGCATCGGCGATGACGTGATTGTTGGTGACGATGTAACCCGAGGGATCGATGATGAATCCCGAGCCGAGCGAGGTCGCCTTGCGGGGCTGCGGCTCGGGATTATCGCTGTGCTTGCCGTTATGGTCCAAGAAATCCTTGAAGAACTCTTCGAACGGCGAGCCGGGCGGGAATTGCGGCCGCCCCGATGTGGCGGGCTCCTTCTGGTGCTCCGGTTTCAGGGTCTGCGTTGTCGAAATATTGACGACCTCCGGCAGCAGCTTCTCGGCAAGATCGGCAAATCCATCCGGCGCCGGCCGTGCCGCCGAGGAAAATCCGAACGGGCCGGCGATCACCAAGACGGCCGCCGCGGCAACGGCCGAGCGCCGAAATTGCGATGTAAGCCCCGACACTTTAGATGTAAGCCCCGACACTTTATTCGACTCCTCGCAGCACCAGCCTGATATCGCCCGGATCAGAGGGGCCTGGGCAATTGCCGGCATTGATAACCGGACTATCCGCGCCGGCCGTTAGCACCACCGCCGAGGCGCCCGCGATACGAGATTACGGGAGATAGGGCCGGCAAGCCAGATCCCTTCGCGGCCCTGCCCGTTCACCTCCGCAACAGCCAGACCAGCACCAAGCCGACCGCGGCGGCGAGCAACCCGGATGCGCGCAGCAGCTGCGGCGGCACCACTGTGGCGCGTTGCGCGAGGTGTTTCATTCCCTCCGGGAAGAGCGCGTAAAGGACGCCCTCGATAACCAGAACGAGAGCCAGCCCCGTGCCTAGGTCGCGCATTACCCGCCGGGGAGGGCGCCGAGCGGCATCGCTGGGCCGCCGGTTAGGGCTGCCGCGCTCCGCCAGCCGGTGCCGCCGGAGGGGCTGCCGGGGCCGGAGCGGCGGGCGTGCCGGCCACCGGCGGGGTCCCGACGCGACCCTGCCAGCCGTTCAAAAAGCGGAAGAAAGGGCCTTCCGGCGTCAATACAAACGAGGTATCGCGGCCGTTGAGGGCGTCGCGATAGGCCTGCAGCGAGCGATAGAAGGCGAAAAACTCCTTATCCTGGCCGAAGGCTTCGGCATAGATCCGCACCGCCGCCGCGTCGCCGTCGCCGCGCACCTGCTGGGCATCGCGTTGTGCCTCGGCCAGGATCACCGTGCGTTCGCGCTCCGCGTTGGCGCGCACGCTCTGCGCCGCCTGAGCGCCCTCGCCGCGATATTGCGCCGCCTGCTGCTGGCGCTCGGACTGCATGCGGGCATAGATTGCCTGGCTGTTCTCTTCGGGCAGATCGGCGCGGCGCAGCCGCACATCGACGACCGCGATGCCGAACCCCTTGGCTCCCTCGGCGACCTCGTCGCGGATCTGGCGCATGATCGCGGCGCGCTTTTCCGACAGGATGTCGTTGAGGGTTACATTGCCGAGGACGCGGCGCAGGCTGCCGCTGACCAGCGCCGCCAGCCGGGCGCGAACCCCCTCCTCGCTGCCGACCGTCTGGTAGAACAACAGCGGGTTGTCGATGCGATAACGGGTATAGGTGTCGGCGACCAGCCGCTTTTGGTCGGCGACGATGACCTCTTCGTGGGGCGGCTCGAAATCGAGCACCCGCTTGTCGTAGTCGATCACGTTCTGGACGAACGGCAGCTTCATCTGCAGCCCGGGATCGCGGACCACGCGGCGCACCTCGCCGAGCTGCAACACCAGCGCCTGCTCGGTTTGATCGACGATAAAGAACGAGCTCATCGCCAGGATCCCGACGATGACCAGAAGAGCGCCGACGCCGGCGAGAAGCCGATGGCTCATGGGCGCCGACCCGTGACGGATGGCGCGCCGCCGGCAGCGGGCGGAGGCACTGGGGTCGCCCCGGTCGCGGTGCCGGCAGAGGGCGCCGGGACGGGTGGTGCGGCGTTGAGCAGATTGGGCAGCGGCAAATAAGGCAAGACCCCGCTCTGCCCTTCGGCCGCCTTGTCGATGACGATCTTGTTGGCGTTCTTGAGGATCTCTTCCATCGTCTCGATGTAGAGCCGCTGCAGGGTCACGTCCTGCGCCACCTTGTAGGCTTTGTACACCTCGAGAAAGCGGTTGGCGTCGCCCGTCGAGCGGGCCGTGATCTCGGCTTTATAGGCCTCCGCCTCCTGGCGGATGCGGGTTGCATCGCCGCGCGCCCGCGGGACGATGTCGTTGCGATAGGACTCCGCCTCGTTGCGCAGCCGCTCCTTGTCGGCGAGAGCCCGCTGAACGTCGCGGAACGATTCGATAACCGGGGCCGGCGGATCGACCTTGGCGAGCTGAACCTGGGTGATCTCGATCCCGGAGCCATAGGAATCGAGGATCCCCTGCAACAGGTGCTGGGTATCCGTTTCGATTTTGCCGCGGCCTTCGGCCAGCGCCTGGGCGATCGGGGTTTGGCCGACGATCTCGCGCATCGCGCTTTCGGCCGCCGATTTAACGGTGCCCTCGGGGTTGCGGATGTTGAACAGGTATGATCGGGCGTCCTTGATCAGCCAGAACACCGTGAAGTTGATGTCGACGATGTTTTCATCGCCCGTCAGCATCAGCGCTTCCTGCGGCAGGTCGCGGCTGGTGCCGGCGCGGGTCTCCTCTCCGGCCGAGCGGAAGCCGATCTCGGTGCGGTTGATGCGCGTGACGCTGGGCTTCAAGACGCTCTCGATCGGCGCCGGCAGGTGATAGTTGAGACCCGGCTGGGTGGTGCGGTTATAGGCGCCGAAGCGCAGCACGACGCCGACCTCGTCGGGCAGGATCCGGTAGAACCCGCTCGCCAGCCACAATACGACGATCCCGATGACAACGACGCCGATGCCGGCGCCGGTACCGAACCCGAAGCCGCCGGGCAGCAGGCGCCGGAAGCTGTCTTGGCCGCGGCGCAGGAGGTCTTCGAGATTGGGCGGCACCGGCCCACGCGGGCCGCCCGGCCCGTTGCCGCGCCCGCCACCCCAGGGACCGCCGCCGCGCGGCCCTGTGCCCCACGGACCACCGGGCTCACTATGCCAGATCATCGAGCCAGACCCTTTCCGCGGCGGCGATCGGGCGCTGCTGCCGCGTGCGATGCCGCCGCGCCAACCCCGGCGCCGGAGAGCGGCGCGATTGAGGGCGCGCGGGACGGGTGTTGTCAAGTGCCGGGCTCGCGCCTAAATGCCGACAACTCTGCCCCCTTGCGTGGGATCTGCGAATGGCCGTTACCGAGAAAAAGGTTCTCGACGCGCTGAGCGCGGTGCGCGATCCCGACAAGGGCGCCGACATCGTCGCGCTCGGGATGGTCTCGGGCGTGGTCGTGCGCGACGGCAATGTCGGCTTCGCGATCGAAGTTGAACCCGAGCGCGGCCCGCGCCTGGAACCGTTGCGCAAGGCCGCCGAACAGGCGGTCGAAGCACTGCCTGGAGTGCTCTCGGTCACCGCCGTCCTGACCGCCGAAACGCGCCGGCCCGGCGGCCGCGCCCCTGCCCCACCACCGGGCCCCGCAAGACATGGCGCGGCAGGACATGGCGGCCCGGCGCAACCGGCCGCGTCAGGCAAAGCCGCGCTCGCACCGGGCGTGCGGGCGATCGTCGCGGTCGCCTCCGGCAAGGGCGGCGTCGGCAAATCGACGGTCGCGGCCAACCTCGCCCTGGCGATGAAGGCGAACGGGCTGTCGGTCGGCGTGCTCGACGCCGATATCTACGGCCCCTCGATGCCGCGCATGCTCGGGATCTCCGGGCGGCCGTCGGCCTCGCCCAACGGCAAGATCCTGCGCCCGATGGAGAATTTCGGCGTCAAATGCATGTCGATCGGGTTTCTCGTGCCCGAGGACACGCCGATGATCTGGAGGGGCCCCATGGTGATGAGCGCGCTTCAGCAGATGCTGCGCGACGTCTCCTGGGGCAAACTCGACTTCATGATCGTCGACATGCCGCCGGGCACCGGGGACGCGCATTTGACGATGGCCCAGCAGGTGGCGCTCGCCGGCGCGGTCATCGTCTCGACCCCGCAGGACATCGCCCTCATCGATGCGAGGAAGGGCCTGGCGATGTTTCAGAAGGTCGATGTACCGGTGCTCGGCATCATCGAGAACATGAGCTATTTCTTGTGCCCGCATTGCGGTGAGCGCAGCGACATCTTTAGCCATGGCGGGGCGCGCCGCGAGGCCGAGCGCCTCGGCACCGATTTTTTGGGCGAAGTGCCGCTCGACATCGCGATCCGCGAAACCTCCGACGACGGCCACCCGATCACCGTCGCTCAACCCGATTCCGCCTACGCTCGCACCTTCCGCGCGATCGCCGCACAGGTATGGGAGAAGGTCTCGGGCGAAGCCCCGGCGCGGCGGGCGGCGCCGCGGATCGTCGTGGAGTAAATTGGCTAACTAGGTACGCGCGCGGACGATCCAGTTGGCGGCGGAGAGGGTGACCCCATCCGGCCCATCACGGCCCTCGAAGTAGGCTTCGAGCGCCGCGCGCACGGCCACCTGCTGCGCGGCCGGCAGCGTCGGCACGACCCGGGTCAGCGGCCCGAACACCATCATGAAATCGGCCGCCTCGGCGGCACCGCCCGGCGGCGCGAGCCGGACCGCCCAGTCGAACGGGGTCAGCGACACCTCGCGGAACCCGGCGCCTTCGAGAATACGATGCACCCGCGACGGGTCGGCCAAGGAGAACGGGCTCGGCTCTTCCGGGCCCGGCGTCGGCAGCGGCGGCAAGAGGTGCTTGACCGCACCGGTCGGTCCGATTGGCCACAGATTTTCGGCGGCGGCGCGGAACACCCCAAGCACAACGCGCGCCGCCGGCGTCATCGCCCGCTTGATATTGGTGAAGGCCGCGGTCGGCTCGGCGAAGAACATGACCCCGAGGCGCGAGAACGACAGGTCGAAGGCGCCCGCGGGGAAGCCGTGCGCGCTGGCGTCGGCGACAACAACTTCGGCATGGCCGAGGCTCGCCGCGGCGATCCGTTCCCGTGCCCGAGCCACCGATCGTTCGGCGATGTCGGCGCCGAGCACGCTACCCTGCGGCCCAACCCGTGCCGCCAGTTCCAGGACGGTCGTACCGCCGCCGCAACCGATGTCGAGCACCCGCTCGCCGGGCTTGGGTGCCGCGGCGACGAGCAGCGCCTCCAAAAACGGCGCGAGCGCGCGGTCCATTCGCGCATGCTGGTCGGCCCAGGCGCGCGCCGCCGGGCTGTTCCAGAACTCGGCCTGGGCCGTATTACCGCCGGTTTGCGCCTGCGCCATGGCTATCTCCCCACCTCGACAACGTCAGCGGCGAAAATCATCTCTTC
>DASYZD010000214.1:0-10086 GCA_035946655.1 Allostellaceae bacterium | reverse complement strand
CCCGCTCGACCCCCGGGCCGGCCTCGCGCGGGCTGCGGTTGGCGGCGAGGATGCGGACCCCGAACGGCGCCGCGCGCCGCGCCACCGCCTGCCCGACCCGGCCATAGCCGACGATGCCCAAGGTCGAGCCGCGCACCTCGCCATGCGGCGCGCCGCTCTCGACCCAACTGGTGCGCCACGAGGCGCGCTCGCGGAACTCGCCGGAAATCTCGAAGAGCCGGTGATGGAGGGCGAGCCACACCATGATGATGTATTCGGCGATCGCGGTCTCGTGCCCGAAGGCGTTGCAGATCGGGACCCCGGGCGGCAACGCGGCGAGATCGAAGAGCTCGATCCCGGTCGCCACCGACTGCACCAGCTTCAGCCGCGGCAGCGGCGGGTATTCGGCGCGCCAATGGTTGCTGACGAGAATGTCGGCCTCTGCCGCCGCTTGCGGCATGCGCACCAGCTCCTGCGGGTCGGCGAGGATCGTGACCTCGAGCCCCGGCGGCAGCTCCCCCCGGATGCCCTCTGCGGTATCGGCGGCGACGTTGCCGAGAAACAGGACCTTCATGCGCTCCTCCTACGCCCGGCCCCACAAGATCTTGGTCGCGCGGCGGGCGCCTTCGGCCATCGCCCCGAACTTGGCCCAGCAGATCGATTCGTGCCCGACCCGGGTGCCGAGCCCGCAATCGGTGCCGGCCAGCACGTTCTCGCGTCCCACCAAGCGGGCGTAGCGCACCAGGCGCTCGGCGACGAGGTCGGGGTGCTCGATGAAATCGGTGCAATGGCCGACGACGCCGGGGATGAGTGTTGCCCCCTCGGGCAATTTCACCTCCTCAAAGACACGCCATTCGTGCTCGTGGCACGGGTTGGAGGCCTCGATCGAATAGCTGCCGGCGTTGACCCGGAATATGAGGTCGATGATGTCGCGGAGCGGAATGTCGTCGTGGTGCGGCCCGTGAAAGCTGCCCCAGCAGACATGGAGCCGCACCTTATCCTTCGGAATGCCGCGCAGCGCGTGGTTGAGCGCATCGACCCGCACGGTCGCGTATTTGCGGTAGTCGGGCAGCGTGATGTCGGGGATGCAGTTCCAGCCGTCCGGCAGGTCGGGGTCGTCGATCTGCAGGAGGAACCCTGCATCGACGATCGCGCGATACTCCTCATTCATCGCATCGGCGATGGCGAAGACGAACTCCTCGTCCGATTTATAATATTCGTTGAGGATCCAGTGCTCGATCGTGCCAGGCGTATTGGCCGGAAGATAGCCGCCGGCGACCGCCACCCCAGCCAGCGCTGCGGAAAAATTGTCGAGGTCCTTCTTGAGATCGGCCTGGCCGACATAGCGCAACGGCGCGACGCAAACCGGCTGGGTCGGCGGGCCGGGAACCCGGGCGCGCGGGTGTGCCTCGAAATAGCCGGCGAATTTCTTCTCGTCGCGGGCGATGATGTCGAGCCGCCGCCGGCCGCTCGATGGCCTTGTCTCATACCCGGCGATGCGGCCGCGGACATAATCGGTGAAATTGAATTTCGACAATTCGCCGTCATTGACGATGTCGATGCCAGAGGCCTGCTGATGCCGCACGGTTTCCGCCACTGCCGACGTCAGCCGGGCGTCGAGCGCGACCGGGTCGTAGGGTTCTCCGGCGGTCTTGGCGACCACCATCGCGCGCAGATCCTCCGGCCGCGGCAGCGACCCCGCATGCGTCACCAGAATGCGATCGGTGCTGTAGTGCATCGATGATCTCCTTGATCGGGTAAGGAAAATTCTTACATTTGCTCGCGAGATTGTCGAGCGAGACGATGATCACCAGCAAGCTAACGAGCAAGGCGCAGACCACCATACCCCTCCCGGTCAGGAACGCGCTGCGGCTCGGGCCGGGGGATGAACTGGCCTACGCGATCGACGGCGAGCGGGTCGTCCTGACCAAGGCGACAAAGACCGCGGCGGACGACCCGTTCGCCACCTTCAGCGAATGGTCGTCGGATGCGGACCGGCAGGGCTATGCCGGGCTTTGAGGTCTGGGACATCGTCAAAGTGCCGTTCCCCTACACCGACAGGCCGGTGCGGCAGCGCCGTCCTGCGCTGGTCGTCGCCGCCGGCGAACCTGCGATTGCGCACGGCCTCTTGTGGGTCACAATGGTGACAAGCGCGGTGAACCGCGGTTGGCCCGGCGATGTTCTGGTCTCGGACCTCGTATTCTCAGGGCTGCCGATCCCCTCGATCATCCGTCCGGCAAAGATCGCGACGATCGAGGCGCGTGACGCCGAGCGATTGGGCTCATTGCCGCCGAGCGACCGCGGAGCAGTGCGCCGCTACCTGAGGGAGCGGCTTTCCGGTCTCGATTGAAGGCCGGCGCCGCCTCACCCCTCCCAGCCGGCCTTGCGCAGGCCCTCGAGCATATGGGCGTGCTGCTCAGCACTGTGAAACGCCCGTCGGTTGTGGGGGTCCCAACGGAATCCCACCGCAACCGCCCTGCTTAAGGCAGCGCGCGCTGCATCGGTTCGGCCCAGTTGCGCCAAAGCACGCGCAATATGAAAATTCGCCGAAGGATCCTCCGGCCGAAAGCGGATGCGATGTCGCGAGATTTCCAGGCATTCCTCGTAGTCGCGATTGAAATAATGTGATTGCGCTAAGACACGATAGATGTCGTCCGCGAGTTCATCATCAAACGGGTTGAGACGCTCGGTCTTCGCGAGCGCGGCTCGCCCTTCCGCGTGGCGGCCGCAGAAGACCAGACACGCCCCGATGCACGCATACGCCCAAGCGTTATTCGGGTTGATGTTGAGAGCCTCGATCGCCCTAGTCTCGGCGTTTGCTAGATCGCCCTGCCAAATCAACGCGAGCGACAAGCCCGTCATGGCGTCCGCGTCCCGAGGATCGAGGTCCATCGCTTTCCGGGCGTATTCGGTGTTCAGCCGCACCGCGTCGGCCGCCGGCATAGCCCCGTAGTGCATACCGGCGTAGCCGATGGCGCGCGCGAGCGCAGCGTAGGAAGCCGCGAAGCTGGGATCGAATTCAATGGCGCGCTCGAACAGCCGACGGGCTTCGTCATTCGATGAACGGATTGCTCTTCCCAAATGCCACAGCCCCTGCTGATAGGCGGCCCACGCATCGAGGCTGCCGGGCGGCTTGCGCATTGCGCGCTGCTGCTCGGCCTGGGAAACCGCCGGAGCAATCGCGATCGACACCGCTTGGCTGATCTCGTCTTGCACGGCGAAGATGTCGGCGAGGTCGCGGTCGTAGCGCTCGGCCCAGAGGTGATTGCCGGTCTCCGCTTCGACCAATTGCGCGGTAACGCGGATGCGGTTGCCGGATTTGCGCAGGCTACCTTCGAGCACGTAGCGCACGCCTAATTCGCGTCCGACCTCTTTCACGTCGACGGCGCGGCCCTTGTAGGTGAAGCACGAGTTGCGGGCGATGACGAACAGCGAGGGATAGCGCGACAAGGCGGTGATGACGTCTTCGGCGATGCCGTCGGCGAAGAATTCCTGCTCCGGGTCGCTCGACATATTGGCAAACGGCAACACCGCGATCGACGGCTTGTCGGGCAGCGCGAGCGCCGCTGAGCCGCCCTCACCCGTCTCGCGCCGATGGCGCTCGACACCCTCGCCCGCAATGCGGGAGAGGGTGGACCCCGGCGCGGGAGCGACGGGGTGGGTGAGGGTCGGTCCGACGCGAAAGACATGCACCGGATCGGCGATGTTCTTGACCCGCTGCGCCCCCAAATCGGCGAATGTCGCGGCCACCCGCGTGCCGGCATGCTCGCGCACCGCGGCCGAGACGCAGATGCCGCCGGGCTCGGCCAAGGCTTCGAGCCGCGCCGCGATGTTGACCGCGTCGCCGAAGAGGTCGCCGTCCCGGGTCATCACGTCGCCGAGATGGAGGCCGATGCGAAATTGCATGCGGCGCTCGGCCGGCGCATCGGCGTTTTCCGCCGCCAGCGCCTGTTGCATCTCGAGCGCGCAGGCGAGACCGTCGGCGACGCTGGGGAACTCGGCCAGCACCGCATCGCCCGCCGTATTGGCGATGCGGCCACGATGCTCGGCGACGAGGCCGTCGATGACCGCCCGGCAGGCGCCGAGCGCGCGCATCGTCGCGTCCTCGTCGGCTCGCATCAGCCGGCTGTATTCGGCGATGTCGGCCGCCAGGATCGTCGTCAGCCGCCGCTCGGCCCGCTCCGCCACTTCGCCGCCCTCTTCCCTGACCGGCGATCCTACACCGCGCGGAAATGGAATACAGCCAGCGCCGGGATTGCGTCGCTGCGCCCGCAATGACAGCATGGCCGATCGCCAGCGAGGGAGACCCGCGATGACCGAATTCGCCTACGACCACGTCCATCTTCGCAGCCCCGACCCGGACGAGACCGCGCGATATTACCAGCACATGTTCGGCGCCGAGATCATCAAATCGGTGATGTCGAACGGGCTGCCGCGCACCGACATGAGGCTGGGCGGCGTGATGTTTTTCATCGCCCAGGTCCCCGCCGAGGCCGCGCTCGCGCACAAGCCGGAAGGCAGCTTTGTCGGGCTCGATCACATGGGCTTGCGGGTCCGCGACATCGACAAGGTGTGCGACGAACTCAAGGCCAAGGGCGCCGAGTTCACCGTCGAACCCAAGACGATCCGCCCCGGCGTCCGCATCGCCTTTGTCCGCGGCCCGCAGAACGTCTTGATCGAGCTCCTCGACCGCGACGTGTAAGGGCGGTCAGAGAAGGCGGCCGACGCCTTCGATGACCGTGTCCCAGTCATCGATCTCGCGGTCCTGCGGGTGGACCATGAGGTGCTGGACGCCAGCTTCGCCGTAGGCGGCGACGCGCTCCTTCATCATGCCGACATCGCGCCCATCCCAGTGCGAGCGGATCGAGATCGTGAATTCAGGCTCGGGCCGGTCGCGGCGCAGGCGGGCGACGACCTCGCTGGCCTCTTTAGGCGTCACCTGGCTGCCGTGCCAGCCGTCGCCGATCTTGACGGTGCGGCGGTGCGCCGCTTCCGAACGGCTGCCATGCCACATCGGAATGGGGCTTATCGGCTGCGGCAGCATCGTCATCTCTTCGAGCTCGGCGGCGATGTACTTGGCCTTGAACGACACCGGGTCCTTGGACCACACCGCGCGCATCATCGCGATGCCTTCGTCCATGCGCCGGCCGCGCTCACTAAACGGCACGCCCAACGCGGCAAACTCGGCTTCGAGCCAGCCGACCCCGACACCGAGGATCAGCCGTCCGCCCGACAGATTGTGCAAGGTCGCGAGTTCCTTGGCGAGCGGCAGCGGGTGGCGCATCGGCAGCACGATGACGCTGGTGCCGAGCCGCACCCGCGAGGTGACCGCGGCGACCCAGGTCAGCGTCAGGACCGGATCGTAGAATAACGGCGAGCGCGGAAACTGTTTCCTCGGCACGATGATATGCTCGCTGACCCATACATCCGTGAGGCCCAGCGCCTCGGCGCGGATCGCATGGCGGCGGATCAATTCAGGCGTCGCTTTGCTACCGGCCTGCGGCAGATGAATCCCGAGTTGCATCGCGCTCCCTCCCGTGCTGGTCTTCTACCAGCATGCCTGCGCCGACCGACCGGCGAAAGGGGGGGAGGATGCGCTTTCAGGACAAGGTGGCCCTCATTACCGCCGCGGCGAGCGGGATCGGCCGCGCCAGCGCCGACATCATGGCGCGGGAGGGCGCGACCATCGTCGCCGTCGACAATAATCAGGAGCGGCTCGACCGAACGATCGCGGAATTGGGGGCGGCGGGCGGGCGGGCGCGCGGACGGCTCTGCGATGCGCTCGACGCCGCCCAAGTCGATCGGCTGGTCGCCGCGGTCGCGCGCGAGTTCGGCCGCATCGACATCCTCGTCAACGCGGTCGGCGGCAGCACGATCATCGCGAAATCAGGCGCCACGGTCGATGAATTGAGCTTTGCCGACTGGCAGCGGCTGATCGACTTCAACCTCTCGGGCACCTTTCTCTTCACCCATGCCGTGGTGCCGGTGATGAAGCGGCAGCGAAGCGGCAAGATCGTCAATCTGTCGTCGATCGCCGGGCGGGGCTTGAGCGAATCGTCGAGCAGCGCCTATGCCGCGGCCAAGGGCGGCATCATCGCCTTCACCCGCAAACTCGCCTTCGAACTGGGCCCCTTCGGCATCAGCATCAATGCGATCGCCCCGAGCCGGACGCTGACCGAACGGATCCGGCCGCGCTGGAACCAGTCGAGCCCGGAAGACCAGCAGGCCGAAATCGACCGCACGCCGTTGCGCCGCGTCGCCGAGGCGGTCGACCAGGCCAAGGTGATCTGTTTTCTGGCGTCGAGCGACGCTGATTTCGTGACCGGCGTCACGATCGATGTGACCGGAGGGAATTGAGCAATGGCAGATTTCGTATTGGTGCACGGCTCCTATCAGGGCGGCTGGATCTGGCAGAAGGTGGCGGACCGGCTGCGCGCCGCCGGCCACCGGGTCTATCACCCGAGCCTCGATGGCTGCTGCGAGCGCAAGGGCGCCTTGCGCCCGGGCATCACCACCGAGAGCCACGCCGACGAGATTGCGCAACTCTTGTTCTACGAGGATTTGAACGACACCGTTATGGTCGGCACCAGCTCCGGCGGCATGGTCGTGTGCCGGGCCGCCGAACTGATGCGCGAGCGGGTCGGCCGCATCGTCCTCGTAGACGCGCTCGCCTTGTTCAACGGCGAGAAGATCGGCGACATCGTCACCCGCTCGACCGCGGTCGCGGTCGCCGGCGGGCTGACCCGGGGGCCGGCGCCCGAGAACGCCTACCCCGATCTCGGCCCGGACATCCGCCCCTGGGCGGTCGCGCGCTATGCGCCGCACCCGATCGGGATCTACGAGCATCCGGTAAAGCTCGACTCGTTCTGGTCGCAGCCGTGGAAGGCCAGCGTCATCTGGTGCCGCCGCGCGCAAAACCCAGGTGAAGCGCATCAGCGCCGCGCTGCCCAGAGGCTCAACGCCAGCTGGGCCGAGCTCGATACCGGGCATTACCCGATGCTGAGCATGCCCGACGAATTGACCCGGCTGTTGCTCGCCGGCTGAGTTCACCTCCGCCGGCATGATGTATCGATGAGCGTCCCTCGGGACCCACCCGACTTGGACCCGGGGTTCTGGCCGCTCTATGAGGCTTGCCGGGAACAGACGATGACGTCGGTTGAGCGGATGTATGCGCTCTATAAGGCGGTCGAATACATCGCCCGCCACGCAATTGATGGCGACCTTGTCGAATGCGGGGTGTGGCGCGGCGGATCGGTGATGATGATGGCGCTGGCCTTGCGGGCCTTTGGCGCCTCGGCGCGGGTGCTGCATTGTTTCGACACCTTCGAGGGCATGCCGCCGCCCGGCGCACCGGACATCCGCCACGATGACGGAGCTTCCGCGGCGGCGATCCTCGCCACCTCCCCGAAGGACGAAGACAGCGTGTATTGGGGCCTGTCGCCGCTCGAAACCGTGCGGAGCAACCTGGCGGCGACCGGCTACCCGCCGCAGCGCATCAAATACGTCAAGGGCAAGGTCGAAGACACGCTGCCGGCACATCTGCCCGAGCGCATCGCGCTGTTGCGGCTCGACACCGACTGGTACGCCTCGACCCGGCACGAGTTGATCCACCTCTACCCGCGCCTCGCCGAGGGCGGCGTCATCATTATCGACGATTACGGCTTCTGGCGCGGCGCGCGGCAGGCCGTTGACGAGTACCTGGCGGAGTCTGGCGCGCGGCTGCTGCTGAACCGAATCGACGTCACTGGGCGGATCGGCGTCAAGCTCGGCAGCCGCTGAGTCGGGCCGGTTGCCCGAAACCGCTGCGATCGGCTAAAAACCGGCGGCCCGGACGGTTATATATCCGGGATGTCCAGCCGGTGGCACCGGGGCGTGGCGCAGTCTGGTAGCGCACCTGCTTTGGGAGCAGGATGTCGGAGGTTCAAATCCTCTCGCCCCGACCACGGCAACCGGGCGGCGGGCTCACAGCAAGGGAGGCGGGTGCGCGATGGCGCTCGCACGCATCTACCAGCCGGCCAAGACGGCGATGCAGTCGGGTCGCGCGCAGACCAAGAAATGGGTGCTCGAATACGAACCGGCGAGCCGCCGCGACCCCGATCCGCTGATGGGCTGGTCGAGCGCCAAAGATACCCTCAACGAAGTGCGGCTGCGCTTTGACACGCTCGACGAGGCGCTGGCGTTCGCGAAAAAGCTCGACCTCGAATTCACGCTGATCGAAGCTCACGCGCGCACCCCGAAGGCGAAAAGCTACGCCGACAACTTCCGCTACGACCGGGTGCGCGACTGAGGTCGATCAGCTGGTGCGTCCTTCGAGACGCGCCCTTGGGCACTCCTCAGGATGACGTTGTTTCTCACTGCCATTACAAACCTATCGTCATCCTGAGGAGCCCGCACAGCGGCCGTCTCGAAGGACGCTCGGCGCCGGCTCCGAGACCGCAATCCTAATCCCCGGTTTCCATCGGCAGGCTGTCGTCGTTCGACCATTCCGACATCGAGGCGTCGTAGAGCCGCACATCGGGATGGCCGAGCATGACGAGGGCGAGGGCGTCGGCGCTCGCGGCGATGCCGCCGCCGCAATAGGTGATGACCCGCTTTTTGTCGAAGGCGCCGACCGCGGCGAATTTCGCACGCAGATCGCTTGCCGGGAGAAAGGCGCCGGTCGTCGGGTCGATGAGCGCGGCGGCTGGCACGTTGACGCTCTTCGCGATCCGCCCGACCCGCCCGTAAACCGTGCCGCCGGTGCCGGTGTGCTGCGCCGCCGACAATGCGTTGAGGGTGCAGATCGCGGGGTCGCCGATCGCGCTCTTCACTGCTTCCTTCCCCACCATGAGCTTGCGGTCCTCGCGCACCGCAAACCTGGCCGCGGGCCGCGGCCGCGCCGGGCCAGTCTCGACCGCGCGCCCTTCGCGCGCCCATTTCTGAAACCCGCCATTGAGGACGGCCGCGTTGTCGAACCCGTAATTGCGCAACATCCACCATACCCGGCTCGCCCATTGCGGGGTCGTCGTGCTGTAGAGGACGACGCGGCTCTTCTCGCCGACGCCGAACCGTCCCATCGCCGCGGCGAAATCGTCAGCGCTCGGCAGCATGAAGCGGAGCTTTGGATGCGGCGCCGAGAGATCGGCCTGGAGATCGATAAACTGGGCGCCCGGGATATGGCCCTTCTCGAAATCCTCGCGCCCGGGCTTAACCGTGTAGCCGATATCGGGGTTGGGAATGAGGTGGATCGTGCAATCGAACACACGCAGTTCGGGGTCGCCGAGCCGGGCGGCCAGCGCCTCGCTCTCGATCAGGAACTCGGGATGGGTAAAGCCCTCACTACCAGCGCTCATGTCAGCCTCCGATGATGCTGCTCGATCGTGCCCCCCGCCCGGTGCCCGAGGCAAGCTCCGCTTTTCCCTCTGCGCGCGACGGCGAAAGGTGAGAAACTGGCGGCAACGCTCTTGATCGCGGCGGACAGCAAAGGAAGGTATCCGATGGCAGCGACAAACCCCGGCCACGCGCACGTTATTACCGGCGGTTTTCCACCTGGCTCGATGAGCGGGCACGACCACGACTATGCCCGGAGGCGGCTCCTCGGGCTGTTGGCCGAACGCGAGATCCCCGCCTCGGTCGCCAACGACTTTGCCGACATCGAGAAGTGGCTGCCGCTGAGCGGGTTATTGATCACCTATGTCGCCGGCCCCTACCCCGACGCGGCTCAGTCCGACGCGATCCGGCAGTGGCTCGAGGCGGGCGGCCACTGGCTCGCCCTGCATGGCACCAGCGGCGGCCGCGCCCAGCGGGTCGAGGGCATGCGCAATCGCCGCACCGTCAAGACCGAGCACCACGCGCTCCTCGGCAGCTGCTTCTTGACCCATCCGCCGATTTGCAAGATCCGCGTTGACGTGGTCGCCCCCGATTCCCCGCTCACTCGGGGGCTCGGCGCCTGGTTCGAGGTCGAGGACGAGCCCTACTTCATCGAGCTGCAGGATCCCGGCTCGACGCGGATCTTGCTGACCGCCGACTATGGCGCAAACGGCGAATGGCCTGCGGCGAGCGCCCTTTACGGGTCGGACAGCTCGCTGCAAGCCGACGGCCGGACCCGGGTTCTCGGCTATACGCGCG
>DASYZD010000213.1:0-9402 GCA_035946655.1 Allostellaceae bacterium | reverse complement strand
GGGCGTCTGCCACGCCGCTGTCTTCGGCGCGGTCGCCGCGCGCGCCGGGATCGCGCTTCCCGACGCCCTCGTTGGTTACCTGCAGGCCATCGCCGCCAATCTGGTCTCGGCCGGGCTGCGTCTCGGCGTCATCGGCCAGAGCGACGGCCAGCGCATCCTCGCCGCGCTGGAGCCGGTCGTCGCCAACGCGGCAGCGGCGGCGCCCGCCCGCGACCTGGCGGAGATCGGCGCGGCAACCTTCGCCCTCGACCTCGCCTCGATGGCGCACGAGACGCAATATACGAGGCTGTTCCGCTCATGACCCGGAACGAGCCGCTGCGGATCGGCATCGGCGGGCCGGTCGGCTCCGGCAAGACGGCGCTGATGGACCGGCTGTGCAAGGCGATGCGGGGGCGCTTCGATCTCGTGGCAATCACCAACGACATCTATACCCGGGAAGACGCCGAGTTCCTGACCCGGAGCGGCGCGCTGCCGGCCGAGCGCATCCGCGGGGTCGAAACCGGCGGCTGCCCGCATACCGCGATCCGCGAGGACGCCTCGATCAACCTCGCCGCGGTCGCCGAGATGACGCGGCTGTTCCCCGAGGTCGACATCGTGCTGATCGAGTCGGGCGGCGACAATCTGGCGGCGACCTTCTCGCCCGAATTGGCCGATCTGACGATTTACGTCATCGACGTCGCCGCCGGCGACAAGATCCCGCGGAAGGGCGGCCCGGCGATCACCCGCTCCGACCTCCTGATCATCAACAAGATCGATCTGGCGCCGCTGGTCGGGGCGAGCCTCCACGTGATGGACCGCGATGCGAGGCAGATGCGCGGCGCCCGGCCGTTCCTTTTCACCAATTTGAAGACCGGCGAGGGTGTCGACCGGGTGGTTCAGTTTGTCGTGGAGCAGGGCGGCCTCTGACGGGCCGGTATCCACTGACGAGCGGGTTGAGCGTCGCCGCTCGCCGGCATAAACATTGGCGGATCACCAACTGCAACAATTCGGACGAGGTTAAAAAGGAGCTGGTGAGTGACGAAGCGGCGGGCCGATCAGCTGCTGGTCGATCTGGGGCTCGCCGAGACCCGGACAAAAGCCCAGGCGCTGATCCAGGCGGGTCTGGTTTCGACCGACGGACGGCGGATCGACAAGCCGGGCACCGCGCTCCCCGCGGACACCCCGCTCGCGCTCGCCGGCCGCGACCATCCGTGGGTCTCGCGCGGCGGGGTCAAGCTCGAATTCGCGCTTGATCATTTCGGGATAGCGGTCACCGGCCTCCATGCGCTCGACATCGGCGCCTCGACCGGGGGCTTCACCGATGTCCTTTTGGCGAAGGGCGCCGCCCGGGTCGACGCCGTCGATGTCGGGCGCGGCCAGCTCGCCTGGAAATTGCGCCAAGACCCGCGCGTCGTCGTGCACGAGGGCACCAACGCGCGCTATCTGAGCCGCCTCCAGATCCCCGAGCCGATTGACCTGATCACCTGCGATGCGAGCTTCATCGGCCTGGCGACCCTGTTGCCGGCGTCGCTTGCGCTCGCCGCCGAACGGGCGCTCCTGGTGGCGCTGATCAAGCCGCAATTCGAGGCCGGCCCCAAGGACGTCGGCAAGGGCGGGGTGGTCCGCGACCCCGCCATCCACCAGGCGGTCTGTCGCCGGATCTCCGAGTGGGTCGATGCGCAACCCGGCTGGAGCGTCGTCGGCGTCGCCGAAAGCCCGATCCAGGGTCCCGCCGGCAATCGCGAGTTCCTGCTCTATGCGCGGCGCGAAGAGGCGGAGGTGAGGGGGCGATGACCGCCGGTGTTGCATTCCCCGGGTTCCGGCCAGCGGCGTTCGCATTTTTCACAGGGCTGCGCGACCACAACGACCCGGTCTGGTACAAGCCGCGCAAGAGCGTTTACGACACCCAGGTGCTGGCGCCGCTGCGCCACCTGGTCGCCGCGCTCGGGGCGGCGCTCGAGGAAGCCGGCTCGGCGTTGGTCGGCGACCCGCAGCGCGCCATCTTCCGGATTTACCGCGATGTGCGCTTCTCGCCCGACAAGCGGCTTTATAAGACCCACGCGGGGGCGGTGCTGACGCGCTCCGGCGACAAGCGCGACCCCGGTCTCCTTTATCTTCATCTGGAGCCGGGCGGGTCGATGGTGGGGGCCGGGTTCTGGCACCCCGCGCCGCCGCACCTCGCCCGTCTGCGCCGCGCCATCCTCGACGACCCCGACTTCTTCCTCGCGGTCGCCGGCCGGCTTGCCGCGGCGGGGCATCCGATCGCCAGCGACGAGCGCCTCAGCCGTCCGCCGCGCGGTTTCGAAGCGGCCAAGGGCTCGCCGGTGGAAGACTATGTCTGCTGGAAGTCGTTCACCGCTCACGCCCCGCTGAGCGACGCTGAGATGCAATCGCCGGCGCTGGTCGGCCGCATCCTCGGCTTTGCCCAGACCGCCTGGCCATTGCTCGAATGGGGGTGGGCGGCGATCGACGCGGAGGGGCCGGCGCCGCTCGTCATCCGCGCCCCAACGCGGCCGCTGCCGAAACCCGATTTCTAGCGCCGTGGCCGATCGGGTCGACACATCCTCTCCTCGCCCGGGCGTGACCCGGCGACCCCGCCGAACCGCAATGACCATCGGAAGAGCGGTCATATTTGCCCTTGGAGCGACCCTAAAATTGCCGTAATCGTCGATAAACCTATAGGCTCTAATCCACCAGGGCGCGGCTTCAGAGCGACGGCAGGGGATGTCCGACACGCAATCGCAGCCTCCTTGGGAATGGTTGGGCGGGGTTTATCGTTTGGGGTAGGGAACGGAACCAATCGTCGCCACTCGCACGGGCGAGGCGAAGGAAGAGATACGAGGGTAACATGCGCGCTTTACGAGTCGCTTTGTATCTGATCGCCGCGCTTGCAGCGGTGACGGTCGCGCCAACCATGCCGTCGGCGCAGATCGGGGTGTCGATAACGCTCGCCCCGCCGGCGCTGCCGGTTTATGTCCAGCCGCCGATCCCCGGGGCGGGCTACATCTGGACGCCGGGCTATTGGGCCTGGGGGCCGGATGGCTATTACTGGGTGCCGGGCACCTGGGTGTTGCCACCCGCCGTCGGTGTGCTGTGGACGCCGGGTTATTGGGGTTGGAGCAACGGCATCTATCTGTGGAACCGCGGCTATTGGGGTCCGACCGTCGGCTTCTATGGCGGCATCAATTACGGGTTTGGCTATGGTGGCTTCGGTTACGCCGGCGGTTACTGGAATAATGGCGCGTTCTTCTACAATCGCCAAGTCAACAACATCAGCAACAATACCAACATCACCAACGTCTACACCAAGAACGTTACCAACAATATTAACAACAGCAAGGTCAGCTTCAACGGACCCGGCGGCGCGACCGCCAAGATGACCGCCGCCGAGGCCGCCGCCGCGCGCCAGCCGCACACGCCACCGACGCCGACGCAGGTGCAGCACCGCGAGGCCGCCGCCAAGGAGCCCTCGCTGCGCGCCTCGGCGAATCACGGCATCCCGCCGGTCGCCGCCACCGCCAAGCCGGGCGTTCTGAGCGGACCTGCGGTCGTGCCGGCGCGCACCGGACCGGCCCCGACCCCCGCCGCGACTCGGACTGCGCCGCCGGTTCGCACCCCGGCCAAGGCTGGCACGGCGGAACCGACTCATGCCGCGACGCCACGCACCACGACACCGCCGCGTCCGGAGACGCCCGCGCATGTCGCGCCGCCGCATCCGGCAACGCCGGCTCATGTCGCGCCGCCGCGTCCCGCAGCACCGCCGCATCCGGTGATGGCACGACCCGCGGCCCCGCCGCATCCCGCGATGGCACGACCCGCAGCCCCCCCGCACCCCGCGGCGGCACGGCCCGCTCCGCACCCCGCGGCGGCACCGCATCCCGGGGCAGCCCGGCGCCCGGAACCGAAGTGATCACCGGGGGCCGCAAATAGTCTCAGATTTCGCGAACCGCGTCAGGCAGACAAAAACGCCCCCGGGAAAACCCCGGGGGCGTTTCGCTTGGGGTGCTGCCGCTACAGCGACGGATCAAGCGGCCTTCTGCTCGGTCACCTGCGGGCGGGAGGCCACGCCGTCGACGACCTTGGCGTCGATCTTGATCGTGCGCGGCTTCATCGCCTCGGGAACCTCGCGCACCACATCGACATGGAGCAAGCCATTGTCCATGCTGGCGCCGGTGACCTTGAGGTGGTCGGCCAGGCTAAAACGCCGCTCGAAGGCGCGCCGGGCGATGCCCTGGTGTAGGTAGCGGCCGGCCTCGTCGTCCTTTTGCGCCTTGGCGGTGACGATCAGCGTGTTCTCATGCACGGTGATGTCGATCTCGTCCCGCGAGAACCCGGCGACCGCCATCGTCAGGCGGTAGGAGTCTTCGCCGGTCTTTTCGATGTTGTAAGGCGGGTAGGATTGAGCGGTGCTGTCGACGCGGGCCGCCGTATCGACCAGGCGAGCCAGCCGATCGAAGCCGATCGTCGAACGGAACAGCGGAGAGAAATCAAAGCGATCCATGACCATATCCTCCAGTGAGCAACATGGGTTGCGGCCCTGCCTCAATGGCCCGGGCCAGTCGTCCAAGCGCAGCCCCAACGGTGGCGACCGCGCACCTCTTAGTTAGTTATTCGGAAACCCCGTTCAAGAGGGACTGATTATTCGATCCGCTCGGGAACGGCCTTGAGCGCCCGGCCCGGGCGGGCTGCTACTGCTTGCGCTCGAACCCCTGGAAACGCCGGTTGAAGCGGGCGAGCTGGCCGCCGGTGTCAAGCAGGCGCTGCTGCCCGCCGGTCCAGGCCGGGTGCGATTTCGGGTCGATTTCGAGGCGCAGCGTGTCGCCCTCCTTGCCGTAGGTCGAGCGCGTCTGATAGCTCGTGCCATCAGTCATCACGACGGTGATCTCGTGATAATCCGGGTGAATGCCGTCCTTCATCGCGCGACCCTTCGGGTAAAGCAACGGGCGAAGCCGGTATATAGCGGCCGTGCTCGGTTGCTGCAACCGGGCTACGCGTCGCCCTCAAGGTAATCCATCGCGGCCTGGACCCCACCCTTCCCGTGCGGCACGCCGACCAGGTCAAGCGCCATCTCGACCGCGGCGATCGTGCCGAGCACCATCGGCTCGTTCAAATCGCCGAGATGGCCGATCCGAAACACGCGCCCCTTGAGACGGTCGAGCCCGCCGCCCAGTGACAGGTTGAACTTGTCGAGGCAGGTCAGCCGCACCTTGTCGGCGTCGTATCCTTCCGGCAACAGAACGGCGGTGATCGTGTTCGACTGGGCGCCCGGATCGACCGCGTAGATCTCCGGGCCGTCATTCTGCCGCCAGGCGCGCACCGCGCGGCGCGTCGCCTCGGCGAGGCGATGATGGCGCTCGAAGACGTTGTCGAGCCCCTCCTCCTCCAGCATGCGCAGCGCCTCCTGCATGCCATAGAAGAAATGCACCGGCGCGGTGCCGTTCCAATAGGCTTGGCTGGCCTCGCCCATCAGGCGCTTCCAGTCCCAATAGACGCGCGGCAGTTTGGCCGTCGCGGCGGCGGCGAGCGCCTTGGCGCTGACCGTGGTAAAGGCCAGGCCGGTCGGCAGCATCAGCCCCTTCTGCGAGCCGGCGACGACGACATCGATGCCCCACTCGTCGGTGCGGACATCGATCGAGGCGAGCGAGGAGATGGCGTCGACGAGAAAGAGCGCGGGATGCTTCGCCGCATCGATCGCACGGCGCAATGCGGCGACCGGGTTGGCGACCCCGGTCGAGGTTTCGCTGTGCACCAACAGCACCGCCTTGATCTTGTGCTCCTTGTCCTCGCGCAGGCGGGTTTCGAGCCGGGCCGGGTCGGCGGCGCGGCGCCAATCATTGGGTAGGGTCTCGACTTCGAGCCCAAAGGCTTGGCCGCGCATCCCCCAGTTCAACGAGAAGAAGCCGCTTTCGACGACGAGGACCTTGTCGCCCGGCGAGAACAGGTTGACGAGCGCCGCCTCCCACGCGCCGTGCCCGGTCGCGGCATAGGCCAGGATCGTCTGCTTGGTCTTGAACACCCGCTTCAGCCCGGCGAAGCATTCCTCGGAAATCGCACGGAATTGCGCCTGGGTGAAGTCGATCGTCCCGCGATCCATTGCCCGCAGGATACGCTCGGGGATGTTGGTTGGTCCCGGGTTCATGAAGAAATGATAGCCGTGCGCCATAGATTCACCTTGTCGACCGGAGGCGGCGCAGCATAATCGACCACGCCGGTAAAACAATCGTCGCGACCCTCGCGCCGTCAGCGCCCGGCGAGGAGCCGGTCGATCAGCCGATCGAGCAGGGGCGCGAGCCTTGCGTAGCCGGCTCCCGTGAAATGCAGGTGGTCGGGCGAGATCGCCGGGTCGAGCCGGCCGGCGGGATCGAGCAGCACGCCGCCGATATCGGCATAGAGGATGGCAGCGTTGTCTCCGCAGGCGCGGATCAGCTGGTTGACCGCGACGGTGGCGCGGCGCAGGCGGGCATTGGGCCATTCGTCGCGCGGCCACAAGCCGAGGAGCAGGATGCCGGCATGGGGCAGATGCCGGCGCAGATACTGGAGATCGGCGCGGATGCCCTCGGCCACATCCTCCGGCATGCGGCCGGCGCCGACATCGTTGGTGCCGATCAACACAACGACAACGGCCGGCGGCGGGCCGTCGAGGTTGCCGTGCTGAAAGCGCCAGAGGAGATGCTCGGTGCGGTCGCCGCTGACCCCGGCGTTGAGCACGTGCCGCGGCATCATGTTCTGGCGCCACACCTCCGCGTCGAACCGCTCGGTCAAGGAATCGCCGAAGAACAGGACCCGGTAGGGCTGGGTTTTTACCGCTTCATTGATCTTTTCGAATTCGCCGACCGGCCAGCGCGCGACGCGCGGCTCGGGCGCAGCGATGACGTCCGAGGTGAACGGGCCGCACGGCAACAGCGACTGCGCGTACGCCCTATGGCTCCACCAGAGTAGAGTCGCCATCAAAATGGCAATGATCACAGCCAGGCGATGCCGCATCGTCCGCCGACGCTCCCGATGTACCTCGGCGGGAGATTGCGTCGCTCCGCCCACAATGACAACCTGACGGCGTGATTGCGAGGAGACCCGCCGATGCCGACGACCGATCCGGCCAGCCAGTGGCCGAACTACCGGGAAAGCGATTTCATCATCAAGGATTACCGGTTCGCCAGCGGCGAAACCTTGCCGGAACTGCGGCTGCATTACCGCACGATGGGCGTTGCGCGGCGCGACGGTTTGGGCAGGATCGTCAACGGCGTCCTCCTTCTGCAGGGCAATACCGGGACCGGGGCGAACTGGCTGCGCCCGACCCTCGCCCCTGAGCTGTTCGCGCCAGGGCAGCCGCTCGACGCGCGGCATTATTTCATCATCATGCAGGACGCGATCGGCCGCGGCGGATCGAGTAAGCCGTCGGACGGCCTCAAGGGCAATTTCCCGCATTACCGCTATCGCGACATGGTCCAATCGGGATACCGGCTGATTACCGAGGGCCTCGGCGTCGCCCATCTGCGGCTCGTCATCGGGAGTTCCATGGGCGGCATGCACGCCTGGATGTGGGCCGAGATGTACCCAGACCTGATGGACGGGGTGGTGCCGCTCTCGTGCCAGCCGGTCGAGATCAGTGGGCGCAACTGGCTCGGCCGCCGCGCCCAGGCCGAAGCGATCCGCCACGACCCGGACTGGAACAACGGCTTCTACGAGACGAATCCGCGCCACTACATCTATGCCGCCGCCGGGAATTTCGGCACCGAAAGCCCGACTCGGATTCAGGAAATGGCGCCGACCCTGGCCGCCGCCAACGCACTCTACGAACAGCGCCTCGCCCAGGCCGCCAAAGGCGACGCCAACGACGCGCTATGGGCGATCGAGGCGATCATGGACTACAACCCCGAGCCCGACCTCGACAAGATCAAGGCGAAGGTGCTGCTGATCAACGACGCCGAGGATCACGCCAACCCGCCCGAGCTCGGCACCGTCGAGCGGGCGATGCGGCGGGTGCGCCACGGCCGCTATGTGCTGATCCCGGCGGGGCCGAAGACGCACGGGCATTTCACGCATTTCTATGCCGAGCTGTGGAAGCCCTATCTGATCGAGTTCATGCGCTCGCTCGATCCGGCAGCGGCGCAGGCGGCGCAATGACCGCAGGAGTCTTCCTCGCCGCGCCTTTCGGTTTCAGGCGCAATGCCGGGCGCTCGACGAGGTGCCAGGAGAGAAAGGCGAGCAAGGCCGCGACCGGCAGTCCGGCGGAAAACAGCGCCCACCACGGCGCCTTCCCGTGCGACAGCCATGAGAGCATCTGCTCGACCGGCCAGCCATAAATGTAGAGGCCATAGGAGAGGTCGCCGAAGCGCGCCGCCGGGATGACCGGCAGGCGCGGGTTGAGCGCCAGCCACAGCGCGAGATAGCAGCCGAAAATCGGGAAGAGGAGGATAAAGGCGCGCAGCTTTATGCTGAGCGCGAGCCCGATGAGGGCGGCGAGCGCGGCGCGGCCGTCCCAGACGCGACTGCCGCGCAGCTTGTAGAGCGCCATGCCGGCGGCGAAGAAGCCGAGCATCCAGCCCCAGCCGCCGAGGATCTGCAGTTCCGGGAAACGAATGCAGGCAATGCCGAGGCCGAGCAGCAACAGCGCCATCGGCAGCGTCAACAGGCGCACCACCCCGAGCCCCAGCACCATCAGGTACATCATGAATTCGAGCTGCAGGCTCCACAGCGAGCCGTTGATCTCGAGCCCGACGGGATTGTTTTCGAAACACACCCCCGGCAGCTCGTGCACGTGCGGATCGAGGAGGCTCGTGTTGCCGAGCACATAGGCATAGGGCTCCAGGCGGCTCAGATACTGCGCGAGCGGCAATGTCGTGACGAAGGGCGCGATCAGAAACGCGCAGACGAGTGTCGCGACGAAAAGGCCGGGGAAAATGCGCAATGCCCGCTTCGCGAGAAAGCGGCCGGCATGTCCGGTCGCCTCGAAGCTCTGCGTGACGAGAAAGCCGCTGATCGCAAAAAATACAAAAACGCCGGCGAGTCCGAGCACCGCCTGATTGCCGTTTATGAGGTTGAAGGGTTCGCGCGCCTGGGTTCCTTGCGCGATCAGAAACGAATGCGAGAAAATGACCGAGATCGCCGCCAGAAGGCGCAGCGCATCGAAATTGTTGGCTCTCGTCATCGCGATTCCAGCGCCGGCGTCCGAAAGGTCAACCGACCCGCGAAGCCGGGGTTCCGCGTGGGGCGGCTCACACCGTCGCCGGCCAGATGCCGTCGACGATATAGGCCTCGCCCTCGCCGGGCCAGGGCGGCATCGTCACGGCGACCGCCGCCAGCGGCGTGGCGCCGTCGCAGCGCAGCTGGAAACGCGTGCCGAGCGGGATGCCGATCGAGACGCCGGCCTCGACCTCGACGATCTCTTCGAGTTCTCCGAATTTGCGCCACAGCCGTCCGGTG
>DASYZD010000212.1:0-16933 GCA_035946655.1 Allostellaceae bacterium | reverse complement strand
CACGCCGGCGGCGCGGGTCCCGCCCGCCCCCCGCTGGCGGGGAGAGGGTTGGGGTGTGGGGCTCGTCGCGGCCGTGCGCAACCTCGTTCCGGACGCCGCGTCTGGGTCCGATGGGCGGCTGCTCGCCAATCTGATGCATTTCGCCCGGACGCTGCGGGCGGCGGGGCTGCCGGTGGGGCCGGGCAAGGTGCTCGACGCCGTCGCCGCGGTCGAGGCGGTCGGCATCACCGACCGGCGCGACTTCTACTGGACATTGCATGCGGTCCTCGTCAACCGGGCCGACCAGCGCGTTTTGTTCGACCAGGCCTTCCACGTCTTCTGGCGCAACCCCGAGCTCCTGAAAAAGATGCTGGCGCTGGTGCTGCCCCAGCTCAACATCGACATCCCGCAGGAGGAAGGGACCGAGATGCTGCGCCGCCTCGCCGAGGCGCTGCACCCCAACCGCGAGGCGAAGGAGACGGGTGAAACCCAACTCGAAATCGATGCGGCGATGACCGCATCCGACCGCGAGCAGCTGCACGCGATGGATTTTGAGAAGATGTCGTTGGACGAATTGGCTCGCGCCAAGGCGGCAATCGCGCGGATGCGCCTGCCGATCACGGACGTGCCGACCCGGCGCTTTGCCCGCGATCCCCGCGGCGCCCGCGCCGATATGCGTGCGACCTTGCGCGCGGCATTGCGCTCGGGCGGCCTGATCGAACTGAAGCGCAAGAGCCGCCGCACCCGGCCGCCGCCGCTCGTCGTCTTGTGCGACATTTCCGGCTCGATGAGCCGCTACAGCCGCGTCTTCCTCCATTTCATGCACTCGATCACCAATGACCGCGACCGAGTCTTCACCTTTGTGTTCGGTACGCGTCTGACCAACATCACCCGCTATCTGCGCCATCGCGACGTCGACCTCGCGCTCGACCGCGTCGCCGAGGCGGTGATCGACTGGTCGGGCGGCACCCGGATCGGCCATTCGGTGGCCGAGTTCAACAAGCTGTGGTCGCGCCGCGTCTTGGGGCAGGGGGCCGTGGTGCTGCTCATTACTGATGGACTCGACCGCGATGCCGGCACCGGGCTCGCGCACGAGATGGACCGGTTGCACCGCTCCTGCCGCCGCCTGATTTGGCTCAATCCGCTGTTGCGTTACGAAGGGTTCGAACCAAGATCTCTGGGGATGAAGGCGATGCTCCCCTATGTCGACGAGTTCCGCCCGGTGCATAATCTGGAGAGCCTGGAAACCCTGGTCGAGGTGATCAGCCGGGCGGCGCAGCGGCAGAGCGCGGCGGCGATGGCGCGTGAAACCTACGGCCCACGGGACGAAGAGTGAGGGAAGAAGAATGAGCGACGCGACGGAAATCTTGCAGCAGGCGGCGCGCTGGCGCGAGGCGGGCCGGGGGGTCGCCTTGGCGACGGTGGTCAAGACCTGGGGGTCTTCGCCCCGGCCGGCTGGGGCCAAGCTTGCCGTGGCCGACGATGGCGCCTTTGTCGGCTCGGTGTCGGGCGGCTGCGTCGAGGGCGCGGTCGTCGGCGAAGCGCAGGCGGTGATCCGCGACGGCAAGCCCCGGCTCCTCGATTTCGGCGTCACCGACGACCAGGCCTGGGAGGTCGGCCTTGCTTGCGGCGGCAAGATCGAGATTTTTGTCGAGCGCGTCGAATGAAGGCCGAATACCTCGAGAGGGTAATCGCCGCCGAGCGTGAGGCCCGTTCGGTCGCGCTCGCCACCAATCTGGCGAGCGGCGCCCAATTGCTGCTCGACCGCGGCCGGTTCGAGGGCACTCTCGCCCTCGACGAGGCACAGCGCGCGGCGATGGCCGAGGCTCTGCGTGCCGATCGCACGCTGACGCTCGACACCCCGGCGGGCCGCGTCTTCGTCCAGGTGTTCAGCCCGGCGATCCGCTGCTTTGTGGTGGGCGCGGTGCATATCGCCCAGCCGCTGGTGCAAATGCTGGCCTTGACCGGATACCGGACGGTGGTCATCGATCCGCGCGGCTCCTTTGCCACCGAGGCGCGCTTTCCCGGCGTCGAGTTGACCACCGAATGGCCCGACGAGGCGCTCGAGCGATTGAAGCCCGATCAGCGCTCCGCGGTGGTCACGCTGACCCACGACCCCAAGCTCGACGATCCGGCGCTCGCTGTCGCGCTGCGCTCGGATTGCTTTTACATCGGCGCGCTCGGTTCCAAGCGCACCCATACGCGGCGCCTCGATCGCCTCGCCGAACTGGGTTTCGGCGAGGCTGACTTCGCCCGCATCCACGGGCCGATCGGGCTGCCGATCGGGGCGGTGTCGCAGGCCGAGATCGCCGTCTCGATCCTCGCCGAGATGACCCAGGTGTTGCGCAAGGGTGACGCCGCGGCACCCAAGGCCGAGGCGGCGTGAACCCCTGGAGGTCCGTTGGGTACGTTGCATGAAATTTGGTGACATTCCGCTCGCCGAAGCCGACGGCGCGATCCTGGCGCACAGCCAGAGGCTCGGCAGCGCGGTGTTGAAGAAGGGCAGGGTGCTGTCACCGGCCGATCTCGCGCTATTTAGGGAAGCGGGGCTCGACCGTGTCGTGGCGGCCCGGCTCGATCCGGGTGACTTGCGTGAGGACGCCGCGGCAACCCGGATCGCCGCCGCCGCCGCCGGGGATGGCATCGTGACGGCGCCGGCCTTTACCGGCCGCGCCAACCTCTACGCCGAGGCGAGGGGTATTTTTGTCGTCGACCGCGACCGCCTCGACCGGCTCAATTCGGTCGACGAGGCGGTGACGCTGGGGACGCTCCCGCCCTACGCCGTGGTGGAGCCGCGCCAGATGGTCGCGACCGTCAAGATCATCCCGTTCGCGGTGCCAGAAGCGGCGGTCGAGGCGGCTGCGGCGTTCGCCGCGCAGGGCGAGCCCCTGTTGCGCGTTGCCGCGTTTGTGCCGCGCCGGGTGGCGCTGATCCAGACCCGGCTCCCCGGGTTCAAGGAATCAATTCTCGACAAGACCGGTGAGGTCACCCGGGCGCGGCTTGCCGCACTCGGCTGCACGCTCGCTTCCGAGGAACGTTGCGACCATGAATCACCCGATCTCGCCCCACGCATAGCGGCCGCCGTGGCCACCGGCGCCGATATGGTCTTCGTGCACGGCGCTTCAGTGATCGTCGATCGGCGCGACGTGATCCCGCAGGCTGTCGTTGCCGCCGGTGGGCAGATCGACCATTTCGGCATGCCGGTCGATCCCGGCAACATGCTGCTCTTGTGCCATCTCGGCAAAACGCCGGTGCTCGGCCTGCCGGGCTGCGCCCGCTCGCCGAAGATGAACGGCTTCGACTGGGTGCTGGAGCGCCTCGTCGCCGGGGTCCCGGTCGGCCCCCGCGAGATCATGCAGATGGGGGCCGGCGGCCTCCTGGCCGAAATCCCCTCGCGCCCGCTGCCGCGCGCCGCCGCGAGCCCGGCGCCGGCTGAGACGGTGGTCGAGAAACCCGCGCCCGGACCGCGCATCGCCGCTCTCCTCCTGGCCGCCGGCCAATCGCGGCGGATGGGGAGCAACAAGCTCTTGGCCGAGATCGACGGCCGCCCGATGGTCGCGCGCACGGCGCAGCGGCTCCTCTCGTCGCATGCCCGCCCGATCGTCGCGGTGCTCGGCAACGAGGCCGATGCGGTCGACGCCGCGCTCGGGCGCCTGCCGGTCGAGCGGGTGCGCAACCCGGCTTTCGCGGAGGGGCTATCGACCTCGCTGAAGCGCGGCCTTGCCGCATTGCCGCCCGACATCGACGGGGTTGTCGTCTGCCTCGGCGACATGCCGCTGGTGACCGGGCGCGACCTCGACCGGCTGATCGCCGCGTTCAACCCGTTGGAGGGGCGCGCCATCATCGTGCCGACCGGGCGGGGAAAACGCGGCAACCCGGTCTTGTGGGCGCGCCGGTTTTTCCCGGAAATGGCCGAACTGGCGGGCGACGTCGGCGCCAAGCACCTGATCGGCGAGCATGCCGAACTGGTCTATGAGGTCGAGATGGATTCGGACGGTGTCCTCGTCGACGTCGACACCCCCGACGCCCTCGCCGCGATCCGCGACAAGGTCAAACCCACCGCCGCTTGAGATCATTTCCCGCTCGCCCACCACGGGAGAGGGTTGGCGGTCGCGACTGACCGACGGTGAGGGTCGCCGAGATTGGGTGAGCGATGCCCCCTAACCCCACCCCTCTCCCCCGGCGAGGGAGAGGGAGCAGCGGCGTCTACCGCGTCGCGTTGTGCACGAGATAGGCGGCGAAATCTGCTGGGGTCAGCTTCGTCTCGCGGCGGTCGCTGTCGCCGGCGAGCGCGCGCGAGACGATGATGTGGTTTTCGACATGCTCGGGCGAGACCCGGAAGACGCCTGTCGCACCCTTGAGCTTGGGGTAGAGCCGGGGGTCGATCATCTTTTCCTTGCGCGCGACGCGCTGGTTTACTTCGGCCTCGCTCAGCCCCTCGACCGGCTCGCGACGCACGATCTTCCAATCCGCTTCACCGGCCCATCCAGCGGCGGCCAGCGCCCTCGGATCATCCTCGCAGACACCCAGTTTGTAGAGGTGCTTGCCGAACCCGACATCGCTCGACCAGCGGGCGAGCCTGGCGCTGCGTGCGACATAAAGTACCGGCATCGGCGTCTCGCTTTCCCGGCGCGGGAATAAACCGCTCCCCCACCCGTTACACCGCTGCTCACCGGTTCCGTCAACCCCCTGCACCCCATATGGGATCGCCGCCATGCCGATGCTGATCGGATCCGCGATCGTTGTTTGCACCCTCCTCAGCATGGCTCTCGGCCAGGTCGCCATGGGGACGGAAGCAATCGGCGTATTGCTCGCGGCAATCGTGTTGATGAGCGTTCAACGCGAATAGTATCGATGTAGATAGCGTTGTTGGTCTGCGCCAGTTGGTCGCAGATCGCAAGACTTCGCCAAAGCAAGCGTTTCCGCGGCTTTTGGAGCGTCGCGGAAAATCGCTCGGCGCGTCGTTACCAAGTGACACAAAAAAGCATTTTTTGTTAAACTCTTCGCGGTAATCCGTCTGCGAACAGCATGGGGGGATCGCGCGGATGAGGCAATCCTTGCCCAAATTGCTGACGGGCCTGGTGCTGACCGCTGCCTTGTGGGCGTCGGCCCCGGCCCTGGCGCTCGGGCTCGACCCGGCGTTTCCCGAGGCGGCTGTCGGCCCGGCCCAGGCCAAGGGCGTCGTCGTATGGAGCCACGGCCGCTCGATCGACGCCGAGGATTCGCAGGCGCCGACGCCAGCCTATCTGCAGGTCTTGCGCGCCAATGGCTGGGACGTGATGCGGTTCGACCGGCTGAGCCATGGCGACAACCTGGACGACAGCACCGGGCGTCTGGTCGACTATGCGGCAGCGCTCAAGCACAAGGGTTACAAGCAGATCGTCCTCGCCGGTCAGTCCTTCGGTGCGTTTCTGTCGCTGATGGCGGCCGACGCCTCTGCCGATGTCGACGCGGTGATCGCGACCGCGCCGGCGGCCTACGGCGACTTCGAAGATTTCCACGACAGCTGGCGGCTCAACGCGACCAAGCTCTATCCGCTGTTGGAAGGGGTGAAGCGCGCCCGAATCATGGTGTTCTATTTCCATGGCGACGATTTCGATCCGGGCGGGCGCGGCGATCGCTCGCGCGAGATCCTGGCGCAGCGCGGTTTGGGTTACGCCGTCGTCGATCAGCCGGCCTTCCTGACCGGTCACTGGGCGTCGTCGAGCGGGGCGTTTCTGCGTCGCTTCGGCAACTGCATCCGCGAGTTTGCCGACGATCGGAAACTGTCGGGCGAGCTGGTTTGCTCGCCGCACTGGGGGACGACGCCGAGCGCGGAACTCAAATTGCCGCCCGAATTGACCGTGGCGCGCCCGCAACTCAAAGCCGTGGCGGCAGCGGCGGCGCCGACCGGCTCGGGAGTGGCCTCCGACAGCGCCAAAGCGCCGCGCGGATTTCGCGAGGTCTGGTACGGGTTTTATCCGAACGGCCGCGAGGTCCTGCTCGGCGTCGAAAGGGTGCGAGGCGACAACCTCACCGCGATCTATGCCGTCGGACCAAGCGTCGACGACGCCTATCCCTCCGCGTGGTCCCGGCGCAAGGGCCGCATTGTCCACGACGATTTTGTCTTCGATGAGAAGGGTAAAAGCACGCTGCGCTTTCGCCCGTGCCAGGATGGCGGGCTGGAGGCAACCTGGATCGCCGCCGACGGCAAGACCACGCTCGCCGCGCATCTGAAGCTGATCGACCCGGAGGTTCTGGCGGATCGGCGCCCAAGGGACGCGCAGAGTACGACCCGATCAGCCCCAGTAACGTCCGCTGCTGCCCACGGCAACGGTAACCAGGCCGAGAATTAGGTTGATCGTGACGATCAGGCGGATCTGGTTGAGCTGGCTCGCGGCCGCCGGATAATCCTGCCGCGCCAGCGCCGCGCGGAAGCGCCGCCACGGGGCGAAATAGAGGTGGAAGAACAACAGCACCATGATGATGCCGAGGCCCTGCATCAGGTTGATGTGGAGGCCAATGCCGCGAAACCCGGCGTAAACCCCGAAAATCATGCCGTAACCGCTCGCCAAGAGGAGCGCGATCGCGGCGAACACCCAGAGAAAGAACCGCTCCAAGACGCCCGACCACAGGAGGAGCCGCGGCCCCGGTTCGAGCACCGCGGTGGCCGGCCGCAGCACCGCGAGCGCGAAGAACATGCCGCCGACCCAGACCACCGCCGCCAGGCTGTGGACCACCAGCGCCAGCGTGGCGATCGCGACGGTAGTATCCATGTTCAGCTGCTGCAGGCCGGGGTTCAGCTGCCGTAAGCCGGGGCGCGGCGGGCCAGCCCATCAAACAGATCGAGCATGCGCCCGCGCCAGGCGCGCACCGGGTCGTCGGCCGCGAGCAGTTCCAAATCGCTGATCGCGCGGCCCCATTGGAAGGCGCCAAAGACGATAAAATCGGGGTAGAGCGGCGCCTCGCCCGAGACGAAATTCTGGCGCTCGACCGTGCGGCGTAACGGATCGAGGCTGGCGCGGAATTGCGGCAGGCGCGCCTCCCGGTCGCCGACGAAGGCTTCGAGCGTCATGCCGAAGCGCTGCTCGCGATCCGCGCGGAAATAAGCCTGGTCGGCAGGCCCGATATGGCGATAGATGTCGATGAGTACCAGGCGGATCAGCCCCGGTTGCAGCACTGTTTCGGTCCAGTTCTGAATAAAGCGCGCGAGCGCCCGGCCGACTGCGCCGCCGAACAAGGACGGCCGGTCGGGGTATTGCTCCTCGAGGTAATCGGCGATCGCCGTCGAATCATGCACGACCCGATCGCCATCGACGATCACCGGCACCCGCCCGACATTCGGCCGCGGCAGCTTATCCTTCTCGGTGAAGCGCCACGGCACGGTCGCGACCGCAAGCCCCTTATGCGCGAGCGCCATCCTGGCGCGCCAGCAAAACGGGCTGAAGCGGCGATCCGCCTCCGCCCCGGCCAGATCGTACATGGAGATCGTCATCGGGCAGCCCTCGCCGCAAGCACTGCGGATGATTTCTATACCATCGCGACCGCGCTCGCCGCCAATGCGCCGAGAACCACGACGAGCCACGGCGGCACCGCCCACAGTGCGAGCAACAGGAACGCCACAATGCCGAGCGCGAAGTCGGCGGGGCCGAAGATCGCGCTGGTCCAAACCGGGCGGTAGAGCGCGGCAAGCAAGAGCCCGACGACCGCCGCGTTGACGCCGCGCAGCGCCGATTGCACCGCCCGTCGGCGGCGCAGGCTCTCCCAGAACGGCAATACGCCAACGAGCAGAAGGAACGACGGCAGGAAGATCGCGACGAGGCAGAGGAGGCCGCCCTGCCAGCCGTTGGGCGTCGGCCCCATCACCGTGCCGAGATAGGCCGAGAACGTGAAGAGCGGCCCCGGTACAGCCTGCGCCGCGCCGTATCCGGCGAGGAACGCATCGTTCGATACCCAGCCCGGGGGCACCACCGCGGTCTGCAACAACGGCAATACGACGTGGCCGCCGCCGAACACCAGCGCGCCCGACCGGTAGAAAGAATCGAACATCCGCAAGGGCTGCGCCGGCACCGCCGCGGCAACGAGCGGCAACCCGATCAAGAGCGCGAAAAACAGGATCGCGGCGACGATCGACCAGCTCCGCGGCAAGTGCACGGCGATGGGCGTGCCCGACTGGGCGGCGGCGCTGTCGGCGAGCAATCCCCAGCCGATCAGCCCGCCGGCGGCGATCGCACCGACCTGGCCCGCCGCCGAGGGCACTACGAGCGCGAGGATCGCCGCGCCGACCGCGACGCTGGCCCAAACTTGCAAAGGTTTACCCTTGTCGGGGGCGAGGCTGCGCGCCATGCCCCACACCGCCTGCGCGACAACCGCGACCGCGACGATCTTCAGCCCATGCAGCCAGGCGGCGCCGGACAGATCGCCAAACCTTGTCACCCCGTAGCCGAACAGGATCATCGCGATGGCCGACGGCATCGTGAAGCCGAACCAGGCGGCAAGCGCGCCCGGCAGGCCGGCGCGCAGGATGCCGATGCTGATCCCGACCTGGCTCGATGCCGGCCCGGGCAGGAACTGGCAGAGCGCGACGATGTCGGCAAAGGCCCCTTCGTCGAGCCATTTGCGGCGCTGGACGAGTTCGGCGCGGTAATAGCCGAGATGCGCCACCGGGCCACCGAAGCTGGTCAGCCCGAGGCGCAGAAACACCCGCAGCACTTCGAGGGCCGTGCCGACCGGCTTGGCATTGGACCGCGGCCGTCTCGCCCGCTTTACCCCCACCCTTCCTTCCCCCGCCGGCGCGGGAGGGTTAGGGAGGGGGCGGACGGGGCGCCCGCGGTCCGAGCGGGCCACGATCAGCCTGCGTCACGCGCCAGCGCGCGGCCATCCATATCGTCGTGGTCCATGCGCAGGTGGCGCAGCACGGTCGGCGCGATGTCGATGAGCGAAGTCGGCCGATGCCGTTTGCCGGGGGCGAAACCGCCACCCTCGATCATCAGAAACGGCTGCTGCTCGTTGGGGCCGAGCCCGCCATGCTGGCCAAAGCCGATCTTGCTCTCGTTGTCGGCGGGGTCCTGCACGATCGGGCAATAACCCCGTACCCCATGGGGATTTGTCCTGTCCTCGCCGGCCAGCGTCAGCGCCACCCGCATCGCCGTCTTGCTCGGCAGCCCGACCGCGGCGAGGCGGTCGCCAGCGAATACTTCGCCCACCCAGTTCTCGCCGGACAGGAAGCGCGCGACCCCCGGCACCAGATCGCCGTCGGGGTCGGCGAAATAGATGGTCGCCGCCGTGCCGTTCGGCGCGACGACAACGTCGTGCGACCCTGGCCCCTCTTTCAGCCCCGCCGCGACCAGGAGCTGATCGAGATCGATCGCCTGGGCGACCGTTTCCATGCCGTGGTCGGAGCCGGCGATGAAGAGGATGTCCTCGCCCGTGGGATCGAGCCGGCGCACGGTCTCGAAGACCTGGCGGGTGCAGTCGTCGGCGCCGGCGATCGCGGCCTTGTGAGCGGGCGAGCCGAGCGGCGCGTGATGGCCGGTATAGTCGGGCTCCGACAGCCAGATGATGGCGAGCGAGGGGGCGCGCTCCTCGAGGATCTCGGCGCAGAACCGCTCGGTCATCGCGCGGTCGCCGGCCAGCCCCTTCTTCAGCGCGGCGCTGGCGGGATCCTCGATCGGCCGGCGCCCCGGCCCATAGCTGCCGGCCGCGTGATAGACGTAGCCATGGCCGTCGGGGTCCTGGAAATAGGCCGCGCCCGGCGACACATTGGCGCAGGATATCGAACTTTCGCCGTGCCAGCGCAGCCGTTCGGCCAAGGTCGGCACCCGCAGCGTGCGGCCGGTCGCGCGGCGCAGCCGGTCGGGGAAATCGGGGTGGCCGGCCGAGCGGCACACCAGGCCCTCGCCCTCGTCGAGCGCCATCGTGTTGCCGAGGAGCCCGTGGCGCGCCGGCAGGCAGCCGGTCGCGATCGAGGCGGCGCTCGCCCGCGTCGTCGACGGAAAGACGCTGCGATGCGCGCCGTAGGAGGCGGCGCGCTCCGCCAGCTCGACGAGAAACGGCGTCGAAGCGGGATCGATCAGGTCGCGGCGCAGACTGTCGCAGATCACGATGACGGCCCGGGGGCCGGTGGGTCGTGCGATCAAGGGTCGTGCGATCATGGCGCCACCCCGTTCAGCGCGAACTCGAAGATCGCGAAATTGCGCAGCCTTTGGGACTGCGCCAGGCGAAGGTAATCTTGGCTCAGCCGGTGCGACAAAAGGAACGGCACGACCTGCTCGCATTCCCCGCCGTGCGAGCGCAGCCGATGCCCGGAGAGCGCCGACAGATCATGCTCGGCCGCGCCGGCGCCGATCGCGGTGTTGCGGTCGCCGGTCACCACCAGATCGGCCTCGCGGTCGTAGGGGAGCTCATAGCGCAGGGCCGCCTCCTCGCGGGTCAGCACCGCAGCGATGCCGGGGAGCGCGCGCACCGCCTCCATCAGGCTCGCCAGCGGCACACCGGTGTTGCAATAGACCCGAACGAACGAGCCGAGCGCGCCGTGATGGCGCACGAACGGGTCGGTGATCGGGCAAATGACCCGCACCGCGCCCTCACCGAACCGCGCGTTGAGGATGTCTTCGAGGAAGAGGACATGCGCGCGCCCGTCGGGGAGCGCCTTGTCGTTCATGCCGTGATCGGCCGTGACGCCGACGACGCAGCCCAATTCTTCAAGGCGCGCCAAGCGCTCATCGAGGGCATGGTGAAATTGGAGCGCCTCGGGCTCGCCCGGGGCGTGGCCGTGCTGCACATAGTCGGACAGCGAGAGATAGAGAAGCTGCGCGCGCTGTTGCTCCACCAGACGGATCCCGGCATCGAGCACGAACAGCGACAGATCGGCCGAATACATGTCGGGTGTGGCGCGCCTCACCAGCGTCTCGACCCCCTCGATGCCGTGTTCGGCGAGAGTACATCTGTGGGCTTGCTCGGAGGAAAAGCAGATGCCGTTGGCGCCGATATCGAGTCCTCGGCCGAGCATGCGGCGCAATTTGTCCTTGGCGGTGATCGCCGCGGTCGCCACTCCGGCCTGCGACATCAGCGCGAGGATCGTCTGGCTGCGCACCATCGCGGGATCGTTCATCATGATTTCGGCGCCGCTCGCGCGGTCGAGCGCGAAATTGCCCGAGATGCCGTGCACCGAAGGCGGCGCGCCGGTGACGATCGAGAGGTTGTTCGGGTTGGTGAAGGTCGGCATCACCGCGTCGGCCAGCGCGTAGAGCCCGCTTTTCCGCCACCGCGCGACGGTCGGCAACACCCCGGCAGCCAGCCCCGCGTCGAGATAGGCGGGATCGCAGCCGTCGGCGCAGATCACCACCGTCGGGCGCGTCGGGAGACGGTATGAACGGCTGTTGAGCGCGATTGATTGGCTCAAAACGTCGCGCCCGATTGGAGCCAGGTCCGCACGATCTCCTCCCCGGTGGCGAACCACACGCCGTCATGCGCGGCGATGTAGGAGAGCGCCTCGTCGAGCCCCTGGATGCGGTGCGGCACCCCGATCAGATAGGGATGGAGGCAAATCGCCATGACCCGGCCCGATTGCGCACCCTCGGCATAGAGTGTGTCGAACTGGCGCTTTATCGCCGCGACGAACTGGTCGATCGTGCCGTTGCGGGTGTGGAGGAACGGTGAATCGTTGATCTCGTACGAATAGGGGATCGAGACGAGGCGCTTGCCGCCGACATCCATCAGATAGGGCTGGTCGTCATTAACCCAGTCGGCGACATAGAGGCAGCCCTCCTCGATCAGGTAATCGAGCGTATGCCAGGTCTCGGCGAGCCCCGAACCGAGCCAGCCGACCGGCTTTTTGCCCGAGAGTGCGGCGATTTTCGATAAAGTCCGGGCGATAGATTGACGTTCCTCGTCCGGCTCCATCACGTTGAGCCAGCGCGAATTGGTCTCGTTGTGGCCGAGGATCTCCCAGCCCAATTCGACCGCCGCCTTTACGATCTGCGGGTGGTGGTCGCAGATGTCGCTGTTGAGGTTGGCGCAGGCGCGGATCTTGTGCTTTTGCAATACCTCCATCATCCGCCAGATGCCGACCCGGTTGCCGTAGTCGCGTTGCGCCCAGGCGCGCACCGTGGGCGCCGCCGGCACGCGGCTGTCGTAGGGGCTGCCGGGGATGCCGATGTTCAATGGAAAGAACTCGATGTTGGGTACGATCCACACCGCGAGCCGGGCGCCGTTCGGCCATTTGAGGATCGGCCGATCGTTGATCGGGGTGTAGGGGAAGGGGCCATAATCGCGCGGTTCCATCGACGCCTCCGTCGCGGCAGGATCGAGGCGACGACTATAGATCGAAATCGGCGGAGGGCGGCGTGGAGATTGGCGAGTGGGTGAAGCTCGAGTGGATGAGCTTTGGCGATCTGTCTGCCGCGCTGCTCTATGAGGTCCTGCGCTTTCGCCAGGCGATCTTTGTCGTCGAGCAAGCGTCGCCCTATCCCGACCTCGACGGGCAGGACGAGCGCGCGCAGCACTTGCTGCTGCGGATCGACGGGATGCTTGCCGGCTGTCTGCGGCTGATCCCGTTCCCCGACGACAAGCGCGTCGCGATCGGCCGGATCGCGGTCGCCGTAGCGCTGCGCCGCCAGGGCCTCGCCCGCCTTCTGATGGCCGAAGCCCTCGGCCGCTGCCGCCAGGATTACCCGGATTGCATCGTCACGCTTAGCGCGCAGACCTATCGGTCGCCGTTTTACGAGAGCCTCGGTTTCCGTGCGACCTCGGCTCCCTACGACGATTACGGCGTGCCGCATGTCGAGATGGCGTTCGGGCAGGCCTGCGGCTAACATTTGCGGCAATCGGCAAGGGAGGCCGCGATGGACCTGCCGGAAACCCGCTACGCCAAGAGCGGCGATGTCCATATCGCCTATCAAGTGGTCGGCAATGGGCCGCTCGATGTGGTCTGGGTGCCGGGCGCGGCCAGCAATATCGAGCTCCTTTGGGAATTTCCCGAGTTTGCCCGCTTCTGCACGCGGCTGGCGTCTTTCTGCCGGCTGATTTCTTTCGATAAGCGCGGCACCGGAATGTCGGATCGCGCTGCTGGCATCGCGTCCCTCGAGGACCGCATGGATGATGTACGCGCGGTTATGGAGGCCGCCGGCTCCTCGCGCGCCGCAGTGCTGGGGCAGTCGGAAGGCGGCCCGATGAGCCTGCTGTTTGCCGCGACCTATCCCGAGCGCACCAGCGCGCTCATTCTATTCGGCGCCTTCTCCAACAGTATTATGAAAGACTGGCCGCCCGAACGGTGGCAGGCCCGCCTCGACGAGTTCGAACGCAACTATGGGACCGGCGCACACCTGCGATTTATGGCACCGAGCAAGTTGACCGACGAGGCGTTCGTCCGCACGTGGCGCCGCTATGAGCGGCAGTGTGCAAGTCCGGCGGCCTTCATCGCGCTGCAGCGTATGAACCGCGATATCGACGTTCGTCATGTGCTGTCGGCGATACGCGTGCCGACCCTGGTGATGCATCGAACCGGTGATCCCACGACACACGTGGACCGGGGGCGATCGCTCGCCGCGCAAATCCCCGGTGCAAGGTTCCTTGAGTTGCCAGGCCTCGATCATCTGCCTTGGGCTGGTGGGGACACGGATCGCATCGTCGACGAGATCGAGGAGTTCCTGACCGGGTCGCGACACGAGGTCGAGCTCGACCGGGTGCTGGCGACCGTGCTGTTCACCGACATCGTCGATTCGACTCGGCATGCTGTCGAACTCGGCGACCGGCAATGGCGGTCCTTGCTCGACCGGCACGACCGGGCGGTGCGCGAGCAGTTTGCGCGGTTTCACGGTCGCGAGGTCAAGCACCTCGGCGACGGCTTTCTCGCCACCTTCGATGGGCCGGCCCGCGCGGTTCGCTGCGCCGCGGCGATCACGCAAACCATGGAACCGCTCGACATCACCGTCCGCAGCGGGCTGCATACCGGCGAGATCGAGTTGAAGCGCGACGACATCGGCGGGATCGCCGTGAACATCGCGGCTCGGGTCGCGGCCATGGCGCAGCCGGGCGAAAGCCTCGTGTCGAGCACAGTGCGTGACCTCGTCGCCGGTTCAGGGTTGCGCTTCGCGGACCGCGGCTTCCATGCGCTGCGCGGTCTGCCCGAGCAGGTTCATCTCTACACCGTATTGCCGGAGGGCTGAGGGAATGGAAACGCGCGCTGCCGTCGCCCATCTGCCGGGCCAGCCATTGACGATCGAGACGGTGCGGCTCGATGGTCCGAAGGCGGGCGAGGTGCTCGTTGAAGTGAAAGCGACCGGTATTTGCCACACCGACGCCTACACATTGTCGGGCGCCGATCCCGAAGGCATTTTCCCGGCGATCCTCGGGCACGAGGGGGCCGGCATCGTCGTCGAGGTCGGGCCCGGGGTTATGAGCCTCAAAAAGGGCGACCACGTCATCCCGCTCTATACGCCCGAATGCCGGCAGTGCGAATCCTGCCTGTCGCGCAAGACCAATCTGTGCACCGCGATCCGCGCGACGCAGGGGAGGGGCGTGATGCCCGACGGCACCAGCCGGTTCGCGCTCGGCGGCGAGGTGATCCACCACTACATGGGCACCTCGACCTTCGCCAATTTCACCGTTCTGCCCGAGATCGCGGTGGCGAAGATCCGCGAGGACGCGCCGTTCGACAAGGTCTGCTACATCGGCTGCGGCGTGACGACCGGGTTGGGCGCCGTCATCAACACCGCCAAGGTCGAACCCGGCGCCCGGGTCGTTGTGTTCGGGCTTGGCGGCATCGGCCTCAATGTCGTGCAGGGCGCCCGGTTGGTCGGCGCCGACATGATCGTCGGGGTCGACATCAACCCGCGTCGCCGGGAATTGGCCGAAGCTTTCGGCATGACCCATTTCGTCAACCCGAGCGAGGTTGCCGGCGACCTCGTGCCCTATCTGGTTGACCTCACCAAGGGCGGGGCGGATTACAGTTTCGAATGCATCGGCAATGTGGCGACGATGCGCCAGGCGTTGGAATGCACGCACCGCGGCTGGGGGGTGAGCACCATCATCGGGGTCGCCGCCTCCGGCCAGGAGATCAGCACGCGGCCATTCCAGCTGGTGACCGGCCGGGTGTGGAAGGGCACCGCCTTCGGCGGCGCGCGCGGCCGCAGCGATGTGCCGAAGATCGTCGACTGGTACATGGAAAAGAAGATCAGGATCGACGAACTGATCACCCACAAGCTCGCACTCGACGACATCAACCAGGGCTTTGAGTTGATGCACAAGGGCGAGTCGATCCGCAGCGTCGTCCTCTATTGAGGCCCGACTCAACGTGAAGTTCGTCGCCTCAATGATCTATCGTCACCCCCGCGCAAGCGGGGGGCCAGGGCAACCCGCTGAAATCCTTTGCCCCTCCTGGATTCCCGCTTTCGCGGGAATGACCAATTTATGGGTGTGACGGGGAGATGAGCGGGCCGGATTACCTGTTGGCGATCGACCAGGGGACGACCAGCACCCGGGCGATCCTGTTCGACGCCGCGGGTGCGGTGCGCCATACCGCGCGCATCGCGTTGCGCCAGATCTATCCGCGGCCCGGCTGGGTCGAGCACGACCCGGAGGAAATCTGGCAGGCGGTGGTGGCGACCTGCCGTGAGGCGATCGAGGCCGCCGAGGGTCACCCGATTGCCGCGATCGGCATCACCAACCAGCGCGAAACGACGGTGCTGTGGGAGCGCGCCAGCGGCCGCCCGGTCTACAACGCGATCGTTTGGCAGGACCGCCGCACCGCCGAAATTTGCGAAGGCTGGCGCGCCGCTGGTCTTGTCGATCGAGTCGCCGCGCGGACCGGGCTCGTCATCGACCCCTATTTCTCCGCCTCGAAGATAAGCTGGCTGCTCGACGCCGTGCCCGGCCTTGCCGAACGCGCCCGCGCCGGCGACATCCTCTTCGGCACCATCGACAGTTTCCTCCTGTGGCGGCTGACCGGCGGGTCGCTGCACGCCACCGACGTCACCAACGCCGCGCGGACGATGCTGTTCGATTTGAAGCGCCTCGCCTGGGACGACGACCTCCTCGCCGCCTTCGCCATTCCGCGCGCACTGCTGCCCCAAATCCGCGATACCGACGGCGATTTCGCCTCGACCGATGCCGGCCTCTTCGGCGACAGGGTCCCGATCGCCGGGGTGGCCGGCGACCAGCAGGCGGCGCTGATCGGCCAGGCCTGCTTCCGCCCCGGCATGGTCAAATCGACCTACGGCACCGGCGCTTTCGCGCTCCTCAACACCGGCGCCGAACCCGCCCCCTCGCGCCACAAATTGCTGACGACGGTGGCCTACCGGCTCCAGGGCGAGACCGCCTACGCGCTCGAAGGTTCGATCTTCATCGCCGGCGCCGCGGTGCAATGGCTGCGCGACCGGCTCCGTGCCGTCGCGACGGCTGCGGAGACGCAGACCCTGGCCGAGCGCGCCGACCCCCGCCAGCGCGTCTATTTCGTGCCGGCCTTCGCCGGTCTCGGCGCGCCCCACTGGGCACCGGCCGCGCGCGGGACGCTCTGTGGCCTCACCGCGGAATGCGGCCTCAACGAGATCGCTCGCGCCACCCTTGAAGCGGTTGGCTATCAGACCCGCGACTTGATCGAAGCGATGACCGCCGATTGCCGGCTCCGAATCAACACGATCCGCGTCGATGGCGGCATGGCGGCTAGCGAGTGGACGATGCAATTCCTCGCCGACATCTTGGCCGTCCGGGTCGAGCGGCCGGCCTCGCTCGAGACGACCGCGTGGGGTGCGGCCTATGTCGCCGGGCTCGCCCGCGGCCTCTGCCCGGCGCCGCCAGCGATGATGGCGCGATGGTCGGCGGCGCACACGTTTCTGCCGGCGATGGCCGCATCTGAACGCGAGGAGCGCCACGCCGGATGGCGGCGGGCGGTGGCGGGCGCGCTGGCAGCGGCGTGATAGCGCCTGCGAACCTGCTGCGCGATCTGCCGGATGCGCGCGTGGGCGAAGTCAGCGAG
>DASYZD010000211.1:0-7792 GCA_035946655.1 Allostellaceae bacterium | reverse complement strand
CGGTGCTCGAGCGTGGCGAAACGCCGGTCCTCGAGCCACGCGCCCCTCTCGGCGACCTGTGCCAGGGTGCGCCATTCGGCATCGCTAAAGCAGGCGATGGCGATCCACCGGTCGTGGCCCGCGCAGCGATACGCCCCGTGCGGCGCGGCCGGTTTGTAGGGCGAGCGATTGCCATAGCGGCGGAAGACCCGCTCGTTGGCCGACCAGTCGAGGATCGTCGCGCCGGTCAGGAACAACCCCGATTCGCATTGCGAAGCGTCGATCCATTGACCTTCGCCGGTGCGCTCGCGGTGATAGAGGGCGCCGAGGAGGGCCAGCGCATAGCCGTAAGCGCCCATCCAGTCGAGATAGGAATAGCCCCAGCCGACCGGCATCGCCGGCTCGGGCAGGCCCGACATTTCGCCCTGGCCGCCAAAGGCGGCGGCGACCGGACCGACCGTCCGCATCCGCCCGTATTTGCCGTGTGCACCCATGCCCGATTGCTGGATGTAGATGACATCGGGCCGGATCGATTTGAGCACATCGTAGCCGAGCCCGAGGCGCTGCAAAACGCCGGGCGAAAACCCCTCGGCGACAACGTCGCAGATGCGCACCAGGTCCTTGGCGATCTGCAATCCCTTGGGATGGCGAATATTCAACGAGATACCGCGCTTGCCGGCATTCTTGTTGTTGAACTGCCCGCCCATGTCGGGGTCGCGCACCCCGGGCAGCGGGCCGGTAGCGGCATCGCGCGCCGCGCGCCCGCCAACCGGCGCCATCGCCGCGAGGCGGGTATCGGGATTGTCCTTCCATTCGACCTTGTAGCTTTCAGCGCCCATAGCGGCGAGAAAGCGGGTGCCGCCGGCCGAGGCGAGGAACCAGGCGAAATCGAGGATCTTCACCCCCTGCAACGGGAAGGGCTTGTTGTGCATCGCCGACAAGCGCGGGTTGGCGACAGGGCGGGGCTCGGCCGGGACGCTCGGGCGGCGGGCAGCTTCAGCCAGAACCGCGGCGGTGTCTTCGCCCAGCAGCGGCGCGCGCCGGCCGACCTGCCAGCTGGTCCTGCTGCTGAGCCACTTCGAGGTTGGATAGCGAAAGCTGCGGCCGAGTTCGGGGTGCTCGACATCGGCAAAGCTCTTGCGCGTCAGCCAGTGTTCGTCCTGCGCGTTCTCGTGCGGCTTGCGCAGCGGCGCCCACAGGAGCCCGGAATGCTGCGCCTCGAGCCACGGCATGTCGGCGTAGGTCCAGGCCCGGACAAAGCGCTGCACCACATCGAGCATGTGCGAGCGGGCCGCGTCGCCCGCCGCGGTGCCCGGCACCTGGCGCGCCTTCAGATCGGCATCGGGCGGCGGCGGCTGGAGATCGGCCGCCATGCCGTATTTCGCCAATAACGGTATCAGGTTCTTCAGGTCGCGCGCGCCCATCCCGTGGGTGATGTACCAGCGCCCGTCCTTGGTATGGCAGATGCCCGGCGAATGGTTCGGCGTCTCGGCGGCGTGGCGGTTGGTCAGCCGCCACAACGGCACCCGCCGCATCACCCAATACATGATGTCCTGCTCGGGGTTCTTCGACACCGCCTCGTGCACCGCGACCGAGACGTCCTGGCCCTCTCCACTCCGGTGGCGGTGGATGAGGGCGGCGATGATCCCGGTCGCCAGTTGCTCGCCGGCGATGTGATAGGCGTGCCAGATCTGCGGCGCGATCGGCGGAGTGTCGTATTCGAAAGCAGGGTCGGGGTCGTAGCCGCAATTCATCATCACCCCGCCCAATGCGAGATGGATCAAATCCGAGCTCTTGAAATCGGCCCATGGCCCGTCGTCGCCGAACGGCGTCATCCGCGCGCGGACCAGCCTCGGAAACCGCTGGCCGAGTTGGGCGCGGTCGAGCCCGAGCACGGTGTTGAGGGCGTCGCAGCTCGCATCCAGCAGAATATCGGCGCCGCCGATGAGGCGGAGCAGGTCCTCGCGTGCCGGCTCCTCGCGCAGGTCGAGCGCGACCGATTTCTTGTTGCGGTTGTAGTTCCAGAAAAACAGCGAGCGCTCGAGCCCCGGTTGATCCTCGAAGAACGGGCCGATCCGGCGGGTCGCGTTGCCTTCCGGGGGTTCGATCTTGATGACCTCGGCGCCGAGGCCGGCGAGCAGGAGCCCGGTATATTCGGCGCGCTCGTCGGCGACCTCGATCACCCGCACGCCGTCCAGCATGCCGGGACCGGCATTGCCCATCATCTCGCCCGGTCCGCGCGCGAGCCCGCCTGCCGCCATGGCGCCGTCCCCTCCGAGAGATATGCCCGGGGTCATCCCGGGCATTTTCCGGGGACGATTGTGGTGGACCGAGCGAGGTTGTCAACTTGACCGGCCGCATGCCTACCCAAAGCCATCACCGGACATCGGTCCGGTGCATGGCCACCGCGCACAGATTTCGGCGCGATCCGCGGCATTCCTGCGCTATAGTCAGCGCCATGCGGCAACATCTCGCACGCAGCGATCGAGGAGGGCACAGATGGCGTATGACCTGCTGATCAAGAATGGCCGGATTGTCGATGGCTCCGGGATGCCGTCATTTCATGGCGACGTTGCGGTCAAGGGTGGCAAGATCGCCGAGCTCGGCAAACTCTCGGGCGCGGCCGGCCAGACGGTCGACGCCGGCGGCCAGGTCATCGCCCCCGGCTTTATCGACAATCACTGCCATTATGACGCGCAGGTCACCTGGGATCCGCTCTGCTCGTTCTCCTGCGACCACGGCGCGACCTCGGTCGTCATCGGCAATTGCTCGTTGTCTCTGGCGCCGGTGCGCCGCGGCAGCGCGACCCGGATGGCCGAGTTCCTCTCCTATGTCGAAGCGATCCCGATGGAGGTCTTGAACACGATTGAGGTCGATTGGGAAACCTTCCCGCAATACATGGATCGGCTCGACCGTAACCTCGGCGTCAATGTCGGCACCTTGGTCGGCCACACGGCGGTGCGCTATTACGTGATGGGCGACGAATGCCAGAAGCGCGCCGCCACCGATGCCGAATTGAAGCAGATGCAAGAGGTTGTGCGCGACAGCATGGAAGGCGGCGCGCTCGGTCTCTCGGTGTCGCGCAACAAGGGGCATTACGACCCGCAGGGCGTCCACATCCCCGCGCTTTGGGCCGATGAAAAGGAGATTTTCGCGCTCGCCGATGTGTTGCGCGAGATGGGCACCGGCATCATCCAATCGGGCGGCGGGCGCGATGCCGAGATGGATAACGGGCTGATGGCCCGCCTCTCGGAAGCGACCGGGCGCCCTGTCGTCTACAACAATCTCGGGCAGAGCGTGCGCCGCCCCGGCGAGTGGCAAAAGCACATGGCGCGGGTCGATGAAACTTCAAAGCAGGGCATCCGCGCCTATCCGCTGTGCTCGCCGAACACGACGACGCAGACCTTCAACATGAAGAACACGCAAGCCTTCCGCGGCTCGCCGACCTGGCATCCGATCCTGTTGAAATCGGATGAGGAGAAGATGCGCGCCTATGCCGATCCGGCGGTGCGCAAGAAGCTCCACGAAGAGATGGTCGAGTGGAAGGTCGAGATCCCCGGCAACACGATCGCGCGCGAATGGTACAATTACATCTGGGTCGAAGACCCCAAGCTCGCCAAGAACGCCTGGATGAAGGGTAAGACGATCAACCAGATCGCCCAGGCGCAGAACAAGGGGATCATCGACGGCTTCCTCGACCTCGTGGTCGAAGAAAAGCTCGAAACCACCTTCATGCAGGCCGAGAACAACATCGACGTCGATGCGATGAAGGCGATCCTCAACTATCCGAACGCCCTCATCGGCCTGTCGGACGGCGGCGCTCACGTCCAGTTCCACGGCGGCTACGGCTTCTCGACCCGGCTCCTCGGCGAATGGGTGCGCGAGAAGGGCGTGATGACCCTCGAACAGGCGGTGCGGCGGCTGACCTTCGACTCGGCTTCGACCTTCGGCCTTTATGACCGCGGTCTGTTGCGCCCCGGCATGACCGCCGACATCACGATCTTCGACCCCGACACCGTGAAACCGCTCCCCGAATATGTCGTGCACGACTTCCCGGCCGGCGGCTGGCGCTTCAAGGAGCCGGCGCAGGGGATCTACGCCACCTTCGTCAATGGGAGCATGCTGATGAAGGAAGGCGAGCACACCGGCAACCTGCCCGGCCGCGTTCTGCGCAACTCGCGCTACCAGGCCAGCCACGGGTAGGGTTGAGCCGATAGGACGCTGGAAGGCCCCGCATCGCGCGGCGAAAGGGGCCTTCCAGCTGCAACGACCGGAAGGGAGGGAACGGCGATGGACGCGAACGGGATCGTAAAGCTGCCAGGGCAGGGGCCGGTATGGAAGATGGCTCCGGGCCGCTCGGCGACGCTGAAATTGCAAAATGCCGAGACGCAAGAAAGCGTGATGATGTTCGAGGAGGTGGCCCCGGTCGGGACCGTGACCAATTTCCACATTCACCACCACAGTGACGAGATTGCCTACGTCCTCAGCGGCGAAATCACCTTCAAAATCGGCGAGCAGATCACGGTCGGCGGGCCCGGCACCTGCGCCTTCATGCCGCGCGATGTGCCGCACGCCTGGAAAAGCACCGGCGCCGAACCGGGGCGGGTGCTGTTCCTCTACACGCCGGGCAGGGCAGGTAAAGCATTTGAGGAGATCACGGGCCGTCCGACCGGGGACTTTGCAGAGATCGCCGACCGGCATGGCCGGGAAGTCGTCGGCCCGCCGCCATTCTGAGCGGCGCCGCCTCCCGGCAACGTCGCCGCGGTGATTTCTGCTTCGGGGAGGCCACGATGCCGACCGACCAGCCACCCAGCCCCGCGGAGATTTCCGCCGCGGTCACCAAGGCGATCCACGACCACTGGCGCATGTTCCTGGTCGAGGGGATCGTCCTCGTCGTCTTCGGGCTGATCGCGATTATCGCCCCGCCCTTGGCCGGGCTGGCGACGACGATTATCCTGGGATGGCTGTTCCTCCTCGGCGGCGCGGTCGGCCTCGGCTCGACCCTGCGCGCGCGTCATGCTCCGGGGTTCGGCTGGTCGATCCTCTCGGCCATCGTTGCGGTGGTCGCCGGCGGCGCGATCTTGTGGCTCCCGTGGCAGGGCCTGGCGACGCTGACCTATGTGCTGATCGCCTTTTTCATCGTCGACGGCATCCTCACCATCATCCTCGCGCTCGAACACCGCCGCGAACTCTCCGGGCGATGGGAGTGGATGATGGTCGGCGGCGTCATGGACCTGGTGCTGGCGGCGATCATCATCTCCGGTTTGCCCGGAACGCTGATCTGGGCGCTCGGCCTCCTCGTCGGGATCGACCTCGTGTGGGGCGGCATCGCCCTGATCGGCATCGCGCTCGCCGCCCGCGCCGAGGCGATTTGACCGCTGCATCAACGTTCCGTCATACCGGCGAACGCCGGCATCCATGGCGGAAGTGGATCCCGGCTTTCGCCGGGACGACGGTGGGGCTATTTCGCCGCGGCAGGCATCGCCGAGCGCGAACGGAAATGCGGTATGACCTGCTCGCCGACGATGCGGTACTGCTCGACGATCTGTTCGGTCGGCGTCGTTAAGGGCGGCGACAGGTTGACGTGCTGCATGCCCGGAAAGCGCTCTTCCAGGGTTTTCAGATGGGTGACGAGGTCGTCCGGCGTGCCGGCGAACCATGATCCCAGCTTCAGGTAATTGTCGACGGTCGGGACCCCGGCGGCATCCCAGCCGCCGCGTTTGGCGGCCGCGTCCATCTGTTCCGGGGTGATGCCGGGCACAAAGCCTAAGGGCGCGAACATCTTCACCTGCTCTTCGTAATACGGCACCATTTCGCGGATCGCCGCTTCGCGCGACTTGCCGAGAAAGATCGTGACGTTGATCGCGAGGTCCTCGCCGAGCTTAAGGTTGCGGCCATGCGCCGCCGCGACCCGCTGGTAGGCCGCGATCGGCCCTTCCGAGGTCGTCGCCGCGCCGCCGCCGACCATCCCCTTGATGCCGTGCTTCAGCATGAACTCGATGCCGCGGGTCGAGGCGCTGACGATCGGCTGCCAGCATTCGACCGGGAGGCGGAGCGGCCGCGGCACCAGGCTCAGCTCCTTCAGGTCGTAGCCGCGGTAGGGCACCCGCGCTGGCACCGTCCAGTGCTTGCCCTCGTGCGAGAAACTCTCGTTGTTGAACGCCTTGAAGATGATCTCGACCGCCTCCTCGAAGACTTCGCGGTTGGCGTCCTGGTCGAGCATCGGGCCGCCGAGCGTCTCGACCTCGCGGGTGTGGTAACCGCGTCCGACCCCGAACACCGTGCGCCCCTTGGTCAGGATATCGGCGACGGCGTAATCCTCGGCCAGGCGCAGCGGGTGCCACATCGGCGCAATGTTGAAGCCGCAGCCGATCTTTAGCCTCTTCGTCAAATGCGCCAAGTGCACCGCCAGCATCAGGATGTTCGGCAGGCACTCGTAGCCCTCGTGCTGGAAGTGATGCTCGGCCATCCACAGCGTGTCCCAGCCGTAATCGTCCATCACCTTGGCGATCGCCTCGGTCTTGGCGAAGACGCCGACCAGCTGGTCGTTTGTATAGCGCCGGTCGTTGGCCGGGGTCGCGTTCTGGCCATGGTCGGGCAGGTCGATATGGCCGGCATAGACGGTCATGAATTTGTCGATCATCGGGGGGTCCCTTTCGCAAGAGGCGGCGTCATTGCGAGGAGCAGAGCGAGGAAGCAACCTCGTTGAACAAAACTCATTGGGCAGGAGATTGCTTTGCTGCGCTCGCGATGACAATCGGCAATCGTCAATCCATCAGCTTCTCGGTCAGATAGGTGAATTCGAGCGCGTTGCGCCGGGCGCTATTGAGCCACCAGGAGCCAGCCCGCATCGGCCACGGTGATCTCGCCGGTTATGTTTCGCGATGCCGGGCCGGCTAGGAATATAACCACCTCGGCGACGTCTTCCGCCGTTGACGCGATCTGCAACGGCACCGTGGTGCGCACCATCTCGCGCAGCTTGTCGGCCGTGTCCTGCCCTCGCTTCGACCACCACGGCGTGTCGATGTAGCCGGGACAAACCGCGTTGACGCGGATCAGTGGCCCGAGCGCGCGCGCCAGCGACAGCGTCATGCTGTGCAGCGCCGCCTTGCTGGCCGTGTAGGCAATCGACGAGCCGCGGCCGTCGAAGACACTGGCGGATGACACGCTGACGACCGACGACGCGCGACCCGAGGCGCGGGCCCCTTCCTCTAACAGCGAGCGGGTCGCGCGGACCATCTGAAACGGACCCACCGTATTGACGCCAAACAAGAAGTAGAAATCGTCGGCCGACAGCCCGTCGAGGTCGCCGTGTGGAACATGCTTGGTGGCACCCGCACAGTTGATTAAAGCATCTAGCCGCCCCCAACTGGCGGCCGCCGCGGCTATTCGCCGGCAGTCGGCGTCGTCGGCAACATTACCTTGTACAACCCGCACCTCGGCGCCTGCGCGGCGGCAGGCATCGGCGGTTGCTTCCGCTTCGGTGCGGCTCGATCCATAGGCGATAATCACCCGCGCGCCCTGATTGGCGACCCCGACAGCGGTAGCGGCGCCCAGTCCGGTAGCCGCGCCGGTGATCAGAATGCTCAACCCGTCGAAGCCTGCCATCGTTCGCCCTCCTCTAGGATAGTCTCAATCCATCAGCTTCTCGGTCAGATAGGTGAATTCGAGTGCGTTGCGGCGAGCGCGCTCGGCGAGGTTGGCGGCGGCGGAATGGCCGCCATCGACATTCTCGTAATAAAGGAACGGAAGGCCCATCGCCGCCATCTTCGCGGCCATCTTGCGAGCGTGCCCGGGATGCACCCGATCGTCC
>DASYZD010000210.1:0-17151 GCA_035946655.1 Allostellaceae bacterium | reverse complement strand
AGGACCCGGTCGATATCCCGCAGATCGAGACCCGCACCTTGAAAGACGTGCTGGGGCTGCCTTGGGGGTTCGAGATCTACAGCCTCCTGACGCGCTGGAACCCGCTCGATCTGCGCCGGCCGCTGCCCAGGCCCCCATCGGGCTACAAGGTGCTGGTTGTCGGGCTTGGGCCGGCCGGGTTCAACCTGGCGCATCACCTGGTCAATGACGGGCATTTCGTCGCGGGAATCGACGGGCTGAAGATCGAGCCGCTCATCCCTGAGATTTCCGGCGTCGCGATCGGTGGCGAGCGCGTCCCGTTCGCGCCAGTGCGCGATGTCGCGCAGCTCTACGAGCGGCTCGACGAGCGCATGATGGCCGGGTTTGGTGGGGTCGCCGAATACGGCATCACGGTGCGCTGGGACAAGAATTTCCTTAAATTGATCCGGCTTTTATTGGAGCGCCGCGCGGCGTTCTCGATGTATGGCGGGGTGCGTTTCGGCGGCACGCTGACGATCGCGGACGCCTTCGCCCTCGGCTTCGACCATATCGCGCTGTGCGCCGGCGCCGGCCGCCCGACCGTCATCCCGATGCAGAACGGGCTCGTCCCCGGTGTCCGCCAGGCCTCCGATTTCCTGATGGCCTTGCAGCTGACCGGCGCCGCCAAATCGGACAGCATCGCCAACCTGACCGTGCGTCTGCCGGTCGTTGTGATCGGAGGCGGGCTGACCGCGATCGATACCGCGACCGAGGCCCTCGCCTATTACCCGCTGCAGGTCGAGAAGTTCCTCTCGCGCTACGAGACGCTGGTCGCCGAGCGCGGCGGCGAGCCGGTGCGCGCCGAATGGAGCGGGGCCGAACGCGAGGCGGCTGAAGAGTTCATTGCCCATGCCCGCGCGATCCGCGCCGAGCGCGATCGGGCCGCGCGCGAGGGCCGCGCGCCGCATCTCGCCAAGCTGATCGATGGCTGGGGCGGCGTCACGATCGCCTATCGCCGGCGTCTTATCGACGCGCCCTCCTACACCCTCAACCACGAGGAGGTGGCGAAGGCGATGGAGGAGGGGATCCGCTTCGCCGAGATGCTGACCCCGGTGGCGGTCGAGGTCGATCTATTCGACCAGGCGGCGGCGTTGCGGATGACCCGCCACGCCGCGCCGGAGATCGGCGGCCATCGCCCCGATCCCGATCAGCACGCGGGGGAGGACGTCGTCCTCCCGGCGCGCACGATCCTCGTTGCCGCCGGGACCCAGCCCAACACCGTCCTGGCTCGCGAGGATCCCGAGCATGTCGCGCTCGACGGCCGCTATTTTCGTGCACTCGACGAGAGGGGCCAGCCGGCGACGCCCGCGCGGGTCGCCAAGCCGGATGCAGTGCAGGTGCTGATGAGCTTCGTGGCCGACGGGCGCGCGGTAAGCTTCTGGGGCGATCTGCATCCGAGCTTTGCCGGCAACGTCGTCAAGGCCATGGGCGGCGCCAAGCAGGGCTATCCGGTGATCAGCCGCATGCTGGCGCGGCGTCGGCCCGGGGCGCCGGAGCCGGCCGCGCTCAAAGCCCGGCTCGACGACGAACTGCGCCCGCGGGTGCACGCTGTCCTGCGGCTGACCCGAAAGATCGTCGAAATCGTCGTCAAGGCGCCGATCGCGGCGCGCGCCTTCCGGCCCGGGCAGTTCTATCGCCTGCAGAATTACGCGAGCCATGCGCAGCGGGTCGACGGCACGACGCTGGCGATGGAGGGCCTCGCGCTGACCGGGGCCTGGATCGACCGCGAAGCGGGCCTCCTCTCGACAATCGTCCTCGAAATGGGCGGGTCCTCCGACCTCTGCGCGTTCCTGAAACCAGGCGAGCCCGTCATTCTGATGGGGCCGACCGGGACCCCGACCGAAACGCCGGCGGGCGAAACTGTGCTCCTGGTCGGCGGCGGGCTCGGCAATGCCGTCCTCTTCTCGATCGGCGCGGCGTTCCGGGCGGCCGGGTCGCGCGTCCTCTATTTCGCCGGTTACAAGGCGCTCGAGGACCGCTACCGAGTGGCCGATATCGAGCGCGCCGCCGACAGTGTCGTGTGGTGCTGCGACGAGGCGCCGGGCTTCGCGCCGGGCCGGGCGCAGGACCGCGCGTTTGTCGGCAATATCGTCGCCGCGATCGAGGCCTTTGGCGAGGGCGCGCTGGGACCTGCCCCGATCCCGCTGCCCTCCGTCGACCGCATCATCGCGATCGGCTCGGACGGCATGATGGCGGCGGTCGCCGAAGCCCGCCGCGCCGCCTTGAAGCGCTATTTCCGCCCGGGGCACCGGGCGATCGCCTCGATCAACTCGCCGATGCAATGCATGATGAAGGAGATCTGCGCGCAGTGCCTGCAACGCCACTACGATCCGGCGAGCGGCACCGAGACGATCGTCTTCTCCTGCTTCAACCAGGACCAGGAAATGGACGGCGTCGATTTCCCGACGCTGCGCCGCCGCCTTTCGCAGAACGGTGCCCAGGAAAAGCTGACCAAGCTCTGGGTCGACCGCTGTTTGAAGCACCTCGGCGCGCGCCAGGCCGCGGCGGAATAAAAATAGGTCCCTGCGCAGGCAGGGACCCATTTTCACCACTGAGTCCGTGAAGGCATGGATCCCGGCCTGTACCGGGATCCGGTCTGAGCTACTCCGCAGCGGCGCGCGGGGCTTCGACGAATTGGGAGAGATAGCTGCCGCGCTTGCGCAGGCCCTCGCGGTACATCGCCTCGAATTCCGCGGGCGGGAACGAGTGGGTCGAGGGCCGCGCCATCAGCGCGTCGGTCCACGCCTTCAGCCGCGGATACTTCTCCATGATGCCGATCTTCTTGATGTGGTCGAGGAAGACGTAGCGCTGCAGGAACGGCGCATAGGCGGAGTCGACGAGCGAATACCGGGCGCCGTTGAAGAACGGCCCGCTGCCCTGCTTTTCCAATGCCTTCTCGATCCGCTCGAAGGTGTCGGGGATCTTGGCGATCGCCGCGTCGTAAGCTTCCTTGGTCGCGGCATAGGCACAGCCGGTGACGTTGGAGGCGAAGGTCGGGACGTAATCGGTCCAGGCGCGGTTGATGGCGCGCTGGATCGGGTCCTCGGGATGTAGCCGCGGCGCGACCATCTCGTCGAGGTATTCGTTGATCGCGTTCGATTCGAAGAGGGTCACCTTGTCGTCGATCGTCAAGACCGGCACCTTCTTGTGCGGCGAGATCGCGAGGAACCAGTCGGGCCGGTTGTCGCTTTCGATGTGGCGGAACTCGAACGGGGCACCCTTCTCGCGCAGCGCAATCGCCGAGCGCTGCACCCAGGGGCAGGTCTTGAAGCTGACCAGCGTGTATTTCGCCATGATTTCCTCCCTTCGGGGCTGTGAATGGCGCGAGGATCGCACGCCGAGGGCGCTCGCCGCAACCGGCCTCGCTAAAACCACTGCCGCAGTTCGATGCGGTAGCCGTTGGGGTCGCAGATCTCGGCCCGCGCATAGGTCGGGCGGACGACCGGGCCCCAGACTATATCGACGCCCTTCTCTTTCAGATAGGCGGCGGTCTTTTCCATGTCGTCGACCTCGAGCGCGATCATGCGGTAGCCGAGATGCTCCGTCTGTGGCGCCGGATCGACGGCGCCCCCTTCATAGGCGATCAGTTCGACCGTGGTCCCGCCGAGATCGAGATAGGTGAGGCTGAGGGCGGAGCCCGGCCGCTCGATGCGGTCCTGCGCCTTCACCCGAAAGCCCAAGACCCCGGTATAGAACGCCGCCGTCCGCTCCGGCTGGTCGGTGACGATTTCAACGTGGTCAATCCGCTTGAACATCGGCCGCTCTCCCGTCGCAAATAGGTTGGCTGCCCGGCCTGCGCCGGGAACGCGAAAGGGGGATTAGTTCCTGCGACGGGTTATACTGCAATCTGTCCCCGGCGTCGGCATTTACCCGGAAGGTCCATAGCATGCCCGGTCCCTTGCACGGTTTTCGCATCGTCGATCTGACATCGAACGTCGCCGGGCCGCTCGGCACGATGATCCTCGGCGACCAGGGCGCCGATGTGATCAAGGTCGAGGCGCCCGACGGCGACAGCACCCGCTCTGGGGCCAACCGGCGCGGCGGGTTCGCCGCCGCGTTTCTCAACAACAACCGCAACAAGCGCTCGATCGTCCTCAATTTGAAGGACCCCGCGGCGTTGCGGGCGCTGTTGCGGCTGGCTGCGACCGCGGACGCATTTGTGCAGAATTACCGCCCCGGCGTCGCCGACCGGCTCGGCGTCGGCGAAGCGGCGATCCGCGCGGTCGCACCCAATATCGTCTACGTCTCGGTCAGCGGCTTTGGCGAAATGGGGCCGTATGCCGAGCGGCCCGTCTACGACCCGCTGATCCAGGGGTTTACCGGGCTCGCCACCGTGCAGGCCGGCTCGGACGAAGCGCGCCCGCGCATGCTGCGCACCATTTTGCCCGACAAGCTGACCGCGATCACTTCGTCGCAGGCGATCACCGCGGCGCTCCTGGCGCGCGAGCGCACCGGGGAGGGTCAGCACGTCCGCCTCTCGATGCTCGAAGCGGTCATAGCCTTTCTGTGGCCCTCCGACATGGCGAGCCAGACCTTTATCAGTGACGAGCCGATGCGCCAGGAGGCGGCGAGCATGGCCGACCTCATTTACGAGACGGCGGACGGCTATATCACCGCCGCCGTGGTGACAAATCGCCAGTGGGCGGGTCTCGCGCGCGCGCTCGAACAGCCGCAATGGCTGGAGGACGAGCGCTTCCTGACACCGGCCGCGCGCCAGGAGAATGTCGAGGCGCGCCTGCAATTGACCCAGGACGTGCTGATCGGACGGCCCTCGGCGGAATGGCTGGAGCGCCTGACCCGGGCCGATGTGCCATGCGCCCCGGTGCTGACCCGTAGCGAAGTCATCCACCATCCGCATGTCCAGGCGATGGGGATCGTCGAAGAGGTCGAGCACCCGCAGGCGGGAAGGCTGCGCCAGGCCCGCAACGCGGCGCGCTTCTCGGGGACGCCGACCAGTATCCGGCGATCCGCGCCGGCGCTCGGCGAGCACACCGACGAAATTCTCGGCGAAGCCGGCTATTCGACGACCGATATCGCCGATTTGCGAGCGCGGGGTGCGCTCGGTACGACCGGCGAATAATTAGCGGTCATTGCGGACGGAGCGACGAAACCTCGTGGGGATTGCGTCGTCGTCTGGCTCCTCGCAATGACAGCGGAAAGGCGAGCGAATGATCGATTTCTATTACTGGCCGACGCCCAATGGGTGGAAGATCAGCATCATGCTGGAGGAATGCGGGCTCCAATACCGCGTGGTCCCGGTCAATATCGGGAAGGGCGACCAGTTCAAGCCGGAGTTCCTCAGGGTCAGCCCGAACAACAGGATGCCGGCGATCGTCGATCACGACGATCCGGACGGGCCGGTCAGTGTGTTCGAATCCGGCGCCATCCTCTTGCATCTGGCCGAGCGCAGCGGACAGTTCATGCCGGCAAGCAAGCGCGCCCACACTCAGGTCATCGAATGGCTCTTCTGGCAGGTCGGCAATTTGGGGCCGATGGCCGGCCAGCTCTCTCATTTCGTCAACTACGCGCAAGGTGAGCACCCCTATTCGCACCAGCGCTATGCCGATGAATACAATCGCTGCCTCGGGGTCCTCGAGCGCCGGCTGGAGGGGCTGGAGTTCATCGTCGGCGAGTATTCGATCGCCGACATGGCGGCGTGGCCGTGGGTACTGATCGCAAGGCCCTTGGGCCAGGCGCTTGACGAATTTCCCAATGTCGCGCGCTGGCGGGCCGCGGTGCGCGACCGCCCGGCCGTCAAGCGCGGCGTCGATCTCGGCAAGGAATGGCGCCGCTCCGCCCCGCCTTCGGAGGAGGAGCGCAAGATCCTCTTCAACCAGACCGCCCGCGCCGTCCTCGGCCGCTGAGCCTATCCGACCCGATATTTTGTCGCCGGGTGGGGAGGGGCGAGGCGGGCGCGGCCGGGGCCGAACAGCTTTTCGCGCAGCGTGCCCTGACGGTAGTCGTGTTTGTAGAGGCCGCGGCGCTGCAGTTCCGGGACCACGAGATCGACAAAATCCTCGAAGCTTTCCGGGGTCACCGCGTAGGCGAGGTTGAAGCCGTCGACATCGGTCGCCGCGACCCAGTGAGCGAGCGTATCGGCGATCTCATGCGGTGCGCCGACAAAGAGCGGCCCCCGCCCGCCGATCGCGACATGCTCTGCCAGTTCCTTGACGGTCCATACCCGGTTGGGATCGGCCGAGGTGAACGATTCGAGCGCCGAGCGCATCGCCTCGGTTTCGATGTACCGCAACTCGTCCTCGGGCCGGAAGCGCGAGAAATCGACCCCGGTCCAGCCCGAGAACAGCGTCAGCGCCGCCTCGGGATCGGCATAGCGGCGATAATCGGCGTACTTCGCGTGCGCTTCCTTGGCGGTGCGGCCGGTAATCACCGTCGCTAGCGTGAAGATCAAGAGGTCGGCGGGGTCGCGGCCATTCTCCGTGGCGCGGCGGCGCAGATCGGCGACTTGCGCGGCGACGACCTGCGGGGAGGGGCCGTTGATGAAGACGCATTCGGCGTGCGCGGCGGCAAAGGCGCGCCCGCGGGGCGAGGCGCCGGCCTGGTAGAGGACTGGCGTCCTCTGCGGCGAGGGTTCGCTGAGGTGAATCGCGTCGACCCGGTAAAACTCCCCCTCGTGCTTGACGCGGTGGACCTTCGCGGGGTCGGCGTAGAGGCGGCGCGCCCGATCGTGCAGGGCGGCACCCTCCTCCCAGCTGCCTTCCCACAGCTTATAGACGACCGCCATGTATTCATCGGCGATCTCGTAGCGCTGGTCGTGGCGGGCCTGGACCCCGAGCCCCATCCCGGCGGCGGCGCTGTCGAGGTATCCGGTGACGATGTTCCAGCCGATCCGCCCGTTCGTCAGGTGGTCCAACGTCGACATTCGCCGGGCGAGCGGGTAGGGCGGCTCGTAGGAGAGGGTGCAGGTGACGCCAAAGCCGAGATGCTCCGTTGCCGCCGCCATCGCCGGGATGAGGAGGACGGGGTCATTGACCGGCACCTGCACGGCATGGCGCAGCGCCGCGTCGGGTGAGCCGCCATAGACGTCGTAGAGCCCGAGGACATCGGCGAGAAAGATCCCGTCGAACCGGCCGCGCTCCAGGGTCTTCGCCAGAGCGGTCCAATAGCCGAGATCGGTATAATGCGCCGAGCGGTCGCGCGGGTGTGCCCACAACCCCGGCGACTGATGCCCGACACAGTTCATCTCGAACGCATTAAGGCGGATTTCCTTCATCGAACCACCATACGACATTCAAGCGACAGCGGGAATCCGGGCGCACAAGGGCCGAGGCGGCGGATTGGCAAACGGGGCGGCGTCGCCATATAATCTTCGACAACGCAAATTCATCGCGGAGACATGAACATGGCGGACGGCACCACCCCGATTGCCCCCGAGGCCCCGACCGAGGCGGTGACCCCGGGCGGGATCAACCACTTGGTGATCAATGTGCGCAACATGGAGGAATCGCACAAATTCTGGACCGAGATCCTCGGTTTCAAGCTGGTCGGCAAGTCGAGCCGCCGCCCGATGCAGTTCTATAGCGGCAACCACGGCGGCCTGATGAACCACCACGACATCGCGCTGTGCGAAAACCCGAACCTGCCGAAGCCGCCCGAGGACTGGGCGATGTTCGACATGCCGCTGGCGATCAACCATATCGCGATCACGATGCCGAACCGCGAAGCGTGGCTGAAGCAACTGGCCTGGCTGCGCCAGAACGGCGTCAAGTTTCACCGCCGGGTCAATCACGGGATGACCCACTCGCTCTACATCAGCGATCCCAACGGCTACGGCGTCGAGGTACTCTACGAACTGCCGCGCGAGGTGTGGGGCGAGAATATCCAGGGTGCGCTCGACTATGCCGAGCCGGTGGCGACCGAGGGCGCCGACGCCTTTGTCGACGACACCGACTACCCGAAATTCGGCAAAGCGAAAGCGACCGCCGCCGAGTAGCCCGGATTAACCCTCTCTCGCGATGCGGGAGAAGGTTCCCGGCGTAGCGCTCCTCACTCGATTGCCAAGGCCGGTTCTGCGGTGACCCGGCGACGCCCGCGCAGCAGCAATATGAGCGGCAGCGATACGACGATGACGACCCCCATCAGGTAGAAATCGTCGATATACGCGATCATCTGGGCCTGGCGCGTCACCTCGGCATTGAGGGCGGCGACGCCGGACGGGATCGACAGGCTGTAGCGACCGGCGAGGTAGGGCGCCTGCGCCAATGGATTGTCGGGCCGCAAGTTTTCGACCAGCCGCGAATGGATCGCCTGGGTGTTTTCCGCCAGCAGCGCTTCGACGATCGCGACGCCGCAGCTGCCGCCGATGTTGCGCGTCAGGCTGAAGAGCGCGGTTCCCTGCGTCAGGAGCTGACGTGGCAGCGTCGAAAAGGTGACCGTCGAGAGCGGCGTGAACACGAGGCCGAGCCCGAAGCCCTGCAATATGCCCGACACCAGGATCGGCTGCATCCCCATCGTCAGCGAAAATCCGGTCATCTGCCACTGCGACACGGCGACCAGGAGGAGGCCGGAGAGGATGACAAGGCGCGTGTCGATGCGCCCGATAGCCCGAACCACCACGAACATGGCGACCATCGTCCCGAGGCCTCGCGGGGCGATGATGAACCCGGCGGTCACGACCGGATAGTTCAACAGCACCTGCATCATCGTCGGCAACAGCACCATTGTGCCGTTGAGGATGATCCCGAGGAAGAACATCAGGACGACCCCGGCCACCAGATTGGGGTCCTTGAGCATGTCGCGGTCGAGGAAGGATCGCGCGCTCGCCGTCGCCGTATGGACAATGAACAGGTACAACGTGAGTGCGGCGATCGTCGCTTCGATCCAGATCTCGGTGGAGCCGAACCAGTCTTTCAATTCGCCGCGGTCGAGCAGCATCTGCACTGCGCCGATCGCCAGGCTCAACATCGCGAAGCCGAAAAAATCGAACCCTTCGCGCTGGGTGCGGCCGGTCTCATGGATGAAAATGAGGATGCCGAGCGCGCACAACACGCCGACCGGCAGATTGATGTAGAACACCCAGCGCCAGGTCCAATTGTCGGTCAGCCAGCCGCCGAGCGCCGGCCCCATGATCGGACCGAGCATCGTGCCGGTGCCCCAGATCGCCATCGCCCGGGCGTGACGCTCGGGCGGATTGGTCTGGAACAGCACCGATTGCGATAGCGGCACCAGCGCGGCGCCGCAGACCCCTTGCAACAGCCGGTAGAGGACCAGTTGGGTGAGGCTGGCGGCGGCCCCGCACAAGGCTGAGGAGAGGGTGAACCCGATCACCGAAACCAGAAACACGTATTTGATGCCGAAGCGTCCGGCGAGCCAGCCGGTCAACGGCGTCATGATCGCCGCGGCGACGATGTAGGAGGTGACCACCCAGGCAACCTGGTCCTGCGACGCCGACAGCGACCCCTGGATATGCGGCAGGGCGACATTGGTGATCGTCGTGTCGACCCCCTGCATGATCGTTGCGCAGGTGATCGAGGCGGTGATCGCGGCGCGGTTTACTCTGCTCCCGGCGGCGCGGTCGCCGCCCGCGGCCACACCGCCATGCCGGCTCGATGAATCAGAGGCCATGTGATCCCATGCCAACGCCGCAAATAGATCACAGATCGCGGCCGGCGCGTCGAGGCCCGGCATCGGCTTTTCGGCGGCCGCGACGCAGCCATGCCCGGTTTTACCGGTCATTCGGGCCGGGCATCGCTTCCCCACCGGGGCGGCTCGTACTAGGATCGCGGTGTGAGACGGCGGCGCCCGCTGGAGAACCATGCGCCGGACCAATGCGGAGGAAGGCTGATGGCGACAGGCAAGAAGATTGCAGTGGTGTGCACCGGGGCGGTCGGCGGCTATGCCGGCGCGCATATGGTGCAGGCGGGCGAGGACGTGACCTTTGTCGATTTCTGGCCCGAGCATGTCGAGCACATGAAAGCGCATGGGCTGACGATCACCCACATCCGTGAAGTTGACCCGTTCACCGTGCCGGTGCGGGCGCTCCACGTCACCGAACTGCAGCATGTCTCGAAAGAGAAGCCGTTCGACATTGCCTTTGTCTGCACGAAATCCTACGACACCGCCTGGGCGACGATGATGATCAAGCAGTATCTCGCGCCCGACGGGTATTGCGTCTCGCTGCAGAACTGCATGAACGAGGAGACGATTGCTGGCATCGTCGGCTGGGGCAAGACGCTGGGCTCGGTCGCCAGCTCGATCACCGTCGAACTGCACGCGCCGGGGCAGATCCGCCGCGCCGCCGGCAAATCGGGGTCGAAGCACACCGTCTTCCGCGTCGGCGAGGTGCATGGCCGCATCACCGATCGGGCGAAGGAAGTCTGCGGGCTCCTCGCCAATTCCGACAGCGCCTTTGTCACCGAAAACATCTGGGGCGAGCGTTGGTCGAAGCTCGTCACCAATGTGATGGGCAACGGGCTCTCGGCCTGCACCGGCCTCATCGGTCGCGAGGTCGTCAAGAACGACGCCTTGCGGCACTTCTCGAACCGCCTTGGCAGCGAGGCGATCCGCGTCGGCCAGGCTTTGGGCTATACGTTTGACGAAGTCAGCCACATGGATCCGGAGACGCTCGCCCGCGCCGGCGAGGGCGATGCCGCGGCACAGAAGGAGATCGACGAGCATCGCCTGGCCGGAGCGCAAGGCGGTGGCGGCGAGCACCGCCCCTCCACCGGGCAGGACATGGTCAAGGGCCGCCGCACCGAGATCCCGTTTTTGAACGGCTTTGTCGTCAGGAAGGGCGAGGAGGTCGGCATCCCGGCGCCGACCAACGCGATCCTCACCGACATCGTGCTGCGCGTCGAAAAGGGCGAACTCAAGCCCGACCCCAGGCACATCACCGATCTGCGGCTGAATTGACGATGCGAGGCCGCAGGGCCGAGCATCGTCATCCCCGGGCTTGACCCGGGGATCTCCCGAAAGTTTTCGTGGACGGCCGGGTCGAGCCCGGCCATGACGAAAAGAGGGCGTTACCATGCTCGCCATCGTCAATACGCCGGGCGGACCCGAGCCGGTCGCGATCCAACAGGTTGCCGAGCCTGAGCTGCGGCCGGACGAGGCGCTGGTCGCGGTCCACGCCTTCTCGCTCAATCGCGGCGAATTGCGCCTGTTCCAGGTGCGCCCCGAGGGCTGGCGTCCCGGCCAGGATATCGCCGGGGTCGTGTTGCGCGCTGCCGCTGACGGTAGCGGCCCTGCCGCCGGCACGCGGGTGGTGGCGCTGTGCGACTGGGAAGGCTGGGCCGAGCGCGCTGCGGTGCCGGTCAAGCGGATGGCGCCGATTGCCGACACTGTCTCGTTCGCCGCGGCGGCGGCTTTGCCGGTCGCCGGGCTGACCGCGCTCAGGAGCCTGCGCCACGGCGCGCCCTTATTGGGCAAGCGCGTGCTCGTCACCGGCGCCGCCGGCGGGGTCGGCAATCTCGCGGTCCAGCTCGCCGCCCGTTCGGGCGCGCGAGTCACCGCGATTGTCGGCAGCGCTGAACGCGGGCGCGTGCTCGACGGCCTCGGCGCCGCCGAGACCCTCACCGCAATCGAGGATGCGCAGGGCCGCTTCGAACTTATCCTCGAAGCCGCCGGCGGCGCCTCCCTCAAGGCGGCGATCGAGCGGGTCGCGCATCGCGGCACGATCGTCGTTTTCGGCAATTCCTCGGGCGAACCGACGCCCTTCACCTTCCGCGACTTTGCCGAGCACCAGAACGCGCGAATTCAGGGGTTCCACTACTTCACCTCGGAGGCCGAGGAGCGTTTCGCCCCTGATCTCGCGCTGTTGGCCGGGCTGGTGGCCGACGGATCGCTGCGGCCACGGATCGCCGAGCATGGCTGGCGCGAGCTTCCCCGGGTCGGACCACTGCTGCGCGACCGCCGGATCCCGGGGAAAGCGGTATTCCACATCGAACAGAGCTGAAGGGAGAGCCACATGACGATCAAGGTTGGTGACAAGGTTCCGGCAGTGAATTTGCGCCATCTGACCGGAGAAGGGCCGAAGGAGATTACCCCGGACGAATTGTTCGGCGGCAAGAAGGTCGTGCTGTTCGCCGTGCCCGGCGCCTATACGCGGACCTGCTCGCAGCGCCATCTGCCGAGCTATGTCGGCAACGCGGCTGCGTTGAAGGCCAAGGGCGTCGACACGATTGCCTGCGTCGCGGTCAACGACGCCTTCGTGATGGGGGCGTGGGGCAAGGAGCATCAGGCCGACCAGATCATGATGCTCGGCGACGGCAACGGCGAGTTCACCAAGGCGATGGGTCTCGAACTCGACCGCATCAAGGAAGGCATGGGCGTCCGTTCGCAGCGCTACGCGATGCTGGTCGAGAACGGTGTCGTCAAGGCGCTCAATGTCGAGAAGCCGGGCGAATACGCGGTCTCGAGCGCCGAAGCGATGCTGGAGAAGCTGTAGCCCGCAGCGCCCCCCCTGCAAAGGGGGGTAGGAAAGGGGATGGCGGGTCGAGAGAACGCGGCGACGCTGCTGGGAACCGGCGCGTCGGCAACGCCGATCGTGCGCGCTCGCGGTCGGGTTGCCGTGTTTCCTTGTGCTATGGGTCTCGACACTTTTCCTAAGAATCAATGCGTTACGATCGGTCATAAAGAAAATACCTAACATTTGTAGCAAAACCGTCTGTGGCTTACTTGACGGTTAAGTCTCGCTTAACAACTATCGCGCCCAATCACTGCTAGCATCCGCCGCGAGAGGCGTCGGGCGTCGGCAGATCAGGCATGACCCCAGAGTTCGACACCCCAGTTGATTGGATGGTCCAGTTCGTCGGCGATATGCCGGCCGCCGTGGCACTGTTCGATCGGAATCTGCGCTACGTCGCCGCGAGTAAGTCGTGGCTGGGCGCCTTCGGGCTCCCGCGCACGCCGCTTGCCGGCCGGCGCCACAGCGAATTGTATAAGGCCGGCTGTGACGCGCTGGCAGCGGTCCAATCGCACGCCCTCAATGGCGAGGTGGTTGAGGATTACCATCTGGTTGGCGATGATGCGGCGACCACGCTGTGGCCGGCTATCTTCAGCGCGCGGCCATCGCTCGACCCTGACGGCGACATTGCCGGCGTTATCGTGGGCCTGCGGGAAGACATGGGGCGAGGGTCCCGGGAGCGGGTGCCCGCTCGCGATCCGCTGACCCGGCTCGCCGATCGGCATCAGTTTGCCCGGCGCTTGGGCGAAGTCCTCGCCGATCCGGATCCCGAACGCCGCGCCGCCGTCGTCTTCGCGATCAACCTCGACCGCTTCCGAACCATCAACACCCTCCATGGTTTCGCGACCGGGGACCGGGTGCTCAAGATCATCGCCGAGCGGCTGGTTGCGGGCACCAGATCGCGAGATTCGGGGCAGGTGGGCGTGGCCGCGCGCGGCAAGGACATGGTTGCCCGGTTGGGGGCCGATGAATTTGGCATCATTTGCAGCCGCCCGGCCTTCGCGCCGGGAGAGGCGGACGCGTTCGCCGCCCGGCTTCCGCGCATCGTCCAGTCGCCGATCGCGATCGGCGCTCTGTCACTTCGGTTGACCGCCCGGGTCGGTTTCATCACCACCACCCCGGCCCATCGTCAAGCGGACGACGCCCTGCGCGATCTCGATCTCGCGCTCCGACAGGCAAAGGTGCTCGGGCCGAGCAAGGTGCTCGCCTGGGAACCGACCCTGACGCGAGAGGCAGTGCGGCGCTACTCGCTTGCCGATCAGTTGAGCCGCGCGTTCGACAACGGCGAATTTATGCTGCACTACCAGCCGATCCTGCGGCTCAGCGACAACAAGCTGGTCGGCGCAGAAGCGCTGTTGCGCTGGAACCATCCGAGCGAGGGATTGGTTCCCTCCACAGCATTCCTGCCGCTGCTCGAAGAAACCGCGCTGATCGTCGAGGTCGGCTGTTGGGTCATTCGCGAGGCGATTGGCCAGCTCGAATCCTGGCGTCTGATTTATGGTCGCGACATTGTCGACTGGGTCAGCGTCAACCTCTCGACCCGGCAGTTGGACGATCCCTCGGCGCTGCTGGCGACGCTGCGCGGAGTCCGTAACGGCGGTTTCGCAGTGCACCGCCTGAAGCTTGAGATCAGCGAGACCGCGTTCACGCGAAACCCCGAAGCCACGCGCACGGTTCTCGCCGAGATGGAGGAACTCGGCGTTCAAATCGCCATCGAGGATTTTGGCGCCGGCTATTCCGAGCTCCACAGCCTACGGCACTATCCGGCCGACACGGTCAAGATCGATGCGGAGTGCATCGCCCAGATCGGCACTGTCGAGGGAGAGCAGCGGGCTCGGACATTGCTGAATATCGCCCGCACTTGTGATGCCGCGATCATCGCCGAAGGCATAGTGACCGCCGCGCAACGCGACTTCCTCTGCGCCAGCGGGTGTGGTTTCGGCCAGGGCTATCTGTTCGCCGAGCCGATGGACGGGGCGCTGCTCGGCGCTTACGCCCTGACCCACGCCGCGCACGCCGGCAGGGCGCCGGCGCGAAATCGGCCAGGCCTCGAGGCGATCACTCGCCCGACATCAGGAGATCTGTCGCCGGCAGGGTGATCCGGTGCGGCGCATAGCGGCCGACCAGCGCGAGGAGGCGGTTCATCGTTCCGGCGATCACAACCCGGCGTCCCGCGGCGAGCCCGCGATAGCCGATGCGGGCGACATCCTCGGCGCGCATCATCCGGCGCAGCCGCCGCGCCATCAGCGAATGGTCGGCCCCGGCGGTGGCGAAGAATTCGGTCGCGGTCGCACCCGGACACAGCACCGTCACGCTGACCCCAGTGCCACGCAGCTCATACGCCAGGGCTTCGCCGAGGCTCAGCACATAGGCCTTGCTGGCGAAATAGGCGGCCATCCGCGGGCCCGGCTGAAAGGCGGCGGTCGAGGCAACCAGCATGACCCGGCCATGGCCGCGCGCGATCATCCCGGGTAGGAGGAGCCGGGTCAGCTCGGTCAGCGCCACGATGTTGACCTGGAGGATCTCGCCGAGGCGCTGCGTGGCGTTGCGATCAAAGCGCCCGGCCGCGCCGAGCCCGGCATTGTTGATCAGAACCTCGATTCCGAGGCCGCGGCCGGCGATGTCGTCGGCAAGGGCGGCGGCGGCGGCGGGTTTACTGAGATCGGCGGCGATCACCGTCGCCGTGGCGCCCGCCTCGCGCAACTCGGCGGCGAGCGCTTCCATCGGCGCCCGGTTGCGGGCGGCGAGAACCAGATCATGCCCATGCCGCGCCAGTTCGCGTGCCAGCGCCGCGCCGATGCCGCCGGACGCACCGGTGACCAGCGCCAGGGGTCGGGAGGAGGCGTTCATCGCCCCTTGAGCGCCGGTTTGCGGCGCTCGCGCCAGGCCTGGTGGGCTTCCTTTTTGTCCTCGGTCAATTCAAGCGCCATGAAGCGGTAGAGATCGGCGTTGGCCGCCTCGCGCAACGAGCCGTCGAGCCCGAAGGCGACCGCCTCCTTGGCGAGCCGTGCGGCCAATGGCGGCAATTGGGCGAGGTGCTCGGCGACCTCCATCGCACGTCCCATAAGCTGGTCGTGCGGCACCACCCATTGCGCAAGGCCGATCCGGTAGGCTTCCTCGGCCTTCAAGGGGAACCCCAGCGCCAGCTTCATCGCCTGGCCGCGCCCGACCCAGCGCGCCAGGCGCACCGTGCCGCCCTGGGCCGGCAAGATGCCGAGCGAGACCTGCGTCAGCCGCCATTCGGCGCGCTCGGAAGCAACGATCAGATCGCAGCAATAGGTGACGATGCAGCCGATCCCGATCGCATAGCCGTTGACCGCGGCGACGAGCGGCTTGGCGAAATCGGAGAGCAGGTTCATCGCCTGAAAGCGGCGCCGCTTGGGCAGGGCCTCGATCGCGTCCGCGATCGAAGCGCTAGTATGCGTCTTCGGGTCCTTGATGTTGGCGCCGGCGCTGAACGCGCCCCCGGCCTCGTCGCCGGTCAGGACGACGCAGCGGATCGCGGGATCGTCCTCGAACTGCGGCAACAGCTCCTTCAGCGCCGCATTGTAATCCTCGCCCCAGGCATTGCGCGCCTGCGGCCGCGACAGGGTCAAGACCGCGACCGGGCCGCGTTTGTCGTACAGCAAGGGCATTTTGTGCTCCTTCGGCTGGAAGTCAATTTACGATTCGTCCACTTTCTCGATGAGCGTCTCGCACGCGCGTGCCAGTGAATTCGCGAAATCGCGTGCCTGGGTGGGCACCTCACCGGACTCCCTCGACATGAGATAACACGAGACGCCGAGCAATCCGTTTTCGGTAGGAAACAGCCCTGTTAGGCGCGCTCTCCAATATGAGAATGTGAGATTCTTTGTTTCAGGGTTTATAAGAGCCATGGGCGCGCCATTATCTTGCGCCATAATATACAGCTTTGCATAGTGTCGTTTGGAGTTATTTGGTATCGAAAATGCATATTGCTTATAACCAGTAACATCTTCAAGAGATTTTTTATTCTCATATCCAAAGAATTTAAGAATGCTTGCTTCAGTGATATTGCTATTGAGATCAGGTGACGAAATCGGGTGCTTGATTTCAATGTTCATCGATAAAAATGGGAATGTTTCCCCTTCTTTGCTTTCAATGCGAACCCTTTCTTCTGATTCTTGAGTCTTCCACGCTTCTGGATAGCAAATCTGCACGCCATATTTTGGTAAACAAGTTGTGCCGGCTTTTGCGCTGGACGGTCGGTCAGAAGATTGAAGATAAAATAAAACTGAAATAACCAGCGCCGCGGCTATGAGCAACACGCGCTGCTTAGCCATCCAACGGAGCATCGAGCTGCTGTTTTCGTCTCGCGTAGACATGGCCTCCCGCCTATATAACGCCGCCTTTCCGCAGCGCTGTAATTTCCGCCACCGACAGGCCGAGCCAGCCGCCGTAGATCTCGGCGTTGTGCTGGCCGAGCTTGGGGCTCGGCATGGTTGCGACCTTGTCGGCACCGTGGACGCGCAACGGCGAATTCGGCACGACGACAGGCCCTATTTCGTCATGCTCGATCCATTCGAGCATGCCGCGCTGGTGCATGTGCGGGTCGTGCATGACCTCGTCGACCTCGCGCACCGGCGCCAGCGGGATGCGCATGCGCTTGGCGATCGCGAAGACTTCCATTTTGCCAAGCGTCGAGGTCCATGCAGAGATCGCCGCGTCGGTTTCGGCCATGTGATTGACGCGCG
>DASYZD010000209.1:0-19392 GCA_035946655.1 Allostellaceae bacterium | reverse complement strand
GATCATCCGCGCGCGCCTGGTGATCGAGCGGCCGGCGAGCGCCGACCAGATGACGCTGCTGGTGGAGCTGATGGAACCGACCGAGGCGGAAAGTGCCATCGCCGAAACCGTGCAGGCCGTCACCAAGCTGCGCGGTACGGTCACGCCGGTGCCCGCGGGCAGCCTCCCCAACGACGGCAAAATCATCGAGGATCGGCGGCCGATCGGATAAGATTAATCACGAAATCGCCGCAATTTCCGCAAACCGAAGACCCAATTCGGAACGAAGTTGCGTGCGTAGGGTTTGTCCTTACAGGTTTGTCCCCCAAACCTCCGAGCCGGCCGTTCCTGTCGGCCGGCCGGCTAGCGGCTCCGGAACTCCCCCTCCGGAGCCGCTTTTTTGACCGGCCTGCGATGTAGATCGCCGCTTTACAAGTTCTGCTCGCGTCCGGCCGGTTTATAAAGTTGTGTTCGCGGCGAAGGCTGGCACCCACTAATCCGCATCCGGGCCCGTCGAGCCGTGGGTCCCGGCCGTCGCCGGGAACACACTTAGGGGATCCCCGAGTGGACAGCGGCTACGTCAATACGGGTGAGCTTGTCGCCGAGGGCCTCGCCTGCCGGCGCGGCGAGCGGCTGGTGTTTACCGGGCTAGATTGCCGGCTGGCCGCCGGCGGTGCACTCGTCCTCACCGGGACCAACGGCAGTGGGAAATCGAGCCTCTTGCGGCTCCTCGCAACCCTGCTGGTCCCCGCCGCGGGCAGCCTCACGTGGGGTGGCGCGCCGGTCATGCGCGAGGCCGCGCGCTATCGCGCCCTCGTTCACTACGTCGGCCATCAGGACGCGGCGAAGCCGGCGTTCAGCCCACGCGAGATGCTGCGCCTCTGGGCGGCGCTGCGCGGGGTTGCGGCGCCCGCGATCGAACCGGCGCTGGCTGCCTTCGCGCTGGACGCCATTGCCGATCGGCCGTGCCGCTGGCTCTCGGCCGGGCAGCGCCGCCGCCTCGCGCTGGCCCGGCTCGTCGCCGCCCCGGCGCCGGTCTGGCTGCTCGATGAGCCGGCGGCCGCGCTCGACCGCGACGGCGAAGCGCGCTTGGCGGACCTGATCGCCGAGCACCGCCGGGCCGGCGGCAGGGTGGTGGTCGCGACCCACCAGCCGATGCGGCTCGGCGATGCCGATGCGATCGTGCTCGACGATTTCGCGGCATCGCCCGAGGCGGCGCTCGCGGCGTGGCAATGACGCCGCTTCTCGGCCTCTTCTGGTGCGACCTGCGGCTGTCGCTGCGGCAAGGTGGCGACATCGGCCTCGTCCTCGGGTTTTTCGTGCTCGCGGTCCTGTTGTTCCCGTTCGGTGTCGGACCCGAGCTGGAACTCCTCGGCCGGATCGGCGCCGGGATCATCTGGGTGGCGGCGCTATTGGCTTCGGTGTTGAGCCTCGAGCGCCTGTTCGCAGTCGATCATGCCGATGGCGGGCTTGACCTCTTGGCATTGTCGCCGGCGCCGCTCGAACTCGTGGTCATCGCCAAGGGCACGGCGCACTGGGTGACGACCGGATTGCCGCTGAGCCTCGTCAGCCCGGTCCTCGCCGTGTTTGTCGATCTCGACCCGAGGGCGATCCCGGTACTGACGCTGGGGCTGTTGATCGGGACCCCGGCCTTGAGCCTCCTCGGCGCTATCGCCGCCGCGTTGACCTTGGGCGCCCGCCGGCCCGGCATCCTTGCGACGCTGCTCCTTTTGCCGCTGTATCTGCCAGTGCTGATCTTTGGTACCGGCGCCGTCGAGGCTGTGCTCTCCGCCGAGGGCGCGCGCGCCCACCTCCTCTTGCTCGGCGCCATCACGGTGGCCGCCCTCCCGCTCGCGCCCATTGCCACCGCCGCGGCGCTGCGCCAGGCCCTCGATTGACGGATGCCCCGGCTGCGACCCCCCGGTGCGACCCTGGGCGAGGCTGGCGCCGCGCCGGGGTTGCGCTAAAATGCCGGCCGCGAACCGAGAAAGGCGCTGCGATGCTGACCCGCCTTGCCAACCCGGCGCGCTTCATGCGCGTGAGCGGCGCACTCTTGCCGTGGTTCGGCGGCGCCAGCGCGGTGGTGCTGGCGCTCGGCCTCGTCTGGTCGCTCCTCATTGCGCCACCCGACTACCAGCAGGGCGAGAGCGTGCGGATCATGTTCGTCCATGTGCCGGCGGCGTGGATGGCGCTCTCGGTCTATCTGCTCGTCGCGGTCGCCAGTGGGGGGGCGTTGGTGTCGCGCCATCCGCTGGCCGAGATCGCCGCCCAGGCCGCTGCGCCGATCGGCGCCGGCTTTACGCTGGTGTGCCTGGCGACGGGCTCCTTATGGGGTCGGCCGATGTGGGGCACGTGGTGGGTGTGGGACGCGCGGCTGACCTCGGTTTTGGTGCTGTTTTTCCTTTATCTTGGCTATATCGCGCTGGTGAATGCGTTCGACGATTCGAGCCGCGGCGCCCGTGCCGGGTCGCTCTTAGCGCTGGTTGGGGTCGTCAATCTGCCGATCATCAAGTTCTCGGTCGATTGGTGGAACACCCTGCATCAGCCGGCGAGCGTCTTGCGCCTCGGCGGCCCGAGCATCGATAACTCGCTCCTCCTCCCGCTCCTCGTCATGGCGTCGGGGTTTGCGCTCCTCTTCGTCTGGCTCCTCTTCTTGCGCATGCGCACCGCGCTCAACGAAAAGAAGGCGCGGGCGTTGAGCCTCTATGGCCAACCGCCCGCACGTCGCGAGGACAGCGCCCGCGCCCGTTCGCCCGGCCTGGCGACAGGACCGACATGACCGCATTCGAGACCTGGTTGGCGATGGGCGGGTATGCCGCGTTTGTCTGGCCGGCCTACGCCGTCGCCGCCGGCGTCTTGGGCGGGCTCGCACTCTGGTCGTGGCGGCGGCATCGGCGCAGCGTCGACGTGCTCGCCCGCCTCCAGCGACAGTTCGGAGCGCGCAAGTGACCCGCAAGCGGCGCCGCCTTCTCGCGCTGGCGCTGGGTCTGGGCCTCCTCGGGGCGGCCACCGCAATGGTGCTCGCCGCGTTCAACGACAATCTGGTGTTCTTCTACAGCCCGAGCGATCTCGCCGCGAAGGCGATTGGCCCCGGGCGCCGCATCCGCATCGGGGGGCTGGTCGAAATGCACAGTCTGGCGCGCGAAACCGATGGCCGCCGTCTCGATTTCCGCGTCACCGACGGCAAAACCGACATCGCGGTCGTCTACGACGGCGTGCTGCCCGATCTGTTCCGCGAAGGGCAGGGCGTCGTCGCCGAGGGCAGGCTGCGCGGTGACGGCGTCTTTGTCGCGACTACCGTCCTCGCCAAGCACGACGAAAAATACATGCCGCCCGAAGTCGCCGAGGCGCTGAAAAAAGCCGGGCGCTGGCAGGAGGGCGGAACCCTGCCGGCCGAAAAGCCGATTGCCAGGTCCCTAACCAAATAGCGCTCTGACAACAAAATCTACGGCTCGGGTTCGTCCTTGGCCTGAGCGGCGGTTTCGAGGAACCGCGGCAAATCGTGCCAGGCGTAGCCGGCGGCCTCGATCCGCTTGCCCCCGACGGCAAAGATCCGGTGCTGGACTTCCCTCCCGCCGAGGCGCTGGTAGAAGAACCGGCCGGGATTGTCGCGCAGCACCCAGATGATGGCCGAGCCGCACGCCAGGTCAACCAGCCGCTCGAAGAGGGCGAGGAGGAGCCCGCGGCCGATCCCCTGGTTCTGCCAGTCGGGGCCGACATAGAGCGTGAACACTTCGCCGGCGAATTTCGAACCGCCGCGGCATCGCCCGCAGCTCCCGAAGCCGAGAATGTTGCCGTCCGCATCGACGGCGACGCGCACATCGCGCGGTTCGCGCTCGATGACGGTGGCCCATCCAAGCTCGCGCCGCTGCGCCGACAGGCCCACCAGAAACGGCGTCGCCAGGATGCCGGCATAGGCCGCCTGCCAGGTTTCGACATCGAGCCGGGCGATGCGACGGGCATCCCCGGGTCGAGCGGCGCGGATCGTAATCTCGTCCATGGCGCGTCATTGTGCCTGGTTTTGCGGCGCGTGGGGAGTGGTTAGAGAGTTGGCGCCGGCGGTTGGCAATCGTGCGCCGCCGCCGCTATGGTGCCGCAATGATCACGATCCGATGCTGTCTTGTCGGCGCGCTGACCGTATCGGCGGCTTTGCTGATGGCAACGTCGCCGGTGCCGGCCGCGCAGTCGAAAAAGCACCACGCCGCGGCGCCTGCCGCCCCGGCCGCTCCGGCGGCTCACCCGCTCGGCAGTTTTGACGGGTGGTCGGCCTATACCTCGGAGGACAAGACCGGCAAGGTCTGTTACCTCGTTGGCGAGGCGCAGAAGAGCGAGCCGGCCTCCGCCACGAGAAAGCCCCCGAGCGCGATGGTGACGCATCGTCCGGTCGAAAAGATCGCCAACGTCGTCAGCTTCGTCGAGGGCTATACGCTGAAAAACGGCAGCGACGTCGCGCTCACCGTCGACGGCACCAAGTTCGAATTGTTCACCAAGGATGACAGCGCCTGGGCGCGAACTTCGGACCTCGACAGGGTGATCGTCGCCACGCTTGCCAAGGGCAGACAAGCGGTGGTCAAGGGCGTGCCGCAAAAAGGCCCGGCGACGACCGACACCTATTCGCTCGCCGGCTTTTCCAAGGCGCTCGCGGCGATCGACAAGGCGTGCGGGGTCACGCGGGAAGAGACCGCCGCGCCGCCCGCGCCGCCCCCAACGCCGACGCCGCACAAGCGGCACAAGCACCCCGCGAGCAAGAGCTGACGATTTCGCACAACCCCGGCGCAATCCCATATATCCGCCATGTCCGATCGCGACTCATCGACCGCGCCGCGCCCGGCCCCCAGCCTGGTGGGCATGGGCCGCGCCGAGTTGGCCGCGGAGATGGCTACCTTCGGCGCCGAGCCGTTCCGTGCGCGCCAGCTGTGGCATTGGATCTATCACCGCGGCGCCACCGATTTTGCCGACATGACCAATCTGGCAAAGGGGTTTCGCGAGCGCCTCGCCGTGCGCTACCGGCTGGACCGGCCCGAGGTCACCCGGGCGCTCGCCTCGATCGACGGCACGCAGAAATGGCTCGTGCGCTTCGCCGATGGCCAGGAGATCGAGACCGTCCACATCCCCGAATCGGATCGCGGCACGCTGTGCGTCTCCTCGCAGGTCGGCTGCACCCTCAACTGCACCTTCTGCCACACGGGCACGCAGCGCCTCGTGCGCAACCTCGGCGCGGCCGAGATCGTCGCCCAGATCATGGTGGCGCGCGACGCACTCGGCGAATGGCCCTCGCCCCCGGACGGCCGCCAGCTGACCAATATCGTGCTGATGGGGATGGGCGAGCCACTCTACAATTACGACAATGTCGCCGCCGCGCTGAAGATCGTCATGGACCCCGAGGGGCTGGCGGTGTCGCGGCGCAAGATCACGCTGTCGACCGCCGGCGTCGTGCCGATGATGGCCCGCGTTGGCGCCGAGCTTGGGGTCAACCTCGCGGTCTCCTTGCATGCCGTCACCGACGAATTGCGCGACGAGCTCGTGCCGCTCAACCGCAAATACCCGCTTCGCGAGCTACTCGACGCCTGCCGCGCCTATCCGGGGTCGAGCAATGCCCGGCGCATCACCTTCGAATACGTGATGCTGAAGGGAGTCAACGACAGCCCCGCCGAAGCGAGGGAACTGGTGCGGCTCCTGCGCGGCATCCCGGCCAAGGTCAATCTGATCCCGTTCAACCCGTGGCCCGGCGCGCCTTATCAGTGCTCCGATGAGGCGGCAATCGCGGCCTTCTCAGACATCGTCTTTGCCGCCGGCTACTCGGCCCCGGTCCGAACTCCGCGCGGCCGCGACATCCTGGCCGCCTGCGGCCAGCTCAAATCGGAAAGCATTCGCGCCCGCCGCGCCGCGCCGGGTTCGCCGCCGGTCGCGATCCCGGCACCGTAGGGGGGATAACGGCGGCGACAGCCGGCGGCAATCCGCCACAACGGCACATCGCCGCCGAGGGCATCGGCGGAATGCGCTTCGCTCTTCCGCCCTACTCAATGGCTAGCGGGCGAGATTGCGTGGCTGCGCCCACAATGACAAAAATGGTCCCAAACTGACGATCGGGGCGTCGATGGCTGAGACAACGAAGCGCGACGATGTAAAAAAGATCGTGCTCGCCTATTCGGGCGGGCTCGATACCTCGGTCATCCTGCGCTGGCTGCAGGAGACTTATCGCTGCGAGGTGGTCACCTTCACCGCCGATCTGGGACAGGGCGAGGAGCTGGGGCCGGCGCGCGCCAAAGCCGAGATGATGGGCGCCAGGGAGATCTTCATCGAGGATCTGCGCGAGGAGTTCGTGCGCGATTTCGTCTTCCCGATGTTTCGCGCCAACGCGCTCTACGAGGGCGCCTACCTGCTCGGCACCGCGATCGCGCGCCCGCTCATCGCCAAGCGGCAGATCGAGATCGCGCGCCAGGTCGGCGCCGATGCGGTCGCCCACGGCGCCACCGGCAAGGGCAACGACCAGGTCCGCTTCGAGCTTTCCTACTACGCGCTGGCGCCCGATATCAGGGTCATCGCGCCGTGGCGCGAATGGGATCTGACGTCACGCACGCGCCTCCTCGATTACGCCGACCAGCACCAGATCCCGATCGCCCGCGACAAGCGCGGCGAGGCGCCGTTTTCGGTCGACGCCAACCTGTTGCACATCTCGGCCGAGGGCAAGGTCTTGGAAGACCCCTGGGTCGAGCCCGAGGAATACGTCTACAGCCGTACCGTGGCCCCGGAACAGGCGCCCGACCAGCCGCGCTACCTCGAGGTTGATTTCGCGCGCGGCGATCCGGTTGCAATCGACGGCGAGGCGCTGTCGCCGGCCGCGCTCCTCACGCGCCTCAACCAATTGGGCGGAGAGCACGGCATCGGCCGGCTCGACCTCGTCGAGAACCGCTTTATCGGCATGAAGTCGCGCGGCGTTTACGAAACCCCCGGCGGCACGATCCTCCAGGCGGCGCACCGCGGCATCGAGAGCCTCTGCCTCGACCGCGGCGCGATGCATTTGAAGGACGAGTTGATGCCGCGCTACGCCGAGCTGATCTATAACGGATTCTGGTTCTCACCCGAGCGAACGATGCTGCAGGCGCTCATCGACAACAGCCAGGAAAAGGTCGAGGGGCGGGTCCGCTTGAAACTCTACAAGGGGTTGGCGCGAGTCGTCGGGCGGCAATCGCCACAGAGCCTCTACAGCCAGGCGCACGTAACCTTCGAAGCCGACCAGGTCTACGACCAGCGCGACGCCGAGGGCTTCATCCGCCTCCAGGCGCTGCGCCTGCGCCTCGCCGCCCGGCGCGACGGAAGGTAGGGCGGGCGCTGCATGTCACGATTGCGGCAAGGTGGCGAGGGCGGCGCCGAGCCGCTTTAATAAGAGCGCGGGGTCGCCGGTGATCCCGACGACCTTGTTGCGGCTCTTTTGCCCGCCGAGGATCGCCAGATCGCGCCGCGGCACATTCCATTCCTTGGCCAACAGTTGCAACAAGGCGGCGTTGGCGCGCCCCTCAGCAGGCGGCGCGGTGACCGTGACCTTGAGGATCGGAGCGCCATCGCCGAGGCGCGCAACCCCAATGAGGCGATCGGCCCGGGCGCGCGGTGTCAGCCGAACGGCGATCCGCACCCCGTAGGGTGCCGCCGCGATCACGAGGTCAGAGGTAATAGAGGATGAAGCGCTCAACGAACATCAGCAACAGGATCAGGATGATCGGCGAGACGTCGATGCCGCCGAAACTCGGCAGGAAAGCGCGGATCGGGCGCAACGCCGGCTCGGTTATCCGATACAGAAAATCGCCGATCACCGCGACCGCGCGGTTGTAGCGGTTGACGACGCCGAAGGCGAGCAGCCAGCTCAGAACCGCCTGCGCGATCAACAGCCAAATGTAGATCGTGATCAGCGTGTCGATGAGCCAAACGAACGGATTGCCATACATGCCATGCACCCTCGCCGACTGCGCTCGACCCTAGCCGGACCCCGTCGAGGCCGCAAGCGCCGGGGGCGAATAGCGGGCCGCGAATTGAGCGCGGCCATTGAGATTAGGCGCCCCGCCCGCCGCTTGACAGCCGGCGGAGCGATCCCCATAGATGGTCGCCGACGCCAGGAGAGAAACGGGGCCGTAGCTCAGCTGGGAGAGCGTCGCGTTCGCAATGCGAAGGTCAGGGGTTCGATCCCCCTCGGCTCCACCACCCCAATATCCTGTCCGAGCCCGCGTCCGTTTGTGATGACACAATCGATCAGGCGGCGCCCAGATGACGCCACCAGCGGTAGGTGGCGGCGAGCGCCAGGAGGCCGAGCGTGCCGGTGATCGCGGTCGCCAATGGCGCGCCGATCGCGTCGGCCGCGACGCCGAGCGAGAAAAAGCCGATCGGGCCGGCGCCGATGCACACCGACAAGACGCCGTACATCCGGCTGCGCATCTCGGCCGGCGCCGCCAGGTAGATCAGCGTCGCCTGCATCACGCTGAAGGCGGCGTTCGACACGCCGGTGAGCATCAGCGCGGCGCCGGCGAGCGGCACGCTGGGAGCGAGCGCGAAGACGATCAACAGCACCAGATAGCTGACGACGCCACCGAGATAGAGCCTGGCGTAATGCTGTGGCCGGGCATAAAGCGCGATCGCGATCGAGCCGCACAGCGCGCCGATGCCGTCCATGCTCGCCAGGACACCGATGCCCTTTGCCCCGAGGTGGAGGCTGTCCTGCCCGATCACCGGGACCATCGCGGTGAACGGCCAGCCGAACACATTGTAGATGACGGTGATCGAGAGGATGGCGATCAGCCTGCGGTCGCGCCGGACCAGCAAGAGGCCCTCGACGATGCGGGCGACAACGGTGCCGACAGGGGCGCCCGGGGCCAGGCGGTCGCGATGACGCACGAGGAGCGCCGCCACCAGCGCCATCGCATAGCAGCAGACGCTGACCGTCAAAGCGCCGGAAATCCCGGTCAGGGCGAGCAAGAGCCCGCCCACCGTCGGGCCGAACATGCGGCTGGCATTGTTGGCCCCGATATCAACGGACATTGCCGCGCTCATCCGGTCATGCCCGACAACATCGCCGATCATCACCCGCCGCACCGGGCTGTCGGCCGCCCAAGCGATGCCGTTAATGAAGCTGGCGACCGCCAGGTGCCAGACTGCGAGCTGTCCGGCATGGGCGAGCACAGCCACGCAGATCGAGGTGACCAGCATCAAGATGACGACCCCAATCAGCGCGCTGCGCCGCTCCAGCCGTTCGGCAAGCGCGCCGATGATGGCTCCGAACAGCGCCATCGGCAGCGTCCGCAACAGCGTCATCAGCGCCACCGCAAAGGCCGACCCGGTGTGCTGATAGACAAAGACGGCGACGACCAGCATCTCCAGCCAGCGCACTGCGCCAATGATGAAGCCGACCGCCCACAGCCGACGAAAATCGGGGATCGCCAGCACCCCAGAGCGCTGCGCCTCGCGGGGGGTGAGGGATGCGGCACGCCCGCGCACGATGCCGAGAGCGGCGGGCACTATTCGATCGAGGCGCATGTCTTAGAGCGGTGGCAGCGGTGCCGGTGGGGTGTTGTTGGTTCGAGCCGGGCCGGCGTAATCTACAGGCGGCGGACCCGCCGGGGTCGGCCTTTCGCGGGTCGCGGCTCGCTAATTTTTGCACGCCGCCGCGACTCTCGCACGCAACGGATGGCAGAGCCAATGGATCTCGGATTGAAAGGCAAGAAGGCGATCGTTACCGGCGGCACCCGCGGCATCGGCCGTGCCATCGCGACACTGCTCGCCGCAGAGGGCTGCGACGTCGCGATCTGCGCGCGCCACAAGGGACCGCTCGACGAAGTGGTGGCGGCACTGGCGCGCTCCGGTGTCAAGGCGACCGGCGGCGCCGTCGATGTCGCCGATCTCGCGGCGCTGCGCAGCTGGATCGCCGAGGCGGCGGAGACGCTCGGCGGTCTCGACATCTTTGTCGCCAATGTCAGCGCCCTCGCCCAGGGGATGGACGAAGCATCGTGGCGCAAGGGCTTCGAGATCGACGTCATGGGCACGGTCTTCGGCATCGAGGCGGCGCTGCCGATCCTCGAGCGCTCCGAGGCGGGTTCGATCGTCGTCGTCGGGAGCACCGCGATGGCCGAAGTCTACGGCCCGACCCGCTCCTATGCGGCGGTCAAGGCGACGCTGGTGCCCTACGTCAAAGGGCTCGCCCGCAATCTCGCGGCCAAGAACGTCAGGGCCAACATGGTCTCGCCCGGCAACGTCTATTTCAAGGGCGGGGTGTGGAACATCGTTGAGGAGCGCAACCCCGAGATGTTCGCGACGATGCTGGCGAAGAACCCGACCGGGCGCATGGGCAAGCCCGAGGAGGTGGCCGACGCCGTCGTCTTCCTCGCAAGCCCTCGGGCGAGCTTTATCACCGGCACTAATTTGATCATCGACGGCGCGCTGACCCAGCGCGTGCAGTTCTGAGGCTCAGCGGCGGACGCAGTCGAACTCCGCGGTATCGACGCCGGGATCGACCAGCTGTGGGACGCGCTCGAACTGGGCGCAGTGCTGGCGCGCCAGCGGCAACGCGTTCGCAACGTCGCCGCTGTAGGTAACCGACACCGATTTTGCATCGCCCTCAACGATGAAGGGATGCGGCTCGACGCAGCCGCTGAGGGCGGCGCCTAGTGCGAACGCCAATGCGACGGCGGCGGAGGGTCTGGTCATCGGCCCGGTCATCTCGTGCGAGCCGGCACTGTGCCGATTTTCGCGGCCCCTGTCGATTGCTGGTCGCAGGAGCAATCCTTCGCGCCTCTTTCGCGCGCGGCCGCTCTTGCCTAAGATCGCGCACCTTGGCCGGCTCCGTTCGCTCCCGCCGGTGGCGGAGGGTCGGGTCGGCGCGCAACAGGGGTTGGGCGGTGAGACTGCGCACTCCATATCTGTTGTTTATCGGCGACGCCGTCGACCAGCTCGCCGCCAAGACGGCCGCGGGCATCGCGTTCTGGCGGCCGGAGATCTCGCTCGGACAGCTCCGCCTGCCGGGCTGCAATGCCGATCTCGGCCTCCCCGACATGACAATCGAGGAGGCTGCTGCCGCCGGCGTCAAGACCGTGATCGTCGGCACCACCAATCGCGGCGGTGTCCTGGGACAAGGCTGGGAGGGGCTCCTGGTGCGGGCGCTCGAGCTCGGCATGGATCTCGCCAGCGGTCTGCATCACCGCCTCGCCGACATAGCGGCGCTGCGCGACGCGGCCTCTCGGCTCGGCCGTCAGATCGCTGACGTGCGCCACCCAACCCAGGAATTCGCCGTGGGCAATGGGGCAAAGCGCCCGGGGAAGCGGCTGTTGACGGTCGGCACCGATTGCTCGATCGGCAAGATGTTCACCGCGCTCGCGCTCGAAAAGGAGATGCGCGCGCGCGGGATCAACGCCGAGTTCCGCGCGACCGGCCAGACCGGCATCTTCATCGCCGGTGACGGCGTGTCGATCGATGCGGTCGTCTCCGATTTCGTGGCGGGCGCCGTCGAGTGGCTGACCCCGGCCAATGACCCCGATCATTGGGACCTGATCGAAGGCCAGGGCTCCCTGTTTCACGCCTCCTACGCCGGCGTCACGCTCAGCCTCATTCACGGCGCCCAGCCGGATGCGCTCGTCATGTGTCATGAGCCGACCCGCCCGCATATGCGCGGGCTGCCCCACTACCGGTTGCCCGACCTCAAGCGCTGCATCGAAGCGAATGTCGAAGCGGCGCGCCTGACCAATCCGGCGGCAAAGTGCGTCGGGGTCAGCATCAACACCGCGGCGCAGGACGGCGCGACGGCGCGCGACACGCTGCGGCGGACCGAGGACATGGTGGGGTTGCCGTCGATCGACCCGGTGCGCACCGGCGTCGGCGCGATCGTCGATCGCCTGGCGGGCTGATGGCGCCACACCCGCAGCGGCTCAGCGTCATCCGTCGAACCTGGCCGTTGGCCGGTTCCTTCGCGATCTCGCGCGGCAGCAAGACCACCGCGGACGTGGTTATCGCGGAGGTCTTCGACGGGGAATTTCGCGGGCGCGGCGAATGCGTGCCGTACCCGCGCTACGGCGAGAGCGTCGACAGTGTTGTCGCGGCGCTCGAAGCGATGCGGGGCGCGGTATTTTCCGGCCTTGACCGCAAGGAGCTGCAGGAGGCGATGCCGCCCGGCGCGGCGCGCAACGCGCTCGACGCCGCATTCTGGCATCTCGACGCCCAGCGCGACGACCGCCGCGTCGCCGATATGGCGGGAGTGGGCCCGCTCAAACCGCTGGTCACCGCCTACACGCTGAGCCTCGACACGCCCGAGCGGATGGCGGCGGCCGCGACGGCGCAGCGTCATCGTCCGCTCCTGAAGCTGAAGCTGGCCGGCGAGGGTGACCTCGAGCGAGTGCGTGCGGTGCATCGTGCCGCCCCCGCGGCGCGCCTCATCGTCGACGCCAACGAAGGCTGGGAGCAGCGCCATTTGCGGGAGGTGATGCCCGAGCTGGCGGCCTACCGGGTGGAATTGAGCGAGCAGCCGCTCCCGGCCGATGCCGACGACGCGCTTGGCCATGTGCCGCACCCGATTCCCGTTTGCGCCGACGAATCCTGCCATACCCGCGCCGATCTCGATCGCCTCGTGGGTAAGTACGACGCGGTCAACATCAAGCTCGACAAGGCCGGCGGGCTGACCGAGGCGTTGGCTCTGGCGGAAGCGGCGGCGGCGCGCGGCTTCAAGATCATGGTCGGCTGCATGATTGGGACCTCGCTCGCGATCGCGCCGGCGATCCTGGTCGCGCAGCGCGCGCAGTTCGTCGATCTCGACGCACCCTTGTTGCTCGCATCCGACCGGGTGCCGGGGCTGCGCTATGATGGCAGCACGCTCTACCCGCCCGAACCGGCGCTATGGGGCTGATCTACGCGCCGCACGGGCTCGCCGAGGGGATCGAAACCCTCGCCGAGGAGCCGGTGTTTCGCGCCATTCTGGAGCGCGCCGGCGCCCCGCGCTTTCGCCGCCGCCGCAACGGCTTTGCGACGCTTCTCCATATCATCCTCGAACAGCAGGTCTCGATCGACGCTGCTGCGGCGATGCACCGCCGGCTCGCGGGCCTGTGTGAGCCATTGGCGCCGGCGCCGTTTCTCGCGCTCGACGACAGCACCTTGCGGAGCTGCGGCTTCAGCCGGCAAAAGATGGATTACGCCCGCCGCCTCGCCGGGTCGGTCGTCACCGGCAAGTTCGATTTCGCCGGTCTCGCCGCGGCCGAGGACGCGGCCGCCCGCGCGGCCCTGATCGACCTCAAGGGCATCGGGCGGTGGAGCGCCGAGATCTACTTGATCTTCGCGCTCGGGCGGCCGGATGTCTGGCCGGCCGGCGATCTCGGGCTGCAGCTCGCGGTCGCGGAATGTCTGGGGCTCGCCGACCGCCCGAGCGAAGCTGAGCTGCGTGACATCGGCGACAAGTGGCAGCCGTGGCGCTCGGTGGCGGCGTGCCTGTTCTGGCAATCCTATCTGCATGCGCGCGGCCGCACCGCCCCGACGCTGCCACGCGAACTTTATGCGTCAGAGCCTTAGGATTTCGGCAGCGTGAAGAGCCGGCGATGCAGCGCGTGACCAGGCTATGCGTTTATTGCGGCTCGGCCACCGGGCACGACAGCCGTTACAGCGCCGCCGCGCAGGAGCTCGGCCACGCCCTGGCGAAGGCCGGCATCGAGCTGATTTTTGGCGGCGGCCGGATCGGGCTGATGGGGGTGTTGGCCGATGCGGTCCTGGCGGCCGGCGGCCGGGTCGTCGGGATCATCCCGGAGCGCCTGCGCAGCGCCGAACTGGCGCATCCGGGCGCCAGCGAACTCGTCATCGCCCCTAGCATGCACGACCGCAAGCGGCTGATGGCCGAGCGCTCGGATGCGTTCGCGGTCCTGCCGGGCGGCATCGGCACGCTCGATGAGACCTTCGAAATCCTCACCTGGCGCCAGCTTGGGCTGCACGACAAACCGATCTTTCTGGTCGACGTCGCGGGCTATTGGCAGCCCTTGCGCGATCTTCTCGACCATCTCGCGACACATGGATTTACCGCGCCGCTGGTGCCGAGATTACTGGAGATCGTGCCCGATGTCGTCGCGCTGATGAATACGCTGGTATATACCCGACCTGGTGGGGCGCCCCGCTCCGAGTTGCTATAATCGCTGGCCCGCTATGCAAGACCTTGAGCTGTCTTGATCTTCAGCAATGCAATCGCTGCTATCCCCGGTGGCGGTGGACAAGTTGGTGGAAAAGCCGCCGTATCGACCGGTGCCGAGCCTCATTTTCGGTGGCAAACCACGGTTTGCCTATTTTATAGGCATTTAGTTCAAGCCATTGAAATGCATCGTACTTTAGTCGGCCACTCGATTCAGTTTGTAACCGCAAGTAAACACTTGGTGATAAAACAATCTTTTTTAGGCTAACCGAGCCTCATCAACCCACCTCGGCGACGCTGTTAATAACCGGGCGGTCCTCGCGCTTCCGGCGAAGGCGAACCGGCTAGGCAGGTTGGGGAATTGACCCCGTCGACTTGCCGGTCAGCGTGCCCGGTCAGCTTGCCTCGGGAACCGGCGGCCTTTATGGTCGCGCCCCTCTAACTAGCCGGCCGAAACGAAAGCGGCGCGCGGAGGTGCAAGCATGTCAGATCTCGAAATCGTTTGGACTAAGGTTGATGAAGCACCTGCGCTTGCTACGTTTTCCCTTCTGCCGATCGTCCAGGCCTTCGTCGGGGCGGCCGGCGTGAAGATGAAGCTGAAGGACATTTCGCTGACTGGCCGCATCATCGCCAACTTCCCCGACAAACTGACGCCAGCGCAAAAGATTAACGACGAGCTCGCCGAACTTGGCCAACTTGCGATGCGCCCCGAGGCCAACATCATCAAGCTGCCCAACATCTCCGCCTCGATCCCGCAGCTGAAGGCCGCGATCAAGGAGTTGCAGAGCAAGGGTTACGATGTGCCGGATTATCCGGACAGCGACGCGACGCCAGCGGACAAGGAAATCCGCGCCCGCTACGGCAAGGTGCTCGGCAGCGCCGTCAATCCGGTGCTGCGCGAAGGGAATTCCGACCGCCGCGCCGCCGGCGCCGTGAAGCAGTACGCGCGCAACAATCCGCATAGGATGGGCGCCTGGACCAAGGACTCGAAAACGCGCGTCGCGCACATGTCGGGAGGCGATTTCTACGGTTCGGAGGTCGCCACGACCCTTGCGGCGCCGACCAATGCCCGCATCGAGTTGGTCGGCAGCGATGGCGCGGTCACGGTGCTGAAGGCGAAGACGCCGCTTCAGACCGGCGAGATCATCGACGCGGCGGTGATGAACCGTAAGGCTCTGCGCGCCTTCTTCGCCGCGCAGATCGACGCCGCGAAGAACGACGGCATCCTCTTCTCGCTGCACGTCAAGACGACCATGATGAAGATCTCCGATCCCATCATCTTCGGTCATTGCGTGTCGGTGTTTTTCGCCGATGTGTTCGAGAAGCATGGCGCCACACTGACGCGCCTGGGTGTCGATCCCGACAACGGCGTCGGCGACATGCTGACCCGGATCGAGACGTTGCCGGAGGCTGAAAAGGCGGCGATTAAGGCCGATATCGAGGCCGTCTACGCGAAGCGGCCTGGCCTCGCCATGGTCAATTCCGACCGCGGGATCACCAATCTGCACGTGCCGAGCGACGTGATCGTCGATGCATCGATGCCGGCGATGATTCGTGAATCCGGGCACATGTGGGGCCCCGACGGCAAGCCGCACGACGTGATCGCCGGGATCCCCGATCGGTGCTACGCGACGCTGTACGAGACGGTTATCGAGGACTGCAAGGCGCATGGCGCCTTCGACCCGAAGACGATGGGCTCGGTGCCGAACGTCGGGTTGATGGCGCAGCAAGCCGAGGAGTATGGCTCGCACGACAAGACCTTCGAGGTCGGCACGGGCGGAACGGTGCGCGTGGTCGCCGATGACGGCACGGTTCTCTTGTCACAGCCGGTCGAAACCGGCGACATCTTCCGGATGTGCCAGGTCAAGGACGCGCCGATCCGGGACTGGGTCAAGCTTGGGGTGCGCCGCGCGCGCCTGACCCGCACCCCAGCGGTGTTCTGGCTCGACGCCAAACGCGCGCACGACGCGCAGTTGATCGCCAAGGTCGAGACATACCTCAAGAACGAGGACACATCGGGTCTCGACATCCGCATCCTGGCGCCGGTCGAGGCAATGAAGTTCTCGCTCGATCGTATCCGCAAGGGGCTCGATACCGTCTCCGTCACCGGCAATGTGCTGCGCGACTACCTGACCGATCTTTTCCCGATCATGGAGCTGGGCACATCGGCCAAGATGCTGTCGATCGTTCCGCTGCTGGCGGGCGGCGGGTTGTTCGAGACCGGGGCCGGCGGTTCGGCGCCCCGGCATGTCGAGCAGTTCCAGCACGAAGACTATCTGCGCTGGGATTCCTTGGGCGAATACCTGGCGCTTGGCGCGTCGCTCGAACATCTGGCGCAGACAAGTGCGAATAAGGACGTGCAGGTTCTGGCCGAGACGCTCGACGAGGCTAACGCCAAGATCCTCGAGTACAACCGTTCGCCTGCGCGGAGGATTGGCGAACTGGATAATCGTGGCAGCCATTTCTACCTGGCGCTGTATTGGGCACAGGCGCTCAGCCGGCAGGACAAGAGCCCGGCACTGGCGGCCCGCTTCAAACCGCTGGCGGAGGCGCTGGCGGCCAACGAGGCCAAGATCAATGCCGAGCTGATCGCCGCGCAGGGTAAGCCGGTGGATACTGGCGGCTATTATCTGCCCGATCCGGCGAAAACATCGGCGGCGATGCGGCCGAGTGCGACGCTGAACACCGCGCTCGCCGCTTTCTGACGCGGCGAGATGGCGCCGCCCAGGACCGCCCCCCGACGACCAGTTCACGGTCGATGCCGCCAACGCGATCAAGCAATACGGCGTCGGCGTCAAATGTGCCGGGATCACCCGATGGGTTAGAAAAAAACCGCGTTCCCGGCGCCGGCCGGGACCCATTCTTCAGCTTCCGAGATGATCGAACGATGGATCCCGGCCGGCGCCGGGATCGCAATGGGGAATGCACACGCGGTGGGCTAGGGCGCGGATAATTCGGCGATCACCTCGGCCAGGGCCTCGCGCCACGGTCGTGGCACGATGCCGAACGCGTCGCTAATCCGGCGGCAATCGAGCACCGAATTCTTGGGGCGCCGCGCCGCGGTCGGGTAGTCGGCGGTGGTGATTGCCTCGACCACTGGCGGGGCCCCGCGCCATGGCGCCGCCAGTTCGAAGATTGCCTCGGCGAAGCCGTGCCAGCTCACCGCCCCGCCGCCGGCGAAATGGTAGGTGCCCCAAAGGCTGGTCCCGGCCTCCAGCTCGCGCACGATGGCGCCGATCGCGGCGGCGAGGTCGGCGGCGCTGGTCGGCGACCCCACCTGGTCGGCGACGACCCGCAGTCGCGGGTGCTCCTCAGCCAGCCGCAGCATCGTCTTGACGAAATTATGGCGGTGCGCGCTGTAGACCCAGGCGGTGCGCAGGATCACATGGCGGGGAAGCGCGGCGCGCACCGCCCGGTCGCCCGCTTCCTTGCTCTTACCGTAAACCCCGAGCGGGTGGACCGGATCGTCTTCGACGTAGGGACCGGCTTTCTCTCCGTCGAACACGTAATCGGTCGAGATGTGGACGAGCGGTATCGCGGCTTCGTGGCAGGCCGCCGCCAGGTTGGCCGGGCCGGCGCAATTCGCAGCCCAGACGATCTCGGGCTCGCTTTCGGCGCGGTCGACCGCGGTATAAGCCGCGGCATTGACGACGATATCGGGGCGCTCGCGCGCCACCGTGGCGGCGACCGCCCCCGGCACCGTGATGTCGAGGTCGCCGTGATCGAAAGCGGTGACGCGATAGCCCGCCGGCCAGGCGCGGCGGCGCAACTCGCTGCCGACCTGGCCGTCGCCGCCAAGCACCAAAAGCTTCATCGCGGCGCGCGCCTATTCGTAGCGGTAGTATGATTGCAGCTCGGCCAATACCGGATGGCGCCGGTCCTTGTCCGAGAGCAGTGCCTCAGTTTCGCCGACCGGCCAGGCAATGCCCAATTCGGGGTCGTTCCACGCCAAGCCGCGGTCGTGTTCGGCCGAGTAATAGCGGTTCACCTTGTAGATGACTTCGGTGTTCGGCTCGAGCGTGCAAAAGCCGTGGGCAAACCCTTCCGGCACGAACAGCTGGTTGCCTTCGGCGGCGCTCAGCACGATTGCGACATGGCGTCCGCAGCTGGGCGACCCCGCGCGGATGTCGACGGCAATGTCGAGGATCGACCCGGCGCCGACCCGGACGAGCTTTGCTTGACCCTCCGGCGGAACCTGGAAATGCAGCCCGCGCACGACGCCGCGGTGGACCGACAGCGACAGATTTTCCTGGACAAAAGCAACCTCGATCCCGTGCTGCCGCAGCACGTCCTCGCGCCAGATTTCGGCGAAAAAGCCGCGCGGGTCGCGGTGGTGCACCGGCCTGATTTCTTTTACCTCGGCGATCTCGGTCGAAATGACATGCATGCGGCGGGAGTCCCAAAGATCCGGCATGGCCGAGCGCGGGGCCGATGGTGAGCCCATTTGATTATACGGCCAGTGTCGCTGCAATCAACGCGGCCGCGGGCGATCCTGGTAGCATGACAAGGATGGCTGCTTGCCGCGGCGCCGCCCGGTGTGTCAGTCTTCAAGGATGCGATCGCCCAATTACTATGCCGCGCCGGGCTTCGAGCGCGCCGGGCTGCGCCGCCGCGAACCCGAGTGGATCCGCGCGCGGATGCTCGATCCCAGAAGCGTGTTTGTCCCGGTCTGGCGCAGCCAGAACCTCGTCATCGAGGCGGCGGACGGTGCCCCGCGCGCTGCGGTGCTCACGGTCGAAGCGCTTCTTTCCCTCTTTGGCGCATTGAGCGATGGCGATGTCGAGGAGCGCCTAACCCGCGGTGAAGTCGTCTTTCTCGGGCTCATCGACGAGCGCGCCCATTTCGCGCTCGATGTGTCGGGTCACGAGGCGCCGCTCGACAGCTTGCGCTCGCCGGCGCTTGCCGCCGCCGGCATCGCCGAGGGCGATGTGACGCAGATCGGGGTGCGCTTTGCCGACCTGCGTCAGCTCGCCGGCCGGCTCGAACGCCACGAGGGCGCCTTGTTGGCGCTCGCCCGCGCCATGATGTTCTGGCATTTGCGGCATCGCTTTTGCGGCGTGTGCGGCAGCCCGACCCGGAGTGAGGAAGCCGGGCATATGCGCCGCTGCACCCGGCCCGGCTGCGACACCATGCATTTCCCGCGCACCGACCCGGCGGTCATCATGCTGGTGACCGATGGGGACCGGGCGCTGCTCGGCCGCAACCAGAATTTCGTCCCCGGCATGTATTCGACGCTGGCCGGGTTTGTCGACCCCGGCGAGAGCCTCGAAGACGCGGTC
>DASYZD010000208.1:0-22115 GCA_035946655.1 Allostellaceae bacterium | reverse complement strand
GGCGCCGCCCCCGTGGCCTCGCTGACCGTCACGTTTTTTAAGAGGAAGCCGGGCCATCTGTTGTTGCCCGGCCGCAATCATTGCGGCGAGACGCTGGTCGCGCCGATCGGCATCCCGGAAGCGGTGCTCGACCGGGTGAGGCCTCTTGTCGCGGCCAACGATCCAAGCTGGTGGCTTTCCGCCTTCCCGTGGCCGGGGCCCTTGAGCCACAAATACACGCGCGGGCATGCGCTCGTCGCCGGCGGCGCGGTGATGATGGGGGCCGCACGGCTCGCCGCCCGCGCCGCCGCGCGGCTCGGCGCCGGCCTCGTTACGGTGGCGGCCCCGGAGGCCGTCTTCCCGATCTATGCTGCGGCGCTGACCGGGGTCATCGTTGAGCCGGTCACTGGCATCGATGCGTTCCGGGGGGTGCTGGCTGATCCTCGGCGCAACGCGGCGCTGATCGGGCCGGGCGCCGGGCTGGTTCCCGAGACGCGGGACAAGGTGCTGGCCATCCTCGATGCCGGCAAGCAGGCGGTGCTCGACGCCGATGCGCTGACCATCTTCGCCGACCGTCCACAGGCGCTATTTTCCGCGATCGGCGCGACCGAAACGCCGATACCGGTGTTGACCCCGCATGAAGGCGAATTCGCGCGGCTGTTCGATCGCTCCGGTAGCAAGCTCGAGCGGGCGCAGCGCGCCGCGTCGAAGAGCGGCGCGGTGATCCTGCTCAAGGGTAGCGATACCGTCGTTGCCGCACCCGACGGGCGCGCCGCGATCAGCCCGGGCGCACCCCCCGAGCTGGCGACCGCCGGATCGGGCGATGTTCTGGCCGGCATGGTGGTGGGGCTCCTGGCCCAAGGCATGCCGCCGTTCGAAGCGGCCGCGGCGTCGGCCTGGCTGCATGCCGACGCGGCACGGCGGTTGGGGCCCGGGCTCGTCGCCGAGGATCTGATCGAGGCGATGCCAGCCGCGCTCGCCGCACTGAAGGGAAGCGCCGCGCCCCTCGGTCATGCATAATCCCCGCCCCTGGGCCCTCAACAGCCGCGGACAATCGATGAGCGAACGCGCCCCTGCCGGCTTTCTCGATGGTGTTTTCGACCGTGCGCTCGCCAATCTGCGCGGCGCCTGGCGGGAGATCGCCCTGTCCGCCCGCGGCGTCCTGTCGGGCGCGCTGCGGCCCGATCTGCCCGAGGACGATATCGCGCGGCTGCGCCAGCAAATGCTCAGCTGCCTCGACGGCCGCGGCGGCGAGGTCACCGCACGCGCGCGCACCGCCGCGCTGGGGCGCACCTATCTCGCGCTCAACCCGGCCGGGCGCGAGCGCTTTCTGCGCCTCCTGGCCGAGGAGTTTGATGCCGATCACGCCGTCGTCGATGATTGCTGCGCCCTCGTTGCCGCCGCCGCCGACCCGCCGGCAAGGATCGCGGCCGAGCGCGCCTTGCGCGCCGCGCTCAAGGCACCGCGCGTTACCTTGTTGCGGCAGTTCAATGCGTTGCCGGAGGGCGTGAAATTTCTCGTCGACCGGCGCGCCGATCTGATTGCGCTCGCCAGCGAGGATCCGGCTTGGCGCGGTCTTGCCGACGATCTCAGGGAACTGCTCGCCGACTGGTTCGATATCGGCTTTCTCGGACTGCAGCGAATCACCTGGGAATCGCCGGCTGCGCTCCTCGAAAAGCTGATGGCCTACGAGGCGGTGCACGAGATCCGCGGCTGGACCGATTTGAAAAATCGGCTCGAGGCGGACCGTCGCTGTTTCGCCTTTTTCCATCCGCGGATGCCCGACGAGCCCTTGATCTTCGTCGAAGTCGCGCTCGTCACCGGCATCGCCGGCAACATTCATGCGCTGCTCGACGAGGCCGCGCCGATCGGCGACCCGCAAGCCGCCGATGCCGCGATCTTTTATTCGATCTCGAACTGCCAGCGAGGTCTCCACGGGATCAGCCTGGGCGACTTTCTGATCAAGCGCGTGGTCGATGCGCTGGCGGGCGAATTATCGCGCCTAAAATCGTTTGCGACGCTGTCGCCGCTTCCCGGGTTTCGCGCCTGGCTCACGGCCGAGGCCGCGCGGCAAGGGGTGCTGGTCGCCGCCGAGGCGCGGGCGGTGCAGGCCTTGGGCGCGGGTCTGGACGAGGATGATGCCGACCGCATCCTCCTGCGTCTCATTGACCTGCCGGACTGGCCCGAGGATCCGCGCATCGTCGCCACTTTGCGTGAGCCGCTGTTGCGGCTCGGCGCGCAGTATCTTCTGCAGGCCCACGCACCCTCGGGCCGCGCCCTCGATCCGGTCGCGCATTTCCATCTGAGCAACGGCGCGCGGGTCGAGCGTCTCAACTGGCTCGGCGACGTGTCGCCCAAGGGCTTGCAGCAGTCCGCCGGGATCATGGTCAATTACCTCTACCGCCTGGGCGACATCGAAGCCAATCACGAGGCCTACCGCGACGCGGGGCGGGTCGCTGCATCCTCCGCGGTGCGCAGCCTGGCGCGCGGGTGATCGGGGACGTGACCCGCCGACAAGGTGATCGGATGAAGCGCCGCACGCTCATGCTGATGTTGGGCGCGACGACGATGCTTCCCCGCAGCTTGCGTGCGCAGCAGAAGGCGATGCCGGTGATCGGCTTTCTCAGCGCCCGGTCGGCCGGCGCGTCTGCCTCGCTTGCGGCCGCCTTCCATCGGGGACTGAGCGAGACCGGCTACACCGAGGGGCAAAACGTCGCGATCGAATACCGCTGGGCTGAGGGGCGGTATGATCGGCTGTCCGCAATGGCTGCCGATCTCGTTAGCCGCAAGGTCGACCTGATCGCCACGAGCGGAGGGCCTTCTCCCGCACAGGCGGCGAAAATCGCGACGGCGAGGATCCCGATCATCTTCGTCCTCGGCACCGACCCGGTCGAGTTGGGCCTCGTCGCCAGTCTCGCGCGGCCGGGCGGCAACCTCACCGGCGTCAGCATGCTGATGACCGAACTGAATGCCAAGCGGTTCGAACTGCTGTCCGAACTGGTTCCCCACGCCAAGATGATCGTCCTGCTGGTAAACCCGAACTATCCCGGCGCTGAGCGAATCATCCAAGAGGTGCAACAAGCAGCGCACGCGACGGGGGTGCACCTCGATATATTGAAGGCCGGCACCGAAGGCGAGATCGATGCTGCTTTCGCAACGCTCGTCCATCGGCGTGCTGACGCGCTCGTCGTCGGCAATGACGGGTTCTTCGACAGCCGGCGCGCGCAGTTCGTAGCTCTGACAGGACGCCATGCCGTTCCTGCAATCTATGATCAGCGCGGGTTCGTCGATTCGGGCGGCCTGATCAGCTATGGAACCAGCCTCACGGCTTCGTATCGACAGCTCGGCATTTACGCCGGAAAGATCCTCAAGGGCGCCAAGCCGGGTGATCTGCCGGTCCAGCAACCGACGACATTCGAGCTGGTCATCAACCTCAAGACGGCCGAGGCGCTCGGCCTGACGGTGCCGCAATCGCTCCTCGCCCGCGCCGACGACGTGATCGAATGACAATTCACGCGCCAGACGGCCGGGCGCCGGTTCGCTATGTTCCTTGGGATGACTATGCTAGAACGCGCCGCCGTCGGCCCGGAGACGCGCCCCGATGAGGCTGCCGAGCGGCGGCCTGCGGGCGTGGCGGAACTGGCAGACGCACTGGATTTAGGTTCCAGCGATGAAAATCGTGGGGGTTCGAGTCCCCCCGCCCGCACCACTGCCGCCGTCTAGAGGGATGTGAGCAAGCCGCGATGAACGTCACCGAAACGAGCGCCGAGGGGCTGAAACGCGAGTTGACGATCACCGTCCCGGCCAATGAGGTCGATGACAAGGTGACCCGCCGGCTCGGCGAGATCGGGCAATCGGTGCGGATCCCCGGCTTCCGCCCGGGCAAGGTGCCGATGACGATGCTGCGTCAGCGTTTTGGTCCGGCGGTGCGCGGCGAAGTCTTGGAAACGACGGTGCAGGACAGCTCGGCCGAGGCGATGCGCGAGCAAAATCTGCGTCCGGCCTTGCCGCCGCGGGTCGAGATCGTGTCGGCGGCGGAAGGGGCGGATTTCGAATACAAGATCTCGGTCGAATTGTTGCCGGAGATGCCGGAGCCCGATTTCGCCGGGCTGGGCCTCGAAAAGCTGGTCGCCGACGTGCCCGAGGAGGATGTCGATCGGGCGGTCGCGCGCCTCGCCGAATCGCAGCGTAAATCGGAGCCCGTCGAGCGGCCGGCCGAAGCCGGCGACATCCTCGTCGCCGATGTTGTCGGTCGCTTGGGCGCCGAGGAAATTGCCGGCAGCCGCGGCGAGGGCCGCCAGATCGAGCTTGGCGCCGAGGGGCTCCTCCCCGGTTTCACCGACCAATTGGTCGGGATCGGCGCCGGCGAGACCCGCGAAGTCCGCGTCACCTTTCCCGAGGATTACGGCAACCCCGATATGGCCGGCAAGGACGGGGTGTTCGAGGTGGCGGTCAAGGAGGTGCGCCATCGCCTGCCGCCCGCCCTCGATGACGAACTCGCCAAAGCGGTCGGGCTCGACACCTTGACCGAGCTGCGCCAGGAGGTCCGCCAGCGCATGCAGCGCGACTACGCCGGGGTCGCCCGCCAGCGGCTGAAGCGCGCGCTCCTCGACAAGCTCGCCGAGCGCTACGATTTCGGCGTGCCGCCCGGCATGGTCGAGATCGAATTCAACTCGATCTGGGCCCAATACGAGGCCGACAAGGCGCGCCGGGAGCAAACCCCGGCGGTCGAGGCTGGCGCCGCGCCGAACCCGCCGCAGGAGGGTGCCGTCGAAGCGGCTGTTTCGGCGAGCGAACCGGCCGGTGAACCGGTCGCCGCCGCGGCCGGCGATTCGCCAGCGATCGCCGAAGGTGACGACGAGGAAAAGACCAAGGCAGATTTTCGCCGCATCGCCGAGCGGCGGGTGCGGCTCGGCCTCCTGCTTGCCGAGGTCGGGCGCAGCAACAATATTACGGTCAGCCAGGAGGAGCTCAACCAGGCGCTGACGCAGGAGGCGCGCCGCCTGCCTGGGTACGAACGCCAGGTCATCGACTATTATCGCAAGAACCCGGACGCGATGAGCAATCTGCGCGCGCCGATTTTCGAGGACAAGGTCGTCGATTTCATTGTCGAGCTGGCCAAGCCCGAGGAGCGCAAGGTCACGCCGCAAGAGTTGATGACCGGCGCGGAGGCGGACGGCGAGAGCGCCCCAGTGGCGTGATTGGGGGCGTGATTGGGCGGTATGATGCCGCTCTATACACCAGGTAAACCCGCGCGCCGGCGTCGGCGCTGCGGTTTCAGGAGGGCGCAATGGCCGATTATTTCGAGACCTACATGAACAATTTGGTACCGATGGTGGTCGAGCAGACCAATCGCGGCGAGCGCGCCTACGACATCTATTCGCGTCTGTTGAAGGAGCGAATCATCTTTCTGGTCGGGCCGGTGCATGACGCTGTTGCAAGTCTGATCTGCGCCCAGTTGCTGTTCCTCGAATCGGAGAACCCGGCGAAGGATATCGCCTTCTACATCAATTCCCCCGGTGGGGTGGTGACCTCGGGCCTGGCGATCTACGACACGATGCAATACATCCGCTCGCCGGTCTCGACCGTGTGTATCGGCCAAGCCGCCTCGATGGGCTCGCTCTTGTTGTGCGCCGGTGCCCACGGCAAGCGATTTTCGCTGCCGAATTCGGGGATCATGATCCACCAGCCCTCGGGCGGGACCCAGGGCCAGGCCACCGACATCGAGATCCAGGCGCGCGAGATCCTCAGATTGCGGGCGCGGCTCAACGAGATTTACGTCAAGCACACTGGGCAGCCGATCGACGTGATTTCGGCCGCCGTCGAGCGCGACAAATTCCTCACCCCGAGCGAGGCCAAGGAGTTCGGGCTGATCGACGAGGTGGTGGAAACCCGGCCCACCCGCGAGGACGAGCGCGGCTTCCGCAGCTGAGCCTGCATTTAATTAGTTGTTGATCGATCAGGAGCACATATAATTCGAGAGCCGGTGCCAGGATGACCGGTGCGGTGCCCGGGTCGGGCCCCGGGGCGGCGAGGCCAGCTCATCCGACGGGATGGCCGCGCCGGACCCCGTGATGGAGTGACGATGACAAAGTCCAGCGGCAGCGACTCGAAAAACACGCTGTACTGCTCGTTCTGCGGTAAGAGCCAGCACGAAGTCAGGAAGCTGATTGCGGGTCCGACCGTCTTTATCTGCGACGAATGCGTCGAACTCTGCATGGACATCATCCGTGAAGAGCATAAGACGACGCTGGTCAAGTCACGCGACGGGGTGCCGGGGCCGCGCGACATCTGCCGGGTGCTCGACGATTACGTGATCGGCCAGGACCACGCCAAGCGGGTGCTCTCGGTCGCCGTGCACAACCACTACAAGCACCTGGCGCATGGCTCGAAAAACAACGACGTCGAACTCGCCAAATCGAACATCCTCCTGGTTGGGCCGACCGGGTCGGGCAAGACGCTCTTGGCGCAGACCCTGGCGCGCATCATCGACGTGCCGTTCACGATGGCCGATGCGACGACGCTGACCGAAGCCGGCTATGTCGGCGAAGATGTCGAGAACATCATTTTGAAGCTCCTGCAATCGGCCGACTACAACGTCGAGCGGGCCCAGCGCGGCATCGTCTATATCGACGAGGTCGATAAGATCTCGCGCAAATCCGACAACCCCTCGATCACCCGCGACGTCTCGGGCGAAGGGGTGCAGCAGGCGCTCTTGAAGATCATGGAGGGCACCATCGCCTCGGTGCCGCCGCAGGGTGGGCGCAAGCACCCGCAGCAGGAATTCCTCCAGGTCGATACCACCAACATCCTCTTCGTCTGCGGGGGCGCCTTTTCCGGGCTCGAAAAGATCATCGCCCAGCGCCGCCAGGGTACTTCTATCGGTTTCGGCGCCGAGGTGCGTGGGCCCGACGAGCGCAAAACCGGCGAGGTCCTCAAGGATCTCGAGCCGGAAGATCTCCTGAAATTCGGGCTGATCCCGGAATTCGTCGGCCGGCTGCCGGTCGTCGCCACGCTCGACGACCTCGACGAGGATACCCTCGTCGACATCCTGGTGAAGCCGAAGAATGCGCTCGTCAAGCAGTACCAGCGGCTCTTCGAGATGGAGGATGTCCGCCTCGAATTAACCGAGGAGGCGCTGCGCGGCATCGCCCACAAGGCGATCGCCCGCAAGACCGGCGCCCGCGGCCTGCGCTCGATCATGGAGGCGATCCTCCTCGATTCGATGTTCGAGCTGCCGAGCCTTGCCGGGGTCAGCGAGATGGTCATCAACCGCGAGGTTGTCGAGGGTCGCGCGAAGCCGCTCCACATCTATTCCGACCGCCGAGGTGACGTCGGCACCGGCGATTAAGGGAGGTACTGCCCGCCGGCCTGCGGCATCCTGATCCGATGCCTTGAAGGCCGGGCGCGCGGCGCCAACTTAAACACGGCTTGGCTTTCGGCCGCCCGCCTCGACAAAGGGTGGCCTCTGGTAAAAGAGGGCTCATGTTAGACACCGGCCGCGCTGCGCTCTATCCGGTCCTGCCACTCCGCGACATCGTGGTGTTCCCGCACATGATCGTGCCGCTCTTTGTCGGCCGCGAGAAATCGGTGCGGGCCCTCGAGGACGTGATGAAGGACGATAAGCAGATCCTCCTCGTCACCCAAAAGAACGCGGCGCAAGACGATCCCTCCACTGCCGACATCTACATGATCGGTACGATCGGCACGGTGCTGCAGCTGTTGAAGCTCCCCGACGGCACGGTCAAGGTGCTGGTCGAGGGCGGGCAGCGCGCCCGCATCCAGCGCTTCGCCGAGAACGAGATGTTTTTCCAGGCGCACGCTGAAGTAATCGGCGAAAAGCCGGGCGCGCACCAGGAAATCTCTGCGCTGTCGCGCACCGTGGTCGCGCAGTTCGAGCAATACATCAAGCTGAACAAGAAGATACCGCCCGAGGTCCTGGTCTCGATCAACCAGATCGACGATCCCGGCAAACTTGCCGATACGGTCGCCTCGCACCTGACGCTGAAAATCGCCGAGAAGCAGGAGCTGCTCGAAACCGAGACCGTCTCCGAGCGCCTGGAAAAGGTGTTCGGTTATATGGAGGGCGAGATCGGCGTCCTGCAGGTCGAGAAGCGGATCCGCAACCGCGTCAAGCGCCAGATGGAGAAGACCCAGCGCGAGTACTACCTGAACGAGCAATTGAAGGCGATCCAGAAGGAGCTCGGCGAGGGCGAGGACGGCAAGGACGAGATGGCCGAGCTCGAGGACAAGATCAACAAGACCAAGCTGTCGACCGAGGCTCACGACAAGGCGCTCGCCGAATTGAAGAAGCTCCGCAGCATGAGCCCGATGTCGGCCGAGGCGACGGTCGTGCGCAATTATCTCGATTGGATGCTGTCCCTGCCGTGGCAGAAGCGGACCAAGGTCAAGCGCGACATCAATGCTGCCGAGCGCGTCCTCAACGCCGATCACTTCGGGCTGGAAAAGGTCAAGGAACGGATCCTCGAGTACCTCGCCGTCCAGCAGCGTATGAGAAAGCTGAAAGGGCCGATCCTATGCCTGGTCGGCCCGCCGGGGGTCGGCAAGACCTCGCTCGGCAAGTCGGTCGCGCGCGCCACCGGGCGCAATTTCGTGCGCATGTCGTTGGGCGGCATGCGCGATGAAGCGGAGATTCGCGGCCACCGCCGCACCTATATCGGGTCGATGCCCGGCAAGGTGCTGCAGGGCATGAAAAAGGCCAAGTCATCGAACCCGCTGTTCCTGTTGGACGAAGTTGATAAGCTCGGCCAGGATTGGCGGGGCGATCCGTCCTCGGCGCTCCTCGAAGTCCTCGATCCCGAGCAGAACTCGACGTTCAACGATCACTATCTCGAGGTCGATTACGACCTGTCGGACGTCTTGTTCGTGACGACGGCCAACACGCTGCGCATGCCGCAGCCGCTGATGGACCGAATGGAGATCATTCGGCTGCCCGGCTATACCGAGGACGAGAAGATCGAGATCGCCAAGCGCCACCTGATCCCAAAGCAGATCAAGGCGCACGGCCTCAAAAAGGGCGAGTGGAGCATCAGCGAAGACGCGCTGCGGGACCTGTGCCGCTACTACACGCGCGAAGCCGGGGTGCGCAATATGGAGCGCGAGATCGCCAATCTGACGCGCAAGGCGATCAAGGACATCCTGACGAAGAAGAAGGGCGACAAGGTCGTTGTGACGCGGCGCAATCTCGAGAAATACGCGGGCGTGCGGCGGTTCCGCTTTGGCGAAGCCGAAAGCGAGGATCTGGTCGGCGTCACGACAGGCCTCGCCTGGACCGAGGTTGGCGGCGAACTCTTGACGATCGAGGCGGTGACCCTTCCCGGCAAGGGGCGCGTCACCGCTACCGGCAAGCTCGGCGATGTCATGAAGGAATCGGTCCAGGCGGCCGAGAGCTTTGTCAAATCGCGCAGCCAGGCTTACGGCATCAAACCGCCGATCTTCGAAAAGAAGGACATCCACGTGCACGTGCCGGAAGGTGCAACGCCCAAGGACGGTCCTTCGGCCGGGGTCGCGATGGTCACCTCGATCGTCTCGGTGCTGACCGGAATTCCGGTGAAACGCGACATCGCGATGACCGGCGAGATCACGCTGCGCGGCCGGGTATTGCCGATCGGCGGCTTGAAGGAAAAGCTGCTCGCGGCCTTGCGTGGCGGGCTCAAGACCGTGCTGATCCCGTCGGAGAATGAGAAGGATCTCGCCGAGATTCCCGACAACGTCAAGCGTGGGCTCCAGATCATCCCGGCGCGCACGGTCGATGAAGTGCTGGCAAATGCGCTGGTCAGACCGCTGATCCCGATCGAGTGGGAGGAAGAGCCCGACGCGCCGCCGGTTATTCCCGCGACGAGCGAAGAGCGGCCGGGTCTTCTAACGCATTGATGTGTATCGCGCTGGGTTGTCGCCGCGCCGGCAAGTTCATGCCGGCCGGCGACAACAGCGGGTAACAATCGAAAAAAGCTCGCTTTCGGCTGGTGCAGTGGCGTTGACCCGCCCCGGAGGCCGCTCTACACTCTTCGGCGGAATTCGCACGCAAATTCCCGCATTCTCGCTGAGGGGGCTACACGTGAACAGAAACGAACTCGTCGATGCCGTTGCCGGCAAGTCCGATCTGTCGAAATCGGCTGCTAACAAGGCGGTCGAAGCGGTATTTGAATCGATCACCGGCGCATTGAAGAGCGGCAGCGAGGTCCGTCTCGTCGGGTTTGGCACGTTCTCGGTCGCCCGTCGCGCCGCTTCAGAAGGGCGCAACCCTCGGACCGGCGAGAAGATCAAGATCGCCGCGTCAAAACAAGCCAAGTTCAAGCCCGGCAAGCGTTTGCGCGACGAACTCAACTAGTGGCGGGCTGACCCCAGCGCCGTCCCGGGCGAGCGCTGCGACGTCCGGATCCGCAAGGTTGGGGCGATTAGCTCAGCTGGCAGAGCATCTCGTTTACACCGAGGGGGTCGGGGGTTCGAATCCCTCATCGCCCACCACCCTTTCGCGTGCGCCGGTGCTGCGGAATCGCCTCGCGATTAGGTCCGTCGCGGGACCCCTGGTTCCCCTAAATCCCAATAGATCCCAGCCATGACCGTGAGGGCCTCGCGCGCCAGCGGGGCCAGCATATGCTCGTTCGGCGCGTGCTGCGAGCACGCCGCATAGGAATGCGGAACCCATACCGTCGGCAGGCCGAGATCGTGCGCGAAGATGTCGTTGGGCAATGAGCCGCCGAGATTGGGCAGGATCGCGGGGGGCTTCCCCGTCGTCTCGGTGATCGAGCCGGCCGCCCAGCGTACCCAGGGGTGGTCGGGGTCGAGCCGGGTCGCCGGGAAATAGGCCTTCGCCCAACGCTCGATCCGGACCATCGGAAAGCCGTGCGCGTCGAGGTGGCGGCGCAGCGCCGGCAGGAAATTCTCGGGATCGACGCCGACGACAAAGCGGATCTGGCAGGTCGCCTTGGCCGTAGGCGGGATCGCGTTGACCGGGTTGTCGGGGTTGCCGGTAGTGAACGCCAGCACTTCGAAGCTGCACCAGCCGAACACCTTCTCGCTCGGGCTGAGCCCGGGTTCGCCCCAATCCGGGTCAATTGCGGGCGCGCCTTCGCCGCCCTCGCCCTGCGCCTCAATTGGACAGTTGGCCAGCGCCGCGCGCACCGAGTTGGGCAGATGGCTCGGCACCCACTCGCGGACCCGGATCGCGCCTTTCGGCGTGGTGATCGTTGCTAATGCATGGGCGAGGATGACCCCGGGATTGGCCAAGAGCCCGCCCCAATTGCCGGAATGATGCGCGCCCTCGCGTAATTCGACCGAGAGGTCGAAATTCAGCGCACCGCGGGCCCCCAGGAAAATGGTCGGCCGCTCCGGCGCGAGCCGTGGCCCGTCAGAGGCGATCAGCACGTCACCGGCGAGCCGATACTTGTATTGCCAGCATACCTCGCGCAGCCCCGGCGAGCCGATCTCCTCGCCGGTCTCGATCAGGAAGACCGCATTGAAGCCGAGCCGGCCACGCGTCTTCAAGACGCAGTCGAGCGCGGCGAGGTTGATCGTATGCTGCCCCTTGTTGTCGGCCGTGCCGCGGCCGTAGAGCCGGTTGCCTTGCTGCTGCAGCCGCCAGGGCGACAGCCCCTCATGCCATTGCGGCTCGAGCCCGCGGATCACGTCGCCATGGCCGTAGCCGAACACCGTCGTCGCTGCCCCGTCCTCGCGCCGCTCGGCGATCAGGATGGGGCCGCCGCGCACCGGGTTGTCGACGATCTCGCTGTGAAAGCCGAGCCGGGCGAGCGCGGGCGCGATCTCGTCGGCGAGATAAGCGTGGAGCACCGGCAGGCGTTCCTCGACCTGGCTTTCGGTCGGGATCGCGACGCGGCGCGCGAGGTCGGCGACAAACCCGCCGTCGTCGAAATAGGCTTCGGCGGCGGCGATGGCGGCGGCGCGGGTCATGCTACCTCCCGATCAGATCGGTGCTAGCCTAGCAAAATTTTGGGGAGCGCGGCAGATGAGCGACCGTCCGTTGTCGGGAGTGCGGGTCATCGATTTGACTCACGTACTCGCAGGGCCGTACTGCACTTACCTGCTCGGGCTGCTCGGCGCCGAGGTGATCAAGGTCGAGGTACCGGAAGGCGAGTTGGCGCGCCGCATAGGGCCACCGGGACCGTTAAGCGACGCTGGGCTCGGTGCCGTTTTCCTGGCGCAGTCGGCCGACAAACGCATGCTCGCCGTGGATATCCGAATACCGGAGGGAGCGGACATCCTGCGCAATCTGCTCCGCGGCGCTGATGTGTTCGTTGAGGGTCTGCGAGCAGGCGTCCTAGCCCGAGCGGGCTTCGAGGAGGTGTCGCTCCGCGCGCTCAATCCGCGGCTGGTCTTCGCCTCGATCACCGGGTTCGGGCAGGATGGCCCGTTCTCGGCTTGGCCGGCATACGACCACGTAATCCAGGCGATGTCGGGGCTAATGTCGGTGACCGGCACGCCGGAGAGCGCGCCGCTTCGCGTCGGCCCGCCGGTCGTGGATTATATCACGGGGCTTTATGCCGCATTCGCGGTGATGGCGGGGCTCGCCACGCGCAACCGAACCGGCGCATTCCAACGCGTTGACGTCGCGATGCGCGATTGCGCCTTTGCGATGATGAGTGCCGTAATCTCGGAGCACCTGAATGCAGGGACGATCCCCAGGCCCGCTGGAAACACCGCCGCGAGCGGCAGTCCTTCTTCGGGGGTCTTCGCGACGAAGGATGGCTTGCTTGCGCTCGCCGCCAACCACGAGCGCCAGTTCCAGAAATTGTGTGATGCGCTCGGCCGGCCGGACCTCTTGTTCGACCCCCGCTATGCCGACCCGGTGGAGCGGAGGGCCAATGCAGCGGCGCTGCGTGTCGAGCTTGTGGCAGTTTTCACCCAGAGGAATGCCGCTGAATGGGAAGAGGTTTTGATGGCGGCAGGCGTGCCCGCCGGCCGCGTGCGCACGATCCCGGAGGCGATCGCAGAGCCACAGACGGCCGCTCGCGGTCTGCTGCACGAATTGTTCAGTCCCGAGCTTGGGCACGATCTCATCGTGCCGGGTGCAGCATTCAAGCTGAACGGCTCGGTCCCACGCCCAAGCGCCGCACCGCGCCCGGTCGGCACCGACACCGTAGCCATCCTCAAAGAGCTCGGCTACGAGGGTAACCGCATCACCGAGCTTGCCCGGCAGGGGATCATCGCGACTGGGGATTAGTCGCAATTACCCTCCTACGCCGCCGCTACTAGAAACACCGCCGAGGACGTTGGCATCCGGCCGCGGAGAATGCGATTACGAATGTGGGACGTGCCTGATTCGAACCGCTAGGATACGATAAACTCGCGAGCGAGAGGGAGGGAACGATGCAAGGCTTGTCGCTGATCGTCGAAGGGGGTGAGGCTCAGCGCCTTGCCACTGGCTTCACTTTCACCGAAGGGCCGCTCTGGCATCCGGACGGGTTATATTATTTCGTCGATGTGCGGGAGAGCAAATTCTACCGGCTCCGCCCGGGCAGCCCCGCCGAACTGTTGCGCCAGAACACCGGCGAGGGCAACGGTACGACCTTCGATCCGCAGGGCCGCCTGATCATCTGCGAAGGCGGCAACCGCCGCCTGACGCGCTGGCCGGCCGACGGTAAATTTGCTTCGTCCGAAGTTTTTATCGACCGCTTTGAGGGGAAGCGATTGAGCCGCCCCAACGACCTCGTCTGCAAGTCGGACGGCAGCATCTATTTCACCAACCCGGGGCTGCGCATCCCCTTGGCCGAGCGCGAGCTCGATCCCTCCGCGGTCTACCGGGTGAAGCCCGACGGCTCGGCGAGCCATGTTTGCGATGTCGAATACCCGAACGGGCTCGCCTTCTCGCCCGACGAGCGTACGCTCTACGTCGCCAATACCCGGTTCGCCGCGTACATCCACGCGATCGAGCTCGACAGCGCCGGCAACATGGTGCGGCGGCGGATTTTTGCCGACATGTCGTCGGACGAAAAGATCGGCGTCCCCGACGGCATGAAGGTCGATGTCGAGGGCCGGGTCTATTGCACCGGTCCGGGCGGCACCTGGGTGTTCGCGCCCGACGGCTCGCAGATCGGCATCATCAAGACGCCCGAGGTCCCGGCCAATCTGTGCTTTGGCGGCCCCGACATGAAGACGATCTTCTTCACCGCCCACACTTCGGTCTATTCGCTGCGGGTCAAGGTGCCAGGCCTGCCCGGCCACCACTTCCGCCGCTGAATTCGAATCTCGGCGCGGGGACGCGGAGGGTGCGGAGCCGTTTCTTCGATTGTCATACCGGCGAAAGCCGGTATCCATACAGGAATGGGTCCCGGCTTTCGCCGGGATGACACGTTGAGGAGGTTGGGCCTTCCGATGAAGCTCGCGATACCCGACCTGATCTCGAATTCGTATTTCCCCGCGCTCGCCGCGGCCGAGCTCGGGTTTTTCGCGCGCGAGGGGTTGGACGTCTCGGCCGAGCTGATCTTCCCGGTCGATCGCGCCTATGCGGCGCTGCGTGACGGCGCCATTGATTTCGTCGGCGGTGCGGCGCATGGCGCGCTGGCGGCGTTTACCGAATGGCGCGGCGTCAAGCTCCTGGGCGCGCTCTCGCAAGGCATGTATTGGTTTCTGGTGATGCGCGCCGATCTGGGCATCGCGCTCGGCGATCTGGCGGCGTTGAAGGGCCGCCGCATCGGGGCGGCACCGTGGGTCGAGATGGGGCTGCGCGGCCTCCTTACCGCCGCCGGCCTCGACCCGCATAAGAACGACGTCCGCATTGGCCCGGTGCCGGGAGCTACCGGGTCTAGCGTCAATTTCGGATTGACGGCGGCCGAGGCGCTCGCACGGGGCGAGATCGACGGGTTCTGGGCCAACGGCATGGCGACCGAGCTGGCGGTGACCACACGGGTTGGCACCATTGTGCTCGATGTGCGGCGCGGCGACGGGCCACCCGTGTCTTTCGACTATACGATGCCGGTCCTGGCGACGACCGACCGGCTGATCGAACGCTCGCCTGAGATCGCCGCCGCGGCCGTGCGCGCGCTGGTGGCGACGCAGAGCGCCTTGAAGGCCGATCCCTCGCGCGCCACCGTCGTTGGCGAGAAGCGCTTTCCGCCGCGCGAGACCGGGCTGATCGCCCAGATCATTCGGCGCGATCTGCCGTTCTACGACGCCGCGATCAGCGAGAAATCGGTGACGGCGATCAACCGCTTCGCTCAGAGCATGAGCGTCCTCGACGACGATGTTCCCTATAAGGATATCGTCGCCACCCGGTTCAGCGATCTGTGGCGTCCCGGCGCATGAATAAGAAGGGAAGAGCGATGCGGACCGGCGCCGAATACCGCGACGCGCTGCGCGACGGGCGACGGGTCTGGGTCGTGGGCGAGGGTCTGGTCGAGGATATGACGACGCATCCGGCGACCTGCGCGATGGTTGAGGAATATGTCGCCTGGTACGACCGTCACTTCGACCCCACCTGGGAGGACACGCTGATCGCCCCGCCGGCGCCCGGCCGCGAGGCGACCGCCTGGGCCTACCTTCTGCCGAAAACCAGCGAGGATCTGATCGGCATGGGCCGGTCCTTCGCCAAGACGCTCTTCATCAGCGCCGGCAACATCACGCACACCCCGGCCTACGGCCATCTGATCTCGATGGGCGTCTTGACCGCGGTCGAGGAGCGCAACGTTTCGCCAAAGCAGATCGCCGACGCGAGCGCCTATCGCGAGTTGATCGCCCGGACCGGCCGGTTCCTGACGTTCTGCGGCGGCGCCGCCCCGATCGGGTTCCGCTTGCGCGAGGACCCGGCCACGCGCACTGCGCTCACATTGGTGCGCGAAACCGATGCGGGCGTCGTCATTAGCGGCAGGCTCGGGATGCACACAAGCCCGGCCTATGCCGAGGACGTCTATGTCGGCTCCCTCAACGGGGTTGAGATCGACGGGCACCGCGCCAGCTTTATCGTGCGGGTCGGGGCGCCCGGGGTGACGACGATCTGCCGCAAGATCGCGGCGCGTGGGGGCAGCCGGTTTGTCGCGCCGCTGTCCTCGCGCTTCGACGAACTCGACGGGCAGATGTGGCTCGAGAATGTGTTCGTGCCCTGGGAGCGCGTCTTTCTGGTCGAGCCGACGCCCGAGCCGATCGCCACCTGGCTGTTGTGGCACCACCTCTACGGCTGGCTCGCCAAGGCCGAATTCGCGCTCGGCCTCGCCCTCGCCCTCGCCGATGCGATGGGCCTCAAAGAACACGAGCAGACCGTCGAGTACCTCGTCGACCTGGTGGTCGAGGTGCAGACCGTGCGCAGCTGCCTCACCGCCGCCGAGCGCGACCCTACGTTCACCGTGGCTGGGAATTGCCATGCCAACTACATCCATCTGATGCCGGGGGGGCTCGCGATCCTCAAAGCCCGCCAGCGGATCTCCGAGATCCTCCGCATCGTCCCCGGTTCCTCCCTGGTCGTCGCGCCCGCGGACAGTGATCTCGCCGATCCGGCGATGGCGGCGGGCCTCGAGGACGCGTTTGGCGGCGGCGGCTATAGCGCCAAGCAGCGCGCCGCCTTATTACAGCTCGCCGCCGACCATGTGTCCTCAGCGCTCGACGGGCGCGAATCCGCGTTCGAATTACATGCCAGCGGTGGCGTCCTGGCATGGCGCGGCCGGTTGCGCCGCCTGTTCCCGAGCTACAACGAGCTGGCCAACGCGGTCCTGGGCGCGATTCAGATCCCGATGCCGGAGATCGATGTCGGCGTCATCCCCGCCGCTCCGCTGGCGCCGCGCCGGACCAATGTGGCGCCACCGGTGCCGGTCAAGTCAGGAACGCCATGATGCGCACCGGTGCCGTATACCGGGAGGCCCTGCGCGACGGCCGCAGGGTCTGGATGATGGGCGAGGGCCCGGTCGAGGATGTGACCACCCACCCGGCGACCCGCGCGATGGTCGAGGAATATGTCCTTTGGTACGATCGGCACTTCGACCCCGCGTGGCAGGAGACGCTGCTGGCCCCCGCCGGCGACGGCGGCGAGCGCATCCCCTGGGCCTTCGTCTTGCCGCGGACGATGGACGATGTCCTCGGCATCGGCCGGTCCTTCGCGAAAACCCTGTTCCTCTCGGCCGGCAACATCACCCACGATCCCGCTTACGGCAATCTGATCGCGCTCGGCGTCTTGACCGCGGTCGAGGCGCAGAATGTGGCGCCGGAGCAGGCCAGGAATGCGCTTCGCTACCGCGACGGGATTGCCCGCACCGGACGGTTCATCACCTATTGCGGCGGCGCCCCGATCATTGGGCAGCGCATGCGCGAGGACCCGCGCGACCGGGTGGCCTTGAAGCTGGTGCGTGACACCGATGCCGGGGTGGTCATCCGCGGCAGGCTCGGCATGCACACGAGCCCCGCGTATGCCGAAGAAGTTTATGTCGGTGGCATGTCGGGCATTGATATCGGGGGCCATCGCGCCGGGTTCATCGTGCCGGTGGGTGCGCCCGGGGTCACGGTCTTGTGTCGCAAGAGCGCGGCGCGCCACGCCAACCCGTTCATCGCGCCCCTATCCTCCCGCTATGACGAGCTCGACGGCCAGATGTGGCTGGACGACGTCTTCGTGCCGTGGGAGCACGTCTTCTTCGTCGGCGCCGATCCCGACCCGATCGCCCGCTGGCTGCGCTGGCATCACCTCTATGGCTGGCTGGTACGGGCCGAATTCACCCTCGGCCTGGCGCTGGCGCTCTCCGACGCGATGGGGTTGAAGGAGCACGAGCAGACTATCGAATATGTCGTCGACCTCGTCGTCGCGGTGCAGACCGTGCGCAGCTGTATCGTCGCCGCCGAGCGCGACCCCGAATTCACCCCTGCGGGCTATTGCTTCCCCAGCCACCGCCATCTCGCCCCGGGCGGCATCGCCCTTTTCAAGGCGCGCCAGCGGATCTCGGAGATCCTGCGCATCGTGCCCGGCTCCTCGCTCGTCGTCGCGCCCGCCGACAGCGATCTCGCGACGCCCGAATTGGCGGCCGGGCTCGAAGACTCCTTCGGCGGCGGCGGCTACACCGCAGTGCAGCGCGCCGCGCTCTTGCAGCTCGCGGCCGACCATGTCTCCTCGGCGCTCGACGGTCGCGAATCCGCCTTCGAGCTGCACGCCAGCGGCGGCATGCCGAACTGGCGCGGCTGGCTCCGCAAAAACTTTCGTGATTACAATGAGCTGGCGAATGCGGTGCTGGGCGCGATCGAACTGCCGATGCCGCAGATCGATGTCGGCATGATCCCGGCCGCCCCGATCGCCCGCCGTCGCCCGGTGACCCCGCCGGCAAGCGGATGATTTGCGCTCAAACGGATCCTGTTCTAAATCGCCTCCAGCAACATTTTGCCGAGACCGTAATGCTCGGCCTGCGGCAGGAAGGTAGGCCGTGTCCCGGTCGACTGGAATGAACCGCGCAATTTGTCGTCGGAACCTCCACCCTGTTGATTGAACGTGAACAGGTCGTGCATGCTGATGACGTCGCCCTCTATCCCGACGATCTCGGTTATGTGGGTCACCCTGCGTTGGCCATCGCGCATCCGGTTGACGTGGCAGATCAGCTGGACCGCTGAGGCGATTTGAGAGCGGACTGACCGCGACGGCAGGTTGGGAGCGGCCATGCCGATCATGTTCTCGAGGCGGGCCATCGCGTCGCGCGGGTTGTTCGCGTGGATCGTGCTCATCGAGCCGTCGTGGCCGGTATTCATCGCCTGCAGCATGTCGAATGCCTCCTCGCCGCGGCACTCGCCGATGATGATCCGGTCGGGCCGCATGCGCAGGGCGTTCCTCAACAGATCGCGCATCGTGACCTCACCGGCGCCTTCGAGATTGGCCGGGCGCGTCTCGAGCCTGCCAACATGGGCCTGTTGCAGCTGCAGTTCGGCAGCATCTTCGATCGTCACAGTCCGCTCGGCTTCGTCGATCATCTGCGAGAGCGCGTTGAGCAGGGTGGTCTTGCCCGAGCCGGTGCCGCCGGAGACCAGGATGTTGAGCCGGCATCGCGCGGCAACCTTCAACACCGTCGCCATCGCAGGTGAAAGGGAGCCCCTGGCCGCCATTAGGTCGAGTGTGATGGTCTTCTTGGAAAATTTGCGGATCGATATCATCGCTCCGTCGAGCGCCAGCGGCGAGATAATGATATTGACGCGACTGCCATCTGGCAGGCGAGCGTCGACCAACGGATGCGTCTCATCGACCCGGCGGCCGATCCGGGTCACGATCTTGGTGCAGATATTCATCAAATGCGGCTCGTCGCGGAACGTCGCATCCGTCAGCTCAAGCTTGCCGCGGCGCTCGACGTAAATCCGTTTCGGCCCGTTGACCATGATGTCGCTGACGGTATCGTCCCGCAGCAGCGGCTCCAGGGGTCCGAGCCCCAGCATATCGGCAACCAGCGCTTCGATCAGCGCGCACTGCTCGGTGAAATTCAGCTGGATCTTGTTGATAGCGAGGAGTTCCCTGACCCAGCCGGAGAGCTGTGCCTCGAAGGCCGCGCGCGGCAGATCGGCCGCCGCGGCGACATCCATGTGTTCGACGATGAGCGGCTGGATGATTGCCTTCGCAGTGTCGACGACCCGGAGATAAGTTCGCGGGGCTGAAGAGGTCAGCTCGCCGTGACGCGGGGTGAGCAGCGCCTGCATGATGTTGGTCACCAAATCGCGGCGCATGTACTTTCCCGAAATCACCGCGTGGCGGACAAAGTAAGCGTCCACGGCCTTTTCGGCGATTTTGGCAAGCTGGGCTCTGCTGAGCACAGCGCGCTGCTGGGGGGTTATTTCAGCATCCAGGAGACCCACTAACTCCCAGCACGCGGCGGAGAGCCGGTCATCGATCGAGCCTTCCGGTTGCGCCTCCGGCGCTGCCGGGGCGGCTGGCGCCGGCCGGGTGGTATTGTCTGCTGCTAACTCAGCAACCTGTGTTCGCCGGCTGGCCAGACCCGCAATCCGTGCCTCCAGCACAGCCTCTCCGGTGGGTTTCCTGGGCGACGCGACCATTTCTCTGCTACCTATAAGGGTATTTTTCGCAGTTTCCTACGCGATCGTAGAATCTATTCGACAAGTAGCTAAAGGTCAACAGATGGTTGCGGTGTTTGGACTGCACCCGAGGGATTAGGGAACCACACCCAATAGATTGGGAAATGAAGCGGCCGAAATTTTCGCCGCAATCATCCGCGTACCGGCTTTCTCGCGAGAAAATCCTTGAAACCGTCGCGCGGGTGGCCGGCCGAGAGGTAGGTCGCGCGCGCATCGTCCTCGAGATCGTAGCGTCCCCGCCAGTCGAGCCCCATCCCCTCGTGCAAGAGGCGCTTGATGCCCTGCACCATGCGCGGATCGTTCTTGGCGATCATCTGGCCCAGCTCGATCGCCGATCCGATGAGCTTCGCCGCCGGCACGACTTGGTTCAAAAGGCCGATGCGCAGCGCCTCCTCGGCGGCGACGATGCGCCCGGTGTAGAGAAGTTCCTTGGCTTTGGGGATGCCGACCAAAGCGGGCAGGGACCAAGTTGAATTGACCCGCCCATAGCTCGCCGCCAGAAAGCGGAACTGCGTCCGCTCGCAGCCGATGCGCAGGTCGAGCGAGGAAGAAAGGAGCGCCGCGCCGCCATAAGCCAGCCCGTTGATCGCGCCGATCAGCGGTTTTGTATAGCTGGCGATATGCCAGCTGATGGAGCCGCGGGTCTCGCTGCGCGCCGCCAGCTCCTCCGAGCTGAGCCCCGCCATCTCGTGAATATCGGCGCCGGCCGAAAAGGCGCGCTCGCCGGCCCCGGTCAGAATGACGGCCTTGATCTCGTCGGCGGCCGCGTAGCCGGAGAGCGCGTCTCCGAGTTCCTGCATCAACGGGAAACTCAGCGCGTTGAGCTTCTCCGGCCGGTTCAGCGTAATGACGGCAACCGCGCCCTCGCGTTCGCTCAGGATGTATTCATAGGCCATCGCTCGGCTCTCCTTCCCTCCCGGTGTCGGCCGGCGCAATATGGTAACCGAAACCGAGTGCCCGGTTCACCTTTTCGGAGCGGCGCGATGAGCGGATCCCTCGACGGCATCAGGGTATTGGAATTGGCGCGCTATCAGGCCGGCCCGCGCGGCGGCATGATCCTTTCTGATCTCGGCGCCGAGGTGATCAAGATCGAGAAGCTGGGGGGCGAGGAGACCCGCAAATCCGAGCCCCTGGTACGCGGGCAGAGCGTTTATTTCTCGGTCTACAACCGCGGCAAGAAGAGCCTATGCCTCGACATGCGCACCGAGCGCGGCAAGGAGATTTTCGCCGCCCTCGTCCCCACGGCCGACATGGTGCTGCAGAACTTCCGCCCCGGGGTCATGGAGAAGATGGGCTTCGGCTATGACGAACTGTGCAAGCTGAAGCGCGACATCATCCTCATATCGGTCTCCGGCTTTGGCCAATACGGCCCCTATCGCGACCGCCCGGCCTTCGATCCGCTGGGGCAGGCGATGAGCGGGCTGATGAGCCTGACCGGCGCCCCGGTCGGCACACCATTGGGCGCGGCCACTTCGCTGGTCGACCGCTATACCTCGCTCCACGCGACGATCGGCGCGCTCGCCGCCCTCCACCACCGCGACAAGACCGGCGAGGGGCAGGTCGTCGATTGCTGCCTCCTCGATTCCGGGTTCACGATGGTCGAGATCCCGCTCTCCTATTATCTCGCCACCGGCCAGGAAGGCGGTGAGGGTGGACGGCCGCCCTACAAGGCCAAGGATGGGCATGTCGTCATTTCGGCTTCGGGCCGGGCGATGGCGACGCGCCTCATGCAGATCGCCACCGGCGACGACGGCGCCGCCGTCGAGGGATGGACCAGCCGGGTCGGGCAGGGCGACGCGCGCAAGCAGGCGGTCACCAAATGGTGCGCCGAGAACACCGTCGACCATATCTGCTCGACGCTGCTCGCCGCCGAGATCCCGGTCGCGCCGGTCAAGACGATCCCGCAAGCCGCCGAAGACCCGCACCTCTGGGAGCGCGAGATGCTGGTCAAGATGCCGGACGCATTGGCCGGCGAGATCCATGTCCCCGGCGCCACGATCAAGATGTCGAAGACCCCGGGTCGCGTCGGCCACGTGCCCACGCCCGGCGAGCACACCGACGAGCTGTTGTCCGCGATCCTCGGCTACGACGGCGCGATGTTGGCGGAACTGCGTCAGGCGAAG
>DASYZD010000207.1:0-4026 GCA_035946655.1 Allostellaceae bacterium | reverse complement strand
TGACCTATCTCGGCTGTCTGCCCGGCTTCGTGATTATGGCCGCCGCAGATGAAGCCGAGCTGGTGCACATGGTTTCGACTTGCGTCGCGATCGATGATGGGCCCTCGGCGGTGCGCTTCCCGCGCGGCGACGGGGTCGGCGTCGAATTACCGGAAGTGGGCGTGCCCCTCGAGATCGGCCGCGGCCGGATCGTCCGCGAGGGCACCACGATCGCCCTCCTCAATTTTGGCGGGCGCCTCGCCGAATGCCTGAAAGCGGCCCAGGAACTCGGCGCCTACGGCCTCTCGACGACGGTGGCGGACGCCCGCTTCGCCAAGCCCCTCGACACCGACCTCGTCGGCCGCCTGGCGCGCGAGCACGAGGTCGTCATCACGATCGAGGAAGGCTCGATCGGTGGGTTCGGCACCCACGTGCTGCATCACCTGGCGACGACCGGCCAGCTCGATCACGGCCTCAAAATCCGCCCGATGGTTCTGCCCGACGTGTTCCTCGACCACGACAGCCAGGGCGCCCAGTACGACGCCGCCGGGCTCAACGCCCGCCACATCGTCGCCACCGCGCTCTCTGCATTAGGGCGCGAGATCGCCGAGCTGCCCGCCCGGGCTTAGACGCCAAGCCCCTCGCCCGCACTGCGGGAGGGACCCGCGCCGCAGGCGTGGGAGCCGGTATAATCGCATCGGTTCGCGACGATCGCGACGCCGGTAAAGTAACCGTCAGCCACCTGGGGGAGGACTCATGAAAACGAATTACAAGCTCCTTGTCGCGCTCCTCCTTGGCGCTGCCATCGGCGGTGCGGCCATCCAGGGCCTTCATGCCCAGGCCAAGCCGCCGGCTTATGTTATAATTCCCATTCTGAAAATAAACGACGCGGCCGCTTTCAAGGCCGGGGTTCTCGACAAAGCGAGCGCGACTGAGGCAGCCATGAAAGCTGAAGGCGGTCATTACCTCATCCGCAGCGAAAAATTCACCCCGCTCGACGGGAATCCGCCGCAACGCTTGATCGTCATCGCATTCGACAGCGTCGAGAAAGCGCAAGCCTATGAAAATTCGCCTCTCCTGAAAGAGGTTACCGCAGCCCGGCTGAAGTCAACGACCTCGCTTTCGTTCATCGTCGAAGGGATCGCAAACTAGCCTTCGACTGGGTGCGCGAGGATCCCCGCTACCCGCGTCCGGCCACCTCAGCCCGCACGTTGCGCGCCGCGCGCCGGGCCGGTATGATCGGCGCTCTCGCCAGAGATGCCCCGGTCGGAGCGTAGCGCAGCCTGGTAGCGCATCAGCATGGGGTGCTGAGGGTCGAGAGTTCGAATCTCTCCGCTCCGACCATTCTCTGCCTCCCGCGCCCGGAGAGAGGCCATGACCCGACCGCAATCCGATCTCGAACCCTGGCAGTGGCCGGAAGCGCATTGGAAGAAGCTCGTCGATCGGGTGCGCGCCGGCCGCCCGCTGCGCCCGCGGAACTGGCCGGGCGGCGCCCGTTGCGCGGTCGCGCTCTCCTTCGACAGCGACCATGAGACCAGCGATTTGCGCGAGGGCGGCAAGTCGATCGGCCGGCTCGCCTGGGGCCAGTACGGCAACCGGGTCGGCGTGCCGCGCATCCTCAAGCTGCTCGAGCGCTACGGGGTCAAGGCCAGCTTCTATGTTCCCGCGGTCACCGCCCTCCTCCACCCCGACGAACAGCGCCGCATTATCGCCGAGGGCCACGAAATCGGCATCCACGGCTGGATCCACGAATTGAACTCGGTCCTGCCTTACGAAGCCGAGCGCGATCTGATGCTGCGCTCGGCCGACGCCCTCGAAAAGGTGAGCGGCGTGCGCCCTGTCGGCCTCCGCACCCCGTCCTGGGACTTCAGCTGGAGCACGCTGGAGATCGAGGCCGAGATGGGCCTCCTCTACGATTCTTCGCTCATGTCGGACGAGGATTGCTACGAACTCCTCCTCGATGGGAAGCCGTGCGGTGTCGTCGAATTGCCGGTCGAATGGGTGCGCGACGACGCGGTTTATTTCATGATGAACCGGTTCTCGGCGCTGCGGCCGTATACCCCGCCCACGGACGTCTTCGACATCTTCCGGCGCGAGTTCGAGGCGGCCTACGACGACGGCGGCCTGTTCCAATTGACGATGCACCCGCACGTCATCGGCTACCGCTCGCGCATCTGGATCATCGAGGAATTGATCCGCCTCGCCCGGTCCCGGCCCGCAGTATGGTTCGCCACCCACGCCGAGGTCGCCAAATGGGCCAAGGACCACCCCGGCTGAATGCCCTCCCCCAGCAACCAGGGGAGGGAGCCGAGAGCCAAATGCGATCGCTCCGGGCGCCGCCTTGACGTTGGATTTCCGGCTCCCCTAATCTCACCAACGACCACAGCGAGGATAAGGCGATGCAACCGACGGCAGTCAGCGACAGCAGCTTCGATGCCGTGGTCCTCCGCGCCACGGAGCCGGTGCTCGTCGATTTCTGGGCCGAATGGTGCGGGCCCTGCAAGATGATCGCGCCGTTTCTCAACGACCTCGCCGCCGAGATGGCCGGCCGGGTCACCGTCGCCAAGGTCAACATCGACGAGAACCCGCAAACGCCGCGCAAATATGGCGTGCGCGGCATTCCGACGATGATCCTGTTCAAGGGCGGCCAGGTGGCGGCCACCAAGATCGGCGCCTTGCCGAAGAGCAAGCTCTTCGAGTGGGTCGAATCGGTGCTGTAACCGCCTCCCCCGCTCTCACCCGTTCTCGGCGAGGACCACGCCGGCGAGGTGCAGGGAGCCGCAGATCAGTACCCGCCCCGGTGCCCGCTCGGCGATGAGATCGCGCAGCGCCGCCTCGACCGATACCGCTGCCCGCGCGGCGATCCCCACCGATGCCGCTGCGGCCACGATTGCTTCTGCCGGCAGCGGGTTCTCTTCGCCCGGGATCGTCACCCCGCACAGCGCGCGCGCATGGGGTGCCAAGGGAGCGAGGAAGCCGGCTGCGTCCTTGGTGTTCAGCATGCCGACAATGAGATCGAGCGGGCGGTCCCGCCAGCCCGCCGCGACCGCCCCCAGGACTTCGCCGGCCGCCGGGTTGTGCCCGCCGTCGAGCCACACTTCCCAACCCCTCGGGAGCATGTCGACGAGCGGGCCGCGCTCTAAATGCTGCAGGCGCGCGGGCCAATCGATGTGACGCAGCCCGGCAGCGATCGCGGCCGCCGGCAGCGCAAATCCCGACAGCTGCTCCAGACACGCGATCGCGGTGCCGGCATTGACGACCTGGTGCGCTCCCAAGAGTGACGGCGCCGGCAGATCGAGCCGCCAGTGGGCGCCCTTATAGCGCATCCCGCCGAAGCTGGCCTCGCACCGCCATTCCTTGCCCGATCGATAGAGCGGCGCACCGATCGCGGCGGCGCGAGCCTCGATGACCCGCTCCGCCTCCTCCGGCTGCGGCGCGATCACCCCGACGACGCCTGGCTTCAGGATCCCCGCCTTCTCGCCGGCGATCGCCGCGACCGTGTCTCCGAGAAACCCCTGATGATCGAGCGACACCGGGGTGATCGCGGTCACCGCCGGGTGGCGCACGACATTGGTCGCATCGAGCCGGCCGCCGACGCCGACTTCGAGGAGCACGATATCGGCCGGCACCCGCGCGAAGGCGAGAAACGCGGCGGCATTGGTGATTTCGAAAAAGGTGATCGGCCCGCCTCGGTTGGCGCGCTCGCATTCGTCGAGAACGGCGACGAGCGCGTCCTCCTCGATCAGCCGCCCGGCGAGCCGGATGCGCTCGTGGAAGCGCACCAGATGGGGCGAGGTATAGGCGTGGACGCGATACCCCGCGGCTTCGAGGCACGCGCGCATGATCGCCACGGTTGAGCCCTTGCCCTTGGTGCCGGCAACATGGGCGACCGGCGGCAGCCTTTCTTGCGGGTCGCCGAGCGCGGCAAGCAAGCGCAGGATGCGGTCGAGCGACAGGTCGATTTTTTTGGGGTGGAGCTGCATCAGCCGCGCCAGGACCCGGTCGCTCGCCGCGGGCTTGTCAGGCATCGTCATTCCTCCCGCCCGT
>DASYZD010000206.1:0-16248 GCA_035946655.1 Allostellaceae bacterium | reverse complement strand
TTTTTCGCGCATACCGTGGCCCCGGCATTGGTCGCGCTGTTGGTGCCCTCGACCGTGCTTATCAGTCTGGCGATTGTCGCCTGGCCGATCGCCCTCTCATTGCTGCCGTTCGTGCTCTACGCGGGATTGGCGCCGGTGTTGATGCGGGCGCGGATCGACCGGCTTGGGCATGAGGCGCGCGAAGCCTTGGGCCTCCTCGGCGCCCATGTCACCGAGACGATCCAGGGGCTCTCCGATCTGATCGCCTTCCAGGCAGTGGGGCGCCGGCGAGCGAGCTTCATGGCGTCCGTGCGCGACTACCAGAAGACCCGCTTGACGCTCCTCGCCGATCTCTCGTTGCAAACCGCGCAGCTCGAAATCGCCACCGGGCTCGGCGGTCTTGCCGTCGCGATCACCGGCGCCTGGCTGGTCGCCGACCACCAGCTCGCCGCGACAACGCTGCCCTTGTTGATCCTCCTCGCGCTCGCCTCGTTCCTGCCGATTTCCGAGATCGCCCAGGTCAGCCGCCAACTCGCCGACACCATCGCCTCGACGCGGCGCCTCCACGCCGTGCAGCACGAAGTGCCGGCGGTGCAGGATGGCACGTCGCGTCCGCCTGCCCCGGCCGGCGGCTCGGCGGTCCGCTTCGAGCGTGTCGGCTTCGCCTATCAGGGAGCGCGCCGGCCGGCCCTCGACGGCGTCACGCTCGACATCCCGGCCGGGGCGACGGTCGCGGTCGTCGGCCCCTCAGGCGCCGGCAAGACGACGCTCGCCAACCTCCTTCTGCGCTTCTGGGACCCAGCCGAGGGGCGTATCCTGATCGACGGGGTCGACCTCAGGGATTTCCAGCTCGACCAACTGCGCCGGCGGATTTCGCTGGTGTCGCAGGACACTTACCTCTTCAACGACACGCTGCGCGCCAATGTCGCGCTCGCCCGGCCGGAGGCCGACGAGGCGGCGATCCATCGCGCGCTCGACGAAGCCGCGCTCGCCGACTTCGTCGCCACCCTGCCGGAGGGGCTCGACACCCGCGTCGGCGAACGCGGGGTGCAGCTCTCCGGCGGGCAGCGTCAGCGCGTGGCGATCGCCCGCGCGTTTCTGAAGAACGCGCCAACGCTGATCCTCGACGAGGCGACCTCGCATTTGGACGCGGTCAGCGAGGCCCAGGTGCGCAGCGCGCTCGATACGCTGATGCGCGACCGCACGACGATCGTCATCGCGCACCGGCTCTCGACGGTGCGCCACGCCGACCTCCTCGTCGTCCTCGATCAGGGCCGCCTTATAGAACTCGGCACGCATGGCGAGCTGATTGCCCGCGGCGGCCTTTATGCCCGCCTGATTCGCCGGCAGCTTGCGGGCGCCCGCGAGCCGATGCGCGCCGTCGGGGATTGAAAAGACCCGCGTTTATCGCCGATTTTAACCCCTCGGTCACGACACTGTGCTACAAGGAGATGTCCGAGATGGGTATGAGTGAGTTGGCTAATGTCCTCTGCCATTCCTCCGTTTACGCCCGAGGAGAGCGCCCGGTTGACCGTGATCTGGGACCGGCTTTATGAACTCTACCTGGAGCGCGCCAATGGCGAGCGCGACGGCAACGCGATCGAAGCGGAAATCCAGGCGCTGATCTCCGAGCGCGACGCGATCCGCCCGTGGGGCTGGAATACCGGGCGCAACTGGAAAGACGACATCCCCAAGGAGATCGTCGACAAGCTGATGCGCGAGTAGCGCTCCTTCAAACTTCCAGATCGAGGATGAGGGCTGAGTGGTCGGAGAGGCCGGCCAGGCGTTCGCCATGTGAATACCGCACCACGCCGGCCTGCGCCGCCAACGCCGGCGACAGAAACGCGTGGTCGATGCGGAACCCGTTGCCGCGGGTGCTGTACCATGAAAATTCGCGGCCCTCGGGATGGCGCCGGCGCCATAGATCGCAAAACCCGATTCCCTCGATCCTGTCGATGAAATGCGCGGTGGCGTCGATCGCACCGGGTTCATCGACATAGGCGCGGCAGGTATTGAAGTCGCCGATCGCCAGCGCCGGGCCGGCCACGGTGGCGAGCGAGGCGATCAGCGCCTCCCAATAGGGCACCTTCGCTAACAGGTTCGGCATGTAGATGCCGCTGAGATGGAGCCCCGCGACCTCGACCCGGACCATCCGGTAAGGTTCGCCCACGCCCTCGCTGACCGCGCCATGCTCGCGCAAAGCGCGGCGGGCGGCGATGAGGACGCCATTCTTGCCGGGCGGCGGCACCAAGCCGGTCTGGTGCCGATAGCCCGAGGCGGCGAGCGCTGCGCGCAGCCGGGCGCCCGAATCGCCGCCGCGGTATTCGGAAATGACGAGGAGATCGGCCTCGTGCCGCGCCAGCGCCTCAATGATCGCCGGGAGCCTCGTCCCGCCGCCCTGGCGGATGTTCCAGGCGAGAAGGCGCAGCAGGCTCACTCCCCGGCGATCTTGGTGGCGACGGCGCGTCCGCTGACCTCGGCGCCGGCGTCGGGCGACATCTTGAGGAAAAATGGCACCGACAACATCGACAGGATCGCGACCGCGGCGAGGGCAAACGAGAAATCGCCCGGTCCCGACACCGCGGTGTGATGGAGCCCCAGCATCAGGTAGAGCATCAGCGCGCCGGTCCCGACCCCCATGCTCTGGGACAGCTGCTGCGCCATGCTGGTGAGGCTGGTGGCGCGGCTCAGCATGCCGGCGGGTACGTCGGCATAAGAGAGGGTGTTGATGCTGGTCATCTGTAACGAGCGGAAAAATCCGCCGACCAACAGCGCGAGGAAGATGACGGCATGCGGCGTCGTCGGCTGGAACAACGAATAGGAGAACAGAAACCCGCTGCTGACCACGGTGTTGGCGACCAGGACCCGGCGGAAGCCGAAGGTGCGGATGATCGCGGTGACCAGAAGCTTGTTGCTCATCGCGCCGGCGGCGCTGGCGAAGGTGATGAGGCCGGAGTGCAGCGCGTCGAGGCCGAACCCGACTTGCAGCATCAACGGCATGAGGAACGGCAAGGCGCCTAGTCCCATGCGAAAGATGAAGCCGCCGATCGTCGCCATCCGGTAAGTTGGGATCCGCATCAGCGCCAGATCGATGATCGGATGATCGACGCGGCGCGCGTGGCGGACATAAAGCGTCAGACACAAGACGCCCAGCCCGAGCATCCCCGCCACCAGAGGCAGCGGCAATTCTCCCCGGCCGCTCATCTCGAAACCATAGGCAAAGCTGGCCAGCCCGACGCCGGTCAGCGCAAAGCCCCGCACATCGAACGGCCGGACCGTCGTTTCGCGGATGTTTTCAATGAACAGGCGCACCAACACGATGCCGATGACGCCGATCGGGATGTTGATGAAAAAGATCCACGGCCACGAGCCGTAGGTGACGATGAAGCCGCCGAGCGGCGGCCCGATCACCGGGCCGACGAGGGCCGGCACGCTGACATAGGACATCGCGCGCACCAGCTCGGAGCGGGGCACGGTCTTTAGGAGGACGAGCCGGCCGACCGGCACCATCATCGCTCCGCCCATGCCCTGGACGATGCGCGCGACGACGAGCATCCACAGCGAGTGGGAAAAACCGCAGGCGATCGAGCCCAGGGTGAATACAACGATCGCCCCGCTGAACACGCGCCGCGCGCCAAAGCGGTCTGCGGTCCAGCCGCTGATCGGGATGAACACCGCCAGGCTCAGCAGATAGCATGTGATCGCCATGTTGAGGCGCAGCGGGCTTTCGCCGATCGAGCGCCCGATCGCCGGGAGCGCGGTCGCGATGACCGTCGAATCGAGCGATTGCATAAACATCGCGCAGGCGACGATCAGCGAGATGATCAACTGGTGGGTGCGCGGGGTGAGGCGCGCTGCCGTCACCCCGGCACCGCGGCTGAGGGCTGGCGATCGGCAATGTCGTTCATCGCAACAGGATACCGCGCCGTGCGCAATGCGAGAAAGTACATCCGCCCAGACCTTGACGGTGGCCGGGCGCGGCGCGCTACATCAACGCTCAATTCCGCGGCGCCAAGCGCCCGATCGTCGAACTCAACCGGCGTAGTCATGTGAGCGACAGCGAGCTTTCCCAGCCCCGGCCGGCCCCGCCGGCGGTCATCGACAACCGCCTGTTCGTGCTCGTCCTGCAGCATCCGCAAGAGCGACGGGAGATGCTGGCGACGGCTGCCGCGACCGTCTCGGCGTTGCGCCGGGCGAAGCTCGTCGCCGGACTGTCGTGGCCCAACCTCGCGCGGGCGCTCGGGCAACCGGCCGATCCCAGGCGTTGGGGCGTCCTCTATCTGGGATCCGCGCGCCCGGCGGCGCTCGGAAGGGAGCGCGAGATCAATCTCCTTGGTCGCGACGGTACGCCCACGGCCGATCCCCAGCCGATCCTCGCCGGCCTCGAAGGGATCGTCTTGCTCGACGGCAGCTGGAAGGAGGCCAAGACGCTGTGGTGGCGCAACCCGTGGCTGTTGAAGCTGCACCGCCTGGTGGTGAACCCGCCGCGCCCGGCCCGCCTCGGCCGGGTGCGCCGCGAACCGCGCCGCGAAGCATTGTCGACGCTCGAAGCCGCCGCGCTCGTGTTGCGCCATCTCGAAGCGGGGCCCGATGCTGCGGACGCGCTTGAGGCCGCGCTGGAACGGCTGTTGGCGGCGCCACCGGGATAGCGTGCAACACCCGCCTCAGTGCGGCGGCGCGGCGGCTTGCGGGGCGAAGATTTCTGCGGCGTCGGCGGCCAGCGCGGCGCGCGATTTGGGCCGCATATACATCATGTGTCCGCCCTCATAGACGCGCACCGCGATCCGGGTGCGCACCGCTTCCGGCAGGCCCAGCTGATCGACCAGCCAGCGCGAGGCGAGATAGGGGGTCACCAGATCATAGCGGCCGTTGGCGATGAGGACCCTCGTCCCCGGGTGCTGGAGCAGCGTTCTTTCGAGCGAGGATAGGGCCAGGCCGAGCCCGCCTGCGCCGCCGCGCGCGCCATCCCAGTCCCACTGGCGCGACACCTCGCGCGGCAGCACCCGATAGGGCCGCTCGGTGCGATACCCGAGCGCCTCGGGCGCGTAAGTGTCGAAGGCGGAGGTGTAGGCAGGGACCGCCGGGTCGAGCACCGGGTCGCCGGCGTTGTCGTCCTGCGGGTTGGTGCCCGCCGCGCGCGCTACCGTGGCGTCATAGCGGCTCAGGACCTCGCCGTGTGGGCGGCGCAGCTCGCGCACGAATTCCTGAATGGGCACCCGCCCGCGGGCGCGCCGGACAACCTCGTCCGGGAGGCCGATCAGCCGGGCGATGCGGGCGATGAACGGGTCGCCGGGCTCTGGCAAGCCCTTCAACCCGGCAATACCAACCAGATAATCCGATAGGCCGAAGCGCTCCGCGGCCCGGGCGGTCTCGGCGACCGCTTCCGAGCCGGAGAAGACGGCGGCGGCGGACGCATAGCTCGGCAATTCAAAGGCACCCGCCAGCGCGTTGGTGATATCGGGGTGGAGGAGCTCGACATCGAGCGCCGGCGATATGAGGACGAGGCCGCTGACGCTAACCCCGACATCGTGCTCGAGGCTTTGCGCCAGCGCGGCGGCGCGCAACCCGCCATAGCTTTCGCCGACGAGAAACACCGTCGCGCTCCAGCGTTCGTGGCGGGTCAGCCAGCGGCGCACGACCGCGCCCAGCGATTCGAGGTCGCCGTGGACGTTCCAGAACGGCTTGTCGGGATTGTCCTCCTTGCCGCTGCCGTGGCTGAAGCCGGTGCCGACCGGGTCGACAAACACGAGGTCGGTGAACCGTAGCCAGGTCGATTGGTTGTCGATCAAATGCACCGGCGGTTCCGGCACCGCGCCGGTCGCCGGGGTCTCGAGGATGCGGGGGCCAATCGCGCCCAGATGCAGAAACACCGAGGCGGCGCCCGGGCCGCCATTGAACACAAACGCGACCGGCCGCTGTTGCCCGGCCGGCGGATCGACCAGATAGGACACGGTGTAGACCGAGGCGACCTGAGCGCCCTTCCGGTCGGTGAGGCCGATGGTCTCGGCAACCGCGCGATAATCGAGCGGATGGGCGGCGGAAGGACCGGCGAGATTGATCGTGTGCCGGGTCTCAACCCGCGCCGGCAGCTCGGGCACGGCCGCGGTGGGCTTGTCATCGGCCCAAGTGGCGGAGGTGAGGAGCGCGACGATGACCAAGAGAGAGAAGGTGGCTGTGGCAACTGCCCCTCTCCCGCAATGCGGGAGAGAGGGGCCCCGTCGCGAACGCGACGGGTGGGTGAGGGTCATTGCGGCCACCACCCTCCGGTCGCGATCGCGGGCGGCCTGGTCAGGCAACCGTCTCGGCCTTGCCGTCGAGCCCCATCAGCAAGAGCTCAACCTCCAGCTTGGGATGCCGGCGGCCGATATCGGCCCGGACCAGGTGCATCTGGGCGGCGTGGACCTTCAGCTCTTCCGCCGGATCGGCCGCGAGATCCTTGCCGTGAATGTCTTTGTAGAAACCGCAATCGCGATGGTCCATGACAATGATCCGGCGAATCTGGTGGAGGTCGATCGCCAGCTGGACATGCTCCCAGAAGGTCTTTCCCCACTCGGGGAATTTGCGGTTTTCGACACCAAGCGAGGCCCCGGCGAGAATGAACTGGTCGTATTTGCCCTCCATCCTTCGTTCCGCCATGTAGCGCGCGGTCGCGCCGGCCAGCCGGTAATCGATGCAGTTGAGCAAGAGCGCCTCGGTGCCCGGGGCGGCAAACGCCCGCTGCCCGAGGAGGCTCGTGCCCGCGATCCCGTAAACAGCGCCGATCCCGAAGAGCCCGAGCAGCCGGCGCCGGTCCACTGCGCCCTGTGCGGCGTGACAGCACCGCTCGGCGGCGCCATGAAGCTTTTGCGAAGCGACCATCCTCATTCGATCCTCCCGCTATCGAGAATGGTCGAGTATCGACATTTTGCGACGCCACCGGCAATCGTTCCGGGGACTTCGCGGGCGGGGCGCCAGCGACAGCGGCGTTCGATCGCGTGCCAGGACACCAAGGCGGCAGCAGCGGCGAGTGGGAGCGCGACCGCGAACACCACCCACCACGGCGCCCTTCCACCGCCGAAATAGACGACGCACTGCTCGAGCGGCCAGCCATAGATGTAGAGGCCATAGGACAGGTCGCCGAACCGGGCGGCCCGAACCGGCGGCAGCTTGCGATTAAGCGCAAGCCAGATCGCCAGATAGCTGCCGAACAGCGGGAAGCCGACGAGAAAGAGCCGCGCCGGGATGCTGAAGAGGAGACCGAGCGCGGCGAGGAGGGCCCAGCGTCCGGCGATGAACCGCGGTTCCCCGAACCGCCCGCGCAGCCGATAGCAGCAAATCCCCGCGGCAAAGAAGCCCATCAGCCAAAAGGCGCCGCCGAGCGCGTCGGTTGTCTCGAACCACAGGCACAGGATGCCGATCGCGAGGAGCGTCGCCGCCACCGGCAATGTCAGCAAGCGGCACAGGCCCAGCGCAAAAAGCGTCAGGTACATCAGGACTTCGCAGGGGAGACTCCACAGCGGACCGTCGACGATCCCGCCGATATTGCCCGGGCCGAAGACGACCCCGGGTAGCCGGTTGTAATCGGTATCGAGGACGGCGTTGTGGAGGAGGAAGAGGTAGGGCTCGCGGCGCCCGAAATATTCGGCGAGCGTGAGCCCGGTCACCAGCGGCCCGACGACGAAGACGCAGACGAGGAGGCAGAGCAACAGGCCCGGGAAGACCCGCAGCGCGCGCTTCAAAAGGAACACCAGCGGCGAATTTGTGGCGTCGAAGCTTTGCGTCACCAGATAGCCGCTGATCGTAAAGAACACGAAAACGCCGACGACGCCGAGAATCGTCTGGCCGCCGGTGAGGATCATCAGCGGCTCGTGTTCCTGCGAATTCTCCGCGAGGAGAAAGGCATGGCTGAAAATGACCGAAGTCGCCGCGACGAGGCGCAGGAGGTCGAAATTGTTATGGCGTTCCACGACTTCTCCCCGGTTGGGCTCCCCGGTTGGGCGATATCATAACGGACAGGGCGGCGTCATTCCCCTGGTTCCCACGCCGGTTCAACCCAGGCTCAACCGCGGCGCTTGCCCTGCGGCGCGGAATCGGGAATAGAGAAACGCCTCGACCCACGGAGACCCGGCCCGATGCGCGCGCTTGCTCTCTTCTGCCTGGTATCGCTTGCTGGTTGCGTCGGATCGGCCCGCATCGAAGGGTTCGCCGCGAGCGGTCCCTCCTCGTTCCTCTACAGCGCGCGGACCAACACGGTGATGACTGCGAACGACGACGGCACCGCCGAGCGGCTGCGTCGCGACTGGATCGCCGACGCGCTCCAGGCCCATGCGATGTGCGCCGACGGGTATGTCGTCGACACGCGGCGCTATGTCCCCGATGTCAACGGCCCGTTCGGCAATGGCGGCGACATCCTCTACGCCGGGCGCTGCTTACAAGCAACGCCGCCCGCCCCGCCCCCGGAGGCCTACCCGCGGGGCGAGAGAGGATAAGCCGCGTCGCCGCACGAGCCGCGCTGGCGCCATCGTTTTCGCGCGGACGCTTGCGCGGCGGTGCCGCGACGACGATGTTTCGCTGATGGACCTGCCCGCAACCCTGGTCGACCGCTTGCTCTATCGCGACGGGCTGATGCTGGTCATCGACAAGCCCGCCGGCATTCCCGTGCATGCCGGGCCGGGCGGCGGGCCGCATCTCGAACACTGGTTCCCGCTCCTGCGCTTCGGGCTGCCGCGGCCGCCGGCGCTGGCTCACCGGCTCGACCGCGACACCAGCGGGTGCCTGGTGCTCGGCCGGCACCCGAAGGCGCTGCGCCGGCTCGGGCGGCTCTTTGCCGAGGGCCGGGTCGAAAAGGTTTACTGGGCGGTGGTTGCCGGCCTGCCGGCCGCACCAAAGGGACGGATCGAGGCGGCGTTGGCAAAGCAGCCGCGCGGGATCGTCGGCTGGCGCATGGTGGTGGACGCGGATGGGCAGCGGGCGATCACCGATTATCGCGTGCTTGGCGCGAAGGACGGCCGGGCGTGGCTCGAATTGCGGCCACTGACCGGGCGCACCCACCAAATCCGGGTGCATTGCGCCGAACTCGGCTGTCCGGTGGCGGGTGACGTGGCCTATGGCGGCCCTAGTCTTGGTCCAACTGGCGGTTCGCCGCTCCTCCTCCATGCCCGCGCAATCGCGCTGCCGCTCTATCCCACCCGGTCGCCGGTCGCGGTCACCGCGCCGGTGCCGAGCCACATGCTGGCCGCGCTCGCCCGGCTCGGCTACGATCCGCTCCGCGACGAGGCCATCGCCGCAACGGAGGCCATCCCGGCATGATCCCGCGCTACAGCCGACCGGAGATGGTGGCGATCTGGCAGCCCGAGAACTATTTTCGCATCCAGCTCCAAATCGAGATTTATGCCTGCGAGGCTCAGGAAAAGTTCGGGATCATCCCCGCCGGCGTGGCGCAGGCGGTGCGTGAGAAGGGCAAATTCGAGGTCGAGCGGATCCGCGAGATCGAGCGCGAGGTGCACCACGAGACGATCGCGTTCCTCACCAACCTCGCCGAGCATGTCGGCCCCGATGCGCGCTTTGTCCACCAGGGGATGACTTCAAGCGACGTCCTCGACACCTGCCTGGCGGTACAGCTGACAGAGGCCGCCGACATCCTCCTCACTGATCTCGACCTGGTGCTGGCAGCGCTGAAGCGCCGCGCGGTCGAGCACAAACTGACGCCGATGGTGGCGCGCAGCCATGGCGTCCACGCCGAGCCGACGAGCTTTGGCCTCAAGCTCGCCGGGCACTGGGCCGAGTTCGCCCGCAATAAGGAGCGCCTCCTCGCCGCCCGCAAGGAGATCGCCACCTGCCAGATCTCGGGCGCGGTCGGCACCTTCGCGAATATCGACCCGCGGGTTGAGGACTATGTCGCAAAAAAGCTCGGCCTGGTCCCGGAGCCGATCTCGACCCAGATCATCCCGCGCGACCGCCACGCCCAATTCTTCTTGGCGCTGGCGCTGATCGCCGCCGCGGTCGAGCGGTTCGCCACCGAGCTGCGGCATCTGCAGCGGACCGAACTGCGCGAAGCCTCCGAATATTTCGCCGAGGGCCAGAAGGGTTCTTCGTCGATGCCGCACAAACGCAACCCCGTCTTGTCGGAAAACCTGACCGGGCTCGCGCGGGTGATCCGATCGGCGGTGATCCCGGCTCTCGAAGACGTCGTCACCTGGCACGAGCGCGACATTTCGCATTCGTCGGTCGAGCGTTTCATCGCGCCCGACGTGACGACCACCCTCGATTTCGCGCTAGTCCGGCTGGCGGGCGTCATCGACCGCATGATCGTCGACCCCAAGCGGATGCGGGCGAACCTCGATTCACTGGGGGGGCTCGTTGACTCGCAGCGCTTCCTTTTGGCCCTTACCCAGGCCGGGATGAGCCGGGAGGATGCCTACCGCCTGGTGCAGAAGCACGCGATGGCGGCGTGGCATGGCGAAGGCCGCTTCGCCGACCTCCTCAAAGCCGACCCCGAAATCGGCCGCTACCTGACGCCGGAGGCGATCGACGCCTCGTTCGATACCGCCTATCATCTGAGGCATGTCGACACGATCTTTCGCCGCGTCTTCGGCGAATAGACGCCCCAAGGAGAAACGCGATGGAGAGTTCGTTACGCAGTTGGAGCGGCCCGCGCATCCGCTACACCCCGCAGGAATCGCCCTATGAGTCGATCAGCGTCGACAAGCTGACGCCGATCATCGGCGGTGAAATCGGCGGCGTCGATCTGCGCGCGCCGACCAACCGGCAGCTGGACGAGATCCACCGCGCGCTCGCCGAGAATTTGGTGATCTTCTTCCGCGACCAGCACCTTTCGCCGGAGCAGCACCTCGATTTCGGCCGCAAGTTCGGAGAATTGCACATCCACCCGGCGGCGCCGGCCGAGCCCGGCCATCCCGAATTGATGATCATCCACGCCGACAAGGATTCCCCGCGCGCCAACGGCGAGGGCTGGCATTCCGACGTCTCGTGCGACCCCGAGCCGCCGATGGGCTCGATCCTCTACATCAGGCAATGCCCGCCGCGCGGCGGCGACACCCTCTTCGCCAACATGTATGCCGCCTATGAAGCGCTGTCGGACCGCATGAAGACCTATCTCGAGGGGCTGACCGCCCGGCACAACGGCGAGCATTACCGCGGCCAATACGCCAATTACGGGGTCAAGGACAAGGCGAGCTACCCTTTTGCCGACCACCCGGTCGTGCGCACCCATCCGGTGACCGGCAGGAAGGCGCTCTACGTCAACGGCGGCTTTACCCGCTACATCAACGGGATCCCGCGCGACGAGAGCAACGGAATCCTGCGCTATCTCTATGAGCACATGGCCAACCCCTTGTTCCAGTGCCGCTTCCGCTGGCAGGAGAACTCGATCGCTTTCTGGGACAACCGCTGCGTCCAGCACCACGCAATGTGGGACTATTGGCCGCACACCCGCTCGGGCAACCGCGTCACCGTCAAAGGCGACCGCCCGGTTTAAGCCCCTCTCCCGCAATGCGGGAGAGGGAGGGACCCACGCCGCAGGCGTGGGAGGGTGAGGGCCTACTCCGATGAAAGCTCTCGGAGAATCGTCAGGATTACGCCCTCGGTGTTGCCCAGAATGTCATTGTTCCAAAACCGCAATACCCGCCAGCCTTGGGTTTCGAGCCAGGCCGTGCGGTGTGCATCAGCATTGTTGTCGGCGTGCTGGCCGCCATCCGCTTCCACAATCAGGCGACGCTGGGTGCAGGCGAAATCGGCGATGTAAGCGCCGATCGGATGCTGCCGGCGAAACCGGTAGCCCCGTAACCGGCGGTCGCGCAGCGCCGACCACAGCCGGCGTTCGGCGTCTGTGGCATCTCGCCGCAATACGCGGGCCCGTGCGTTCGGTGTTTCGGTTATCTGCAGACCCTCACCCTCCCAGCGCGTTGCGCTGGGCCCCTCCCTCTCCCGCGGTGCGGGTGAGGGGCTTTCACTCCCGCATGATTTGCTGCTTGGCCTCTTCGGCGCGGTGGTCGAGCTCGAACTTGACCTGCGCTTCGGTGAGGGGGTGGCCGTTGGCGGCGAGGTCGGCGACCAGCTTGTCGACGACATGGCGGTCGCCGCCCTTGAATTCGGCTTCGACCACCGCTTTGGCATAGGCGTCGGCGGCCTCGCCCGCCAGCCCCATGCGCTCGGCCGCCCACAGCCCCAACAGCCGGTTGCGGCGCGCCGTCACCTTGAATTGCAGCTCCTGGTCATGCTTGAAGCGGGCCTCGAAATCTTGTTCGCGTCGGTCGAAGGTGGTCATGTTCCTGCTATCCCGTGTCGGGTACCGGCAAGGCTGGCGGCAACCATATCACAGCCGGCGACAGCGGGCGCGAGGGACGTGCGCGAGGAACCCAAATGTGCACCCTGGTGATTCTGCGCCGGCCCGAGCACGCCTGGCCGGTGGTGATCGGCGCCAACCGCGACGAGATGATCGTACGCGCCGCGCTGCCGCCGGGCCGCCATTGGCCGGACCGGGCCGAGGTCGTCGCCGGTCTCGACCTCGAGGCCGGAGGCTCCTGGCTCGGCGTCAACGATTGGGGCGTCGCCGCCGCCATCCTCAACCGCCATGGCTCGCTAGGCCCGGCGGCCGGTCTGCGCTCGCGCGGCGAACTTGTGCTCGAGGCGCTCGACCACGCCGATGCGGTTGCCGCGGCGGCAGCGCTGGCGCATCTCGATCCCGCCGCCTACCGCACCTTCAACCTGATCATCGCCGACAACCGCGATGCGTTCTGGCTGCGCCATACCGGTCCGGGCCCGATCGCGGTGCGGCCGCTCGCCGATGGGCTGTCGCTGATTGCCGCGGGCGACCTCAACGAGATCGCCACGCCGCGCCTGGCCCTCGCCGGACCGCGCTTTCGCGCCGCGCCAGCGCCTGATCCGGATCGCGACGAGTGGACCGCCTGGGAGGATCTTCTCAGCGACAACACCGCGCCTCCCGGCGCACCGGCGGAGGCGGCCTTGCGGTTCAAGACGGCGCGCGGTTTTGCCACCGTGTCGAGCGCGCTGGTCGCGCTGCCGGCGGTGCCCTCGCCCGAGCGGCGGCCAATCTTCCGCTTCGCCGGCTGGCTGCCCAAGCCCTCGCCGTGGCGCAACGTCGCTCTCTAGCTCGGGGGATGTTTTTCGCGTCATGGTGGTACCATATGCAGGCTCGTTCCTGATTGTGGCGGTACCCAGATGACGCGGCGTCGGCGAATCTACGAGGGCAAGGCCAAGGTGCTGTTCGAGGGCCCGGAGCCGGGCACCCTCGTCCAGCATTTCAAGGACGAGGCGAGCGCGTTCAACCACCAGAAACGCGGCGTCATCACCGGCAAGGGCGTCATCAACAACCGGATCAGCGAATTCCTGATGCTGAAGCTCGCCGGGATCGGCATCCCGACCCATCTGGTGCGCCGGCTCAACATGCGCGAGCAGCTGGTCCGCGAAGTCGAGATCATCCCGATCAGGGTCGTCGTCCGCAACGTAGCGGCGGGGATGCTGTCCCGCCGCCTCGGCATTCCGGAAGGCACGGTGCTGCCGCGCTCGATCATCGAGTTCTATTACAAGAAGGACCACCTCGGCCACCCGCTGGTCTCCGAAGAGCACATCACCGCCTTCGGTTGGGCCAGCACCCGCGAACTCGACGAGTTCATGCAGATCGCTCAGCGGGTCAACGATTTTCTGACCGGTCTGTTTCTCGGGATCAACATCACGCTGGTCGATTTCCGGCTGGAATTCGGCCGGCTCTACAGCGATGACGAGGTGCAGATCGTGATCGCCGACGAAATCAGCCCGGATAGTTGCCGGTTGTGGGATTCGCGCACCAAGGAGAAGATGGACAAGGACCGCTTCGGCGAGGATCTCGGCCGGGTCGAGGAGGGTTATCAGGAGGTGGCGCGCCGGCTCGGCATTGTGCCGGAACCGGGGCCGGGCGATTTCGCGGCGCCGAAGATGGTGCAATGAGGGCCTCGGCGGTGAAGGCGCGCATCCACATCAGCCTCAAGCCCGGGGTGCTCGACCCGCAGGGCCAGGCGATCGGCAATGCTCTGAAGGGTCTGGGGTTCGAGGGTGTCGGCGAGGTTCGTCAGGGCAAGCTGATTGAACTCGACCTCGCCGACCCCGACCCCGTGGCGGCGCGGGCGCGGGTCGAAGAGATGTGCCGGCGCTTGCTCGCCAACCCGGTGATCGAGAATTACGCGATCGAGATCGAGTAGGCTCCGGCGATGGCATTGCGAGCACAGCGAAGCAATCTCGGCGGGGATGTGCTCGTTCGTCGAGATCGCTGCGTCGCCGCGCTCCTCGCAACGATCTGCCTTTTTATCATTTCATCGCCGGCCCGCGCGGCAGAGCCGCAACGCTGCGTGCCCGTCGACATCGTGCTGTGGGGCGACGGCCGGCATGACGACAGCGCCGCCTTGAACGCGTGGTTCGCCGGCGGCGCGGCGATCTGGGCCGAAAGCGGGGATCCCGTCGGCAAGTCGATCGCCGGGCACAGCTTTCGTCTGTCGGCACCCGTTTACGTCCGCGGCGGAACCGGGCGGCGGCTCCTCCAGTTTCGCATGCTGTGGCCGCAGCGCGGCGAAATCGTCTCCGGCGGCTCGATCGTGTCGGGCAGCGATTCCACAAAGGCGCCGATCGTCTCCGGGGTCGAGATCTCGGGCGGCGACCCCGGCGAGGGGGTGCCGTTCGACGCCCCCGATGCCGCTCCCGCGCGCTCCGACGACCGGGTGAGCTGCGCCACCTCGTGAGGCAGGCGGATGGCGGCGTTTCATTGGCGCGGTTAACCAACAATTTTCTGGCACCGCTCGAGTCATCGGTGGCCAAGTGGCATCCCGCCACTGAGACGCACGCCATTGAGACAAGGGGCACGACGCGATGTTCGATGCCATGATGCTGCAAGTCGCGCTTTCGACCGCCTCGACGGTGTTCGGGAGCCTCGGCGTGTTTTGCACCTATTTCAGCCATTGCAAGCCGGTCCTGGCGGCGCAGGCGCTGGTTTTTCTCGGTACCGCCGCTGCGATCGCCTGGACGACGACAGATAGTTGATGTCGCGGGGTGACGGCGCCCCGGCTTGATCAGCTTGCCGGCGCGGCGTATGTGACGGTGATCCGCGCCACCGCCAGCGGGCTCTCCAGCGGGCTCTTATGCAAGCCACGATCATCATCTTCCCGGGCTCCAACCGCGAGCACGACGTGTGCCTCGCCTGGAAGCTGGCGACGGGGCGCGAGCCGCTGCGCATCTGGCACAAGGATTCGAGCCTGCCCGAGACCGACCTCATCATCCTGCCCGGCGGGTTTGCCCATGGCGACTACCTGCGCTGCGGCGCGATCGCCGCGCAGGCACCGATCATGCGCGACGTGAAGGCCCGGGCTGCGCGCGGCACCCCGGTCCTCGGCATCTGCAACGGGTTCCAGATCCTGACGGAAGCCGGCATGCTGCCCGGGGCGCTGCTGCCGAACCGCTCGCTCGCCTTCACCTGTAAGGACATCCATCTGCGCGTCGAAAACTCGCAGACGATCTTCACCTGCGGCTATTCGGCCGGCCAGACGATCCGCGTCCCGGTCGCCCACCACGATGGCGGCTACACCGCCGACGAGGGTACGCTCGACCGGCTCGAAGGCGAGGGCCGCGTCGCGTTCCGCTATTGCAGCCCCTCGGGCGCGCTCACCGACGACGATAACTTCAACGGCTCGGCCCGCGCCATCGCCGGCATCTTCAACGACAGCCGCACGATCTTGGGGCTGATGCCGCACCCCGAGGACGCCACCGACCCGCTCCTCGGCAGCAACGACGGCAGGGCGTTTTTCGACGGCCTGGTCGGCGCGCTGCAGTGACGGTTCGCTGACTTGATCGGCAGCAACGTCACCGCCGAGTTGGCGGCCGAGATGGGGCTGAGCGCCGCGGAGTTCGCGCGCGCCTCAGCGATCCTCGGCCGTATCCCGAACCTGACCGAACTCGGCATCTTCGCGGCGATGTGGAGCGAGCACTGCTCGTACAAATCGTCGAAAGTCTGGCTGAAAACGCTGCCGACCACCGGGCCGCGCGTCATTTGCGGGCCGGGGGAGAACGCCGGTGTTATCGATATCGGCGATGGCGAGGCGGTCGTCTTCAAGATCGAATCGCACAACCATCCCTCGTTCATCGAACCCCATCAAGGCGCGGCAACCGGGGTCGGCGGGATTCTGCGCGACGTGTTCACGATGGGCGCGCGGCCGATCGCGATGCTGAATTCGCTGCGCTTCGGCAGCCTCGAACACCCGAAGACGCGACATCTCGTCTCGGGCGTCG
>DASYZD010000205.1:0-5696 GCA_035946655.1 Allostellaceae bacterium | reverse complement strand
AAGAAGCGGCCTGATAGAGACGATTTGGATGGAGACGGCTTGATGGGCCAGAAAGTCAATCCGATCGGGCTGCGGCTCGGGATCAACCGCACCTGGGATTCGCGCTGGTTTTCCCGCAAGGAATACGGCAACCAGCTGCTCGACGATCTGAAGCTGCGAGATTTTCTCGGCGGGCGGCTCGGCCAGGCTGCGGTCTCCAAAGTGCTGATCGAGCGCGCCGCGAAGAAGACCCGGATCACCCTCCATTCGGCGCGCCCCGGCGTCATCATCGGCAAGAAAGGCGCCGATATCGACAAGCTGCGCAACGACATCGCCAAGGTCACCAACAGCGAAGTCAGCCTCAACATCATCGAGATCAGGAAGCCCGAGATCGAGGCCAAGCTGATCGCGGAAGGGATTGCCCAGCAGCTCGAGCGCCGGGTGGCGTTCCGCCGGGCGATGAAGCGGGCGGTGCAATCGGCGATGCGGTTCGGTGCGCAAGGGATCCGCATCAATTGCTCGGGACGCCTCGGCGGCGCCGAGATCGCGCGGATGGAATGGTATCGCGAGGGACGGGTGCCCTTGCATACGCTGCGCGCCGACGTTGATTACGGACACGCCACGGCCAAGACTACCTATGGCGCCTGCGGCGTCAAGGTGTGGGTGTTCCGGGGCGAGATCCTCGCCCACGACCCGATGGCGCAGGATAAGCGCATCAACGAACTCCAGGCAGCGGGTGGCGGCGGTGGGCATGACCGTGACCGCGACCGCCCCGGCCGCGACCGGTAGACGAAGCCCATGCTCGCACCCAAACGCAGCAAGTATCGGAAGGCCCATAAGGGCCGGATCCACGGCGCGGCCAAGGGCGGCACGACGCTCAATTTCGGCGCCTATGGTCTCAAGGCGGTCGAACCCGGACGGATCACCGCGCGCCAGATCGAAGCGGCGCGTCGCACGATCACGCGCTCCATTCGCCGGATCGGCCGGGTGTGGATCCGGATCTTTCCCGATGTGCCCGTCTCCAGTAAGCCGGCGGAAGTTCGCATGGGCAGCGGCAAGGGCTCGCCGGAATTCTGGGTGTGCCGGGTCAAGCCCGGCCGCATCATGTTCGAGCTCGACGGCGTCCCGCCCGAGGTCGCGCGCGAAGCCTTCGAGCTGGCGGCGGCCAAGCTGCCGATCAGCACCAGGTTCGTGACCCGGCCGGGCGAAGGAGGCGAGCCGTGAAGGGGATGAAAGCCTCCGATTTGCGGGCGCGCACGCAGGACGAATTGAGCGAAGAGGTCGACACGCTCAGCAAGGAGATTTTCAACCTGCGTTTCCAGCGTGCCAGCGGCCAATTGGAAAATACCGCGCGGGTGCGCCAGGTGCGCCGCGACATCGCGCGCATCAAAACCATTCTCGGCGAGCGGAGCCGCGCGGCGCCGCTTCAAGCGCCCTAGGGGATACAGCACAGCATGCCGAAGCGCATCCTGCAGGGGGTCGTGATCAGCGACGCCTGCGACAAGACGGTGATCGTGCGCGTCGAGCGGCGCGTCATGCATCCGCTCTACAAGAAGTTCGTCTCGCGCTCGAAAAAATACGCGGCGCATGACGAGGAAAACCGCTACCGCGCGGGCGACGCGGTGCGGATCGAGGAAAGCCGCCCGCTGTCGAAACGCAAACATTGGATCGTCGTGGGCGGCCCGGGCGAGGGTGCGGCGGGAGATGCCCGATGATCCAGATGCAGACCAATCTCGACGTCGCCGACAATTCCGGCGCCCGTCGGGTCCAATGCATCAAGGTGCTCGGCGGTTCCAAGCGCCGCACCGCGACCGTCGGCGACGTGATTATCGTCTCGGTCAAGGAGGCGATCCCGCGCGGCCGGGTGAAAAAGGGCGATGTTCACCGCGCCGTCATCGTGCGCACCGCCAAGGAGATCCGCCGCCCCGACGGCAGCGCCATTCGCTTTGACCGCAACGCGGCGGTCTTGATCACCCACCAGGGCGAACCGATCGGGACCCGCATCTTTGGACCGGTGACGCGCGAACTCAGAGCGCGGCGTTTCATGAAGATCGTCTCGCTCGCCCCCGAGGTGCTCTAAACCCATGCCGAAGATGAAGATCAAGAAGGGCGACAACGTCGTCGTCATCACCGGCCGCGACAAGGGGAAGCAGGGCGAGGTGCTGCGCGTCATCCCGACGGATGGGCGGCTCATCGTCCAGGGCGTCCATGTCGCCCGGCGGCATACCAAGCCGCGCATGGGCGATCCCGGCGGCATCGTCGACAAGGAATTGACGATCCACGTCTCCAACGTCGCCCATATCGACCCGCAATCGGGCAAGCCCTCGCGGGTCGGATACAAGCTCCTCGATGATGGCCGTAAGGTCAGGGTAGCCCGCCGCTCGGGCGAAGTAATCGACAAATGAGAACGCCCCCATGACCCGTTTGCTCGACCGCTACAACGAGGTAGTCAAGCCCGCCCTGATGACGGAATTCGGCTACCAGAACCCGATGCAGGTGCCGCGCCTCGACAAGATCGTCGTCAATATGGGCGTCGGCGAAGCGGTGCAGGACGCCAAGAAGATCGATGCCGCCGTCGGCGATCTGACCGCGATCACCGGCCAGCACCCGATCGTGATCCGCGCCAAGCACTCGATCGCCACCTTCAAGCTGCGCCAGAACATGCCGATCGGCGTCAAGGTGACGTTGCGCGCCCAGCGCATGTACGAATTTCTCGACCGGCTGATCACCGTCGCGTTGCCGCGGGTGCGCGATTTCCGCGGGGTGTCGCCCAAAAGCTTTGACGGGCGCGGTAATTACGCGCTGGGCTTGAAGGAGCAGCTGGTTTTTCCCGAGATCGATTACGACCGGGTCGACAGCGTGCGCGGGATGGATGTCGTCATCGTCACCACCGCGAAAACCGATGCCGAGGCCAGGGCGCTGCTCAAGGGCTTCGAGATGCCTTTCACGAATTGATCGTCTGCGGAGTCATAAATCCCCGATGGCCAAGAAGAGCTCGATCGAAAAAAACGCCCGCCGCGCCAAGCTGATGAGGCGGTTGACGCCGCGCCGCGTGCGTCTCAAAGCGATCGCCCGCGACCGCGACGCGGCGCCCGAAGACCGCTTCGAGGCGCAGTTGAAGCTCTCCGAATTACCGCGCAACAGCTCGCAAACCCGGCTGCGCAACCGCTGCTCGTTGACCGGGCGGCCGCGCGGTTATTACCGCAAGTTCAAGCTGTCGCGCATCGCGGTGCGCGAGCTGGCCTCCGCCGGGCAGATCCCCGGGATGACCAAGTCGAGCTGGTGAGGGGAAATTAGGCCATGTCGATGAGCGATCCCCTCGGCGATATGCTGACGCGCATCCGCAATGGGCAGCAGGCGCGTCAGGCCGTCGTCGCGGCGCCGGCGTCGAATTTGCGCGCCAATGTCCTCGAAGTCCTGAAGCGCGAGGGCTATATCAGGGGCTTCTCGAAGGAGAACGTTCGCCCCGGCATCGCCGAACTCAAGATCGAATTGAAATATGTCGACGGCGAACCGGTGATCCGCGAAATCTCGCGCATCTCAAAGCCGGGACGGCGCGTCTATTCCAAGCTCGCCGATCTGCCCCGGGTCTATAACGGGCTCGGCATATCGATCCTGTCGACGCCGCATGGGGTGATGTCCGATAACGAAGCCCGCGTCGCCAAGGTCGGCGGCGAGGTCTTGTGCCGGGTGTTCTGAGGAAATAGCGATGTCGCGAATTGGCAAGAACCCCGTAACGATCCCGGCCGGGGTGACCGTCGAGTTGGCCGGTCAGATGCTGACCGCCAAGGGCCGGCTCGGCGCGTTGAGCCTCATCGTCGGAGGCGATGTGACCGCGACGATCGCCGACGGCGCGGTGACGATCGCGCCCAACAGCGAAACCAAGCGCGCCCGGGCGATGTGGGGCACCACGCGCGCGCTCGTCAACAACATGGTGACCGGGGTTGCTACCGGCTTCACCCGCAACCTCGATATCAACGGCGTCGGCTATCGCGCCGCGGTCCAGGGCAATACCCTCAACCTGCAGCTCGGCTACAGCCACGACATCCCCTATCCGATCCCCAACGACGTACAAATCACCTGCGAGCGGCCGACCGCGATCACCGTCTCCGGCGCCGATCGTCAGCGGGTTGGCCAGGTCGCCGCGGAAATCCGCGCGTTCCGCCCGCCCGAGCCCTATAAGGGCAAAGGGGTCAAATACCGCGACGAGACGGTCCGCCGCAAGGAAGGCAAGAAGAAGTAGCGCCCCCCATGAAGACCAAACGTTCAAATAAGCCAGATGCCCTGTTCCGCCGCCGGCGCGAACGCACCCGCTTCAAGCTGCGCCGCGCGACGAAGGGCCGGGTGCGGCTCTCGGTATTCCGCTCGTCGCGGCACATCTATGCCCAGATCATCGACGATCTGGCGGGACGCACGCTCGCCGCAGCCTCGACCCTCGATGCCGGCCTCAAGCCCACTTTGAAGACCGGGGCCGATGTCGCGGCGGCCGGCGCGGTCGGCAAACTGCTCGCCGAGCGGGCCAAGGCGGCCGGGATCGCGCGGGTCGTGTTCGACCGCGGTGCCTACCTCTATCACGGCCGGATCAAGGCCTTGGCCGACGCCGCCCGCGAGGGCGGGCTCGATTTCTGAAAGGGATCCGATGGCACGCACAGGGCGCGATGGACGCAGGGGCGATGGCGACCGCCAGCCGCGCGAACGCGAGGAAAGCGAGTTCACCGAGAAGCTGGTCGGCATCAATCGCGTGGCCAAGGTGGTCAAGGGCGGCCGGCGGTTCGGTTTTGCCGCGCTCGTCATCGTCGGTGACCGCAAGGGCCGGGTCGGCTACGGCTCGGGCAAGGCGCGCGAAGTGCCCGAGGCGATCCGCAAGGCGACCGAGCAGGCCCGCAAGAGCATGATCCGGGTGCCGCTGCGCGAGGGCCGGACGTTGCATCACGATATCACTGATTTCTATGGCGCCGGCCGGGTCATCATGCGGGCGGCAAAGCCCGGGACCGGCATCATCGCGGGCGGGCCGATGCGGGCGATTTTCGAAGCGCTCGGCGTCCAGGACGTGGTCGCCAAATCGGTCGGCAGTTCGAACCCGCACAACATGATCAAGGCGACCTTCGAGGCGCTCAGCCATCTCACCAGCCCGCGCGCGGTGGCGGCGCGCCGCGGCAAGAAGGTCGCCGAGATCCTCGGCCGCGAGACGCGAGAGACCGTGTGATGCCAACGATGTCCGCAAACACGAAGCCGACCGTCACCGTGGTGCAGACCGGCAGCCCGATCGGCCGGCGCGCCGATCAGGAGGCAACGCTCAAGGGATTGGGGCTCAACAAGCGCCACCGCCGGCGCACCCTCGAGGATACGCCCGCGGTGCGCGGCATGATCAACAAGGTCAGACACCTCGTGCAGGTGGTTGAGGCAGAATAGGAACGCGGGCATCCCGCCTGCAGCAGGCTGGAGGCCCGCGGTCCGGGGATAGGCGATGAAACTCAACGAGATCAGAGACAATCCGGGCGCCCACTACCGGGCAAAGCGGGTCGGGCGCGGCATCGGCTCGGGCAAGGGCAAGACTTCGGGCCGCGGCGGCAAGGGGCAGACCGCGCGCACCGGGGTCGCGCTGAACGGCTTCGAAGGTGGCCAGACGCCGCTGCATCGCCGGCTGCCGAAGCGGGGCTTCAACAACAAGATGTTCCGCAAGGATTTCAAGGTGGTGAACCTGGGCCGCCTGCAGC
>DASYZD010000204.1:0-2673 GCA_035946655.1 Allostellaceae bacterium | reverse complement strand
CCTTACCTCACACTCGTCAGGGCTAGCTGCATGCTAGCACTACCCCGGTTCACCCGGCGCGGGCATCGCGGATCGCCCGCCATACGCGCTCGGGGGTTGCCGGCATGTCGATGTGGCGGATGCCGAATTCACCGAGCGCGTCGACCAGCGCGTTCATCACCGAGGGTAGCGCGCCGGCGCAGCCTGCTTCGCCGCAGCCCTTGGCGCCGAGCGGGTTGGTGGTGGCCGGGACGGGATGAAATTCGTGGACGAATGAGGGGGCATCCTCGGCCCGCGGCATCGCGTAATCGATGAAGGAGCCGGTCAGCAACTGCCCCTCGTCGTCATAGACGGTGTGCTCGCGCAGCGCCTGGCCGATCCCCTGGACGATGCCGCCATGGGCCTGGCCGTTGACGAGGAGCGGGTTGATGACGACCCCGAAATCGTTGACGAAACTGTAGCGCACAACTTCGACCGTGCCGGTGTCGGGATCGACCTCAACCTCGGCGATGTGACAGCCGTTGGGAAAGGCCGAGGGCGGCCCGTTGCTGATGTTGGAAACATCGAGCGTCTGCGGCAGATCGGGCGGCAGTTTGAGGCCAGCATGGAGCCTCCCGGCCAGTTCCATCAAGCCGACCGAGCGATCGGTACCGGCGATGACAAACCGGCCGCTGCGGAATTCGATGTCGGGCGCCGCCGCCTCCAGCACATGCGCGGCGATTTGCCTGCCGGCCTCCACTACCTTGTCGCTGGCTTCGACGATTGCGGCGCCGCTCGTCATCATCGATTTGGAGCCGCCGGTGCCGCCGCCGGCGATCAACTGGTCGCTGTCGCCCTGCAACAGGCGGATCCGCCGGAACGGGATCCCGAGCCGGGCGGCGAGGACCTGGGCAAACGGCGAGGCATGCCCCTGGCCATAATCGAGCGTGCCGGTGATGATCGTAACCTCGCCAGTGGGATCGAAGCGGATGCCGCCCATCTCGCGGCCCGAAACGCCGGTCAGTTCGAGATAATCGCCGATGCCGCGGCCGCGCAGCCGGCCCCGCGCCCGGCTCTCGGCCTTGCGCGCGGCAAATCCGTCCCAATCGGCCAGCGCCAGTGCCTCATTGAGGAGTGCGGTAAATTCGCCGCTGTCATAGGTGTTGCCGTTGGGGCTCTTGTAGGGCATCGCCGCGGGCGGGATGTGGTTTTTGCGGCGCAGCGCGATGCGGTCGATCCCCATTTCGGCGGCCGCGGTGTCGACCAGCCGCTCCATGTAGTAATTGGCCTCGGGGCGCCCGGCGCCGCGATAGGCGCCGACCGGCGTCGTATTGGAAAAGACGCATTTGGTCGAGACTTCGATGAGCGGCGTCCGGTAGACGCCGAGGGTGTTGCGGACCGCGTTGCGCGTCACCGGGCCGGGCGCGCCGTAGGTGGCGCCGAGATTGCCGTAGCCGGTGAGCCGCACCGCCAGAAAATTTCCCTCTCGGTCGAGCGCCAGCTCGGCGGTCATCTCGTGGTCGCGGCCGTGGCTGTCGGAGACAAAACTGCCCGAACGCTCGTCGGTCCACTTGACCGGGCGCCGAAGCTCGCGCGCGGCGTGAAGGATGCAGAAATATTCCGCCGCCGTCGGCTGCTTCATGCCGAACGAGCCACCGACGCGGTCGGTCAGCACCCGCAGCTTGTCGCGCCCGACGCCAAGCACACTGGCGATGTAGTTGCGAAACCCGAACACCCCCTGCGATTCGACGTGGAGCGTCCAGTGCTGGCGGGCCGCATCGTAATGCGCGAGCGCCGAGCGAGGCTCGATCGGGTTGACGACGATGCGGTTGCTGCGCAGCTGGAGGCGCGTCACATGCGCGGCGGCGGCAAAGGTGGCGGCGACCTTCTCGCTGTCGCCGTAATGAAAATCGAGCCCGACATTCATCGGCACGTCGTCATAGAGGAGGGGCGCGCCCGGCGCCGCGGCCTCGCCGGGTGCGGTCACCGCCGGCAAGGGATCGATATCGACGACAACGGCCTCGGCGGCGTCCTTGGCGGCGGCGAGCGTCTCGGCGACGACCGCAGCCACCGCTTCCCCGACATGGCGCACCTTGTCGGTGGCGAGCGCATAGCGGACGGGGCTCTTCATCGGCGTCCCGTCCCGATTGTTCATGACCTGGCGCGGCGGCAGCGGGCCGATCCCGCCAGCCTCAAGATCAGCCGCGGTGTAAACCGCGAGCACTCCCGGCAGCCCGCGCGCCGCCGTCGCGTCGATGCCGCGGATCACCCCATGGGCATGATGGCTGCGCACCATCACGGTATAGGCCTGGCCGGGCAGGCTGATGTCGTCACAGTAGCGCCCCTCGCCGCGTAAGAGGACCGGGTCTTCCGAGCGCGGCACCGGCTGCCCTATCGCGAACCGCTCGTCCTGGCCCCAGACGTTCGGATCGATGGCGTCATCCATCATTCCCGCCTCTCGCGATCACGTAAATGCGCCGGCACCGGCATGCGCGGCAGCAGGGCTTGGGCGAGGGGTGTACCCCGATCTGCGACCCCCCCTTCCAGCGTCGCCGGCCGCTTATCAAGCGCCTCGGCCACGATTTTGCGGATTTCGGGATACGCATCCGGCGCGTTCAGACCGAATTGGAGAATTTGCCGGAACGAGTCCGGATGGTTCCAGATCGCAGCGAGGACCGAGTTGCGCATGTTGGGGTTGGGGTGGCGGACCGCGCA
>DASYZD010000203.1:0-3282 GCA_035946655.1 Allostellaceae bacterium | reverse complement strand
GGTGCAGCGCAGTTCGACGAGGTCGCCGCTCGCGTCCTTCACCACCTCGCGGCAGGTCACGAAATAGGCGTAGCGCAGCCGCACCTCGCGCCCCGGCCCCAGGCGATGGAAATTGCGCGGCGGGTCCAAGGCGAAATCGTCGCGCTCGATGTAAAGCTCGCGCCCGAACGCGATCGGCCGGGTGCCGGCGCCCGGATCGTCGGGCATGTTGACCGCCGTGATTTCCTCGCTGCGGCCCGCCGGGTAATTCTCGATGACGAGCTTCAGCGGGCGCAAGACGGCCATGCGGCGCGGGGCGGCGCGGTTCAGGGTGTCGCGCAGCGCGCTCTCGAAGATCGCGACATCGACGATGCTGTTGGCGCGCGCGACGCCGATCCGGCGGACGAATTCGCGGATCGCCTCGGGTGGCACGCCGCGCCGGCGCAACCCGGCGAGCGTTGGCATGCGCGGGTCGTCCCAGCCGGCGACATGGCCCTCCTGCACCAGCCGTGTCAAAAACCGTTTCGACAGCACCGTATAGGCGAGGTTGAGCCGGGCGAACTCGTATTGCCGCGGCCGCGACGGCCCCACCAGCTCTTGGATCGGGAGATGATCGAGCAGCCAATCGTAAAGCGGGCGATGGTCCTCGAATTCGAGCGTGCACAGGGAGTGGGTGATGCCCTCGATCGCATCGGACTGGCCGTGCGCGAAATCATAGGTCGGATAGACGCACCACGCCGTCCCGGTGCGCGGGTGGGCGGCATGGAGGATGCGATAAAGGGTCGGATCGCGCAGGTTCATATTGCCGGAGGCCATATCGATCTTGGCGCGCAGCACCCGCGCGGCGTTGGGAAACTCGCCGATCCGCATTCGCCGAAACAGGTCGAGATTTTCGGCCGGGCTGCGCTCGCGGTAGGGACTGTTGCGGCCGGGTTCGCTCAGGGTGCCGCGGCTGGCGCGCATCTCCTCGGGCGGCTGATCATCGACATAGGCGAAGCCGTGTTCGATCAGGTGCTCGGCCCAGGCGTAGAGCTCTTCGAAATAGTCCGACGCGTGATAGAGGTGAGCACCCCAATCGACGCCGAGCCAGCGCAAGTCGCGCTCGATCGCATCGATGTATTCCTGCTCCTCTTTGGTCGGGTTGGTGTCGTCGAAGCGCAAGTGGCAGCGCCCGCCAAACTCCTCGGCCACCCCAAAATTGAGGTAGATCGCCTTGGCGTGGCCGATATGGAGATAGCCGTTGGGTTCGGGGGGAAAGCGGGTCACTACCTCCGAGCAGCGCCCGGCAGCGAGGTCGGCCGCGATGATGTCGCGAATGAAATCGCGCCCGGGTTCCGCCGAAGTCGCCTCAACCGCACTCATCCGCATCCGCTCCCCGTCTGCCAGGGGTTATGTGGCGGATCGGAGCCGCCGCGCCAAGGCTCGTGCGGCTTTTACGCTGCAAGCCCCGAGCGATGGCGTATTCTGGCGCCGATGGCCGATCCGGACCGTTTGCCGCCCCCGCCATTTTGGCGCACGCGATACTTCGCTTTGACGGTGATGGCGAAGGCTGATCGGCGCTGGATTGACCCTCTCGACATTCAGCACGCACTCTCGCAGCCGGTACGCCGCGAGCGGCAGGCGGACGGCCGCATCCGCTATTGGGCTTACATTCGGCGCCTCGGAACGTATATTCGAGTGGTCACTCTCGCGGATGGCGAAACCGTTCACAACGTGTTCAAAGACAGCGATTTCATCGAATGAGCGCCGATTTCGATTACGATCCCACAACGGACAGCCTGTATATCAAGCTGCGGCCCGGCGAGTCTGTCGATAATCGAGTCATTTCCGACGATGTTGTGATCGATGTTGGCACCGACGGCGAGCCGGTCGGCTATGACATTCAGCACGCCAGCCTGCACGCTGAGGCGATTGCCGAAGCGCTCGGCTACCTCCATCAGCGTCACGCCGCCTAAAAAGCCTGCTCCGCAATCAGCTTCTGCGCCTCCTCCCTGAGCGCGCGGCGGGAGAGTTTGCCGGTTTCGGTGACCGGGAGGGTGGCGCGGACTTCGATTTGGTCGGGCACCTTGTAGCTCGAGGCGAGAGCGCGGCAATGAGTGCGCAGCGCTTCCCCGGTGATTTCCGAGGCGGGGTTCGGCACGATGAAAGCGACGATTGCCTCGCCCTGCTCGCCGGCGGCGGCGCCGACCACCGCGGCCTGGGCGACGGCAGGATGCGCGAGGAGGAGGCTCTCGATTTCCGCCGGTGAGACATTGATCCCGGCGCGCTTGATGATGTCACTATCGCGCGCGACAAAGTGGAAGCCGCCCTCCCGATCGACAAAGCCGCGGTCGCCGGTGCGGAAATAGCCGTCGGCGGTAAACGCGGCCGCGTTGTGCTCGGCGCTGGCGCCGCAGTAGCCCGGCGTCACATAGCCGGCGACCTCGAGCGCGCCGGTGTCGCCGGCCGGCAGCGCGAGGCCGGTTTTGGGATCGACGATGCGCAGCGTGACCCCGGGCAGCGGCGGCCCCTGCCCGGCCATGCGGCGCTCGAGCGGCCACTCGCACGGGGTCACGCAGGAATTTCCATAGATCTCGGTGGCGCCGTAGATGTTGCAGATCTCGGCCGCGCCGAGCTCCTGCGCCGCGATCTTCACCTCCTCCGGGCTGCCGATCATCAGCCCCGTCCGCAGGCTCGCCACTCGCTCGCGGCGGAATTCGGGATGGCGCAACACCGCGCCGGTGATGCTCGGCAATGTGTAGACCGCGGTGCAGCGGTGGCGCTCGACGAGGCCAATCCAATTCCCGGCGCCGAAATGGCCCTGCAACACCAGGGTCGCGCCATGCGACAGCGTTGCCGGCAGGGCGTTGCATGCGCCATAGGCCCAGAACAAGGGGGGCGCGAGCAAGACCCGGTCGTCCGGCGACAGGCGCATGCGCTCGCCGATCGCAAAACCGTTCTCAATCACCGCGTAGTGCTGGAGCCGCACCGCTTTCGGCCGGGCGCTCGACCCGGAGGTATAAAGCACGAGCGCGTCGCCGCTCGCTCGCGCCCCCTTGCCCGGCGCCATAGCGGTGAGCGGCGCGGCGCCGGCACGAAATTCATCGTAGCCGATCCACTCTGGCCCTCCCCGGGCGGCCGGCCGTTGCGTGCCGTCGCGGGGATCGCCGCCGAGCATGACGATGAGGCGTAGATGCGGAAAATCCGGTGCGAGGCGAGCGAGCGCTGCGCCAAAATCCTGCGCCCCGAACGAGGCGACTGCGATCAGCGCCCGGACCGCCGAATCGGCTAACAAATAGGTCAATTCGTCCGGTTTCGACCAGG
>DASYZD010000202.1:0-2817 GCA_035946655.1 Allostellaceae bacterium | reverse complement strand
CGACGGCAACGGCCTATGGCGAGGCGTTTTTGGGGCTGCAGAGCGCCTTTGGCGGCGATGCGATGACGCTGACCGCCTATCTCGGCCTTGGCTCGCTCGCGCCGATCCTCGAGCGGGCGCGTCGCGAGGGCGCCGGGGTCTTCGTCGTGGTGCGGTCGTCGAACCCGGACGGCACCGGGCTGCAGCAGGCGCGGATGCCGGATGGCCACTCGGTAGCCGAGCACCTCGCCGACCAGATTACCGCGTGCAACGCCGCCGATGGAGAAGGTGAACTCGGCCTCATCGGCGCGGTCGTCGGCGCGACCCTCGGGGAGGAGGCCGCCGAAATCGCCGCCCGCCTGCCGAATTCGCTGCTGCTGGTCCCCGGCATCGGCGCCCAGGGCGCGACGATCGCCGATGTGCGCGGCGCTTTCGGGGTACACATTTCGCGGGTCATCCCGTCCGCGTCGCGCGCGATCGCCCGGGCCGGCCCGCGCGCCGCGGATTTGCGGCGCACCGTCGAGCGCCATATCGCCGAGGTTCGCGGTGCGGGGTAAGGATTGCCGTAGCGCCCGTTCAACCCAAGCCGGCAGCGTCAGGGAGCCCCGGTGATGGCCGAGAACGAAGCGCCGGACACCGGCGCGCCGATAATCGTAATGCGCCATGTCCACAAATGGTATGGCGAATTTCATGCGCTCGTAGCCATCAACCTCGAGGTGAAAAAGGGCGAGCGTGTCGTCGTCTGCGGGCCCTCGGGCTCGGGTAAATCGACGATGATCCGCTGCATCAACCGGCTCGAGGAGCATCAGCAAGGCCAGATCATCGTCGCCGGGATCGAGCTCAACGCCGACTCGAAGAATATCGAGGCGACCCGGCGCGAAGTTGGCATGGTGTTCCAGCAGTTCAATCTGTTCCCGCATCTGACGGTGCTGCAAAACCTGACCTTGGCGCCGATCTGGGTGCGCAAATTATCGAGGCGCGAGGCCGAGGAGACCGCGCGCGCCTATCTCGAACGGGTGAAGATCCCCGAACAGGCCGACAAATACCCCGGCCAGCTCTCGGGCGGCCAGCAGCAGCGGGTCGCGATCGCGCGCTCGCTGTGCATGAAGCCCGCGATCATGCTGTTTGACGAGCCGACTTCCGCGCTCGATCCCGAGATGATCAAGGAGGTGCTCGACGTCATGGTCGAACTGGCGCAAGAGGGGATGACGATGGTGTGCGTCACCCACGAGATGGGGTTCGCCCGCACCGTCGCCGACACGATGGTGTTCATGGACAAGGGCGAGATCGTCGAGCGCGGGCCGCCGACGGAGTTTTTCGCCAACCCGAAGAGCGAGCGCACCAGGGCGTTCCTCAGCCAGATCCTGGCGCATTGAGGGCGCGGGCGATGGCCGGAGAATTCCGATGACAAGCGCCTTCGAGCGCGTGCGCGTCGTCGATTTCACGACGACGATCGCCGGGCCGCACTGCACGCGGCTATTGGCCGACATTGGCGCCGAAGTGATCAAGGTCGAAGCGCCCGAAGGCGACATGATGCGCGCCCGCCCGCCGCTGCGCGACGGCGCCAGCACCTCGTTCGGCCAGCTCAATACGGGCAAGAAGAGCGTCGTCCTCGATCTGAAGCGGCCCGATGCGGTCGCCGCCGCCCGCCGCCTCGTCGCCAGCGCCGATGTGCTGGTCGAGAATTTCCGGCCCGGCGTCATGCAGCGCTTCCGGCTCGATTATCCGACGCTCCAGGCGGTGAAGCCCGACCTCATCTATTGCGCGATCTCGGGCTATGGGCAGACGGGGCCCTCGGCCGGGCTGCCGGCCTATGCGCCGGTGATCCACGCCGCCTCGGGCTACGATCTGGCGCATCTGGCCTATCAGGGCGGCGGGCGCCGGCCCGATTATTGCGGGATCTATATCGCCGACGTGTTGACCGGGACCTACGCGTTCGGGGCGATCATGACCGCGCTCTACCAGCGCCAAATGACGGGCGAGGGTCAGCTGATCGACGTTTCGATGCTCGAAAGCATGCTGAGCCTCACCTTGAGCGAATTTCAGCTGGCGCAGTTCCCGGCTTCGTATGTTCCGGGGCGCCCGGTGTTCGGGCCGATCGCCACCAAGGACGGCTATATCAACCTGTCGGTCGCCAGCGAGCGCACCTTCCAGAACCTGGCGGCGGCCGCCGGGCGCCCCGACTGGATAGAGGATGCGCGCTTCGCCAAATATCCCGACCGGCGGGCCAATTGGGGCCAGTTGATCGAGGAGCTCGAAACCTGGTCGACCGAGCGCACCAGCGCGGAAGTACAGGCGATTTTCGACGCGCACGGGGTTCCCGGCTCGCCCTATCGCACGGTCACGGAGGCGATGGCGGACCCGCAGCTCGCACACCGCCAGTCGATCGCCGAGGTGCGCGATAAGGGCGGCAGTTTCCGGGTGCTCAACCCGCCATTCCGGTTCTCCGCCGCCACCGCCGCCGCCCGGCCCTGCGTCGCCGCGCTTGGGCAGCACACCGAGGCGGTGCTCGGCGAACTGGGGTACAGCAAAAGAGATATCGCGGCGCTGAGCGCGGCAGACGAGGTGCGAAATTAGAGCGGATTGCGAGCGGGTTGTTCCGCCGGTGCCGGCCCCTCACCCCAACCCTCTCCCCGTGTCCACGGGGAGAGGGAGGGACCCGCGCGCAGCGTGGGAGGGTGAGGGGCCGGCACGGCGTTGGCCGATATGACCGAACCTGCATTGGCGGCCGGCGAGCGGCGGCCTTGCCAATCCCGCCGGCCTCCTCGACACTGGCGGCGGGAGCCCCATGCAAAACAACGCGCGGATCGCGGAAACCGGAGCCCGCTCGTCGGTGCT
>DASYZD010000201.1:0-2038 GCA_035946655.1 Allostellaceae bacterium | reverse complement strand
GGCCGGTAGCGGCGCCCTCGACGGTGGCGGGCTGATCGACGCGCTTCACCGCGGCGCCGCAGATCGGATGCGGCCGTACGCATCGGGACCAAGCGGCGGATGGTGGTCGGCTCCGCAGCCCGCAGCAATCGCCGGTAGTGGGGTACGAATGACACGACCGCTGCCCCCGGACGCTTGAGTTCGTCTAGGTCGAAGAATTCCGCCCGTTAACTTTAAAACCCGGATTAACATAAAAAAACTGCCTTGTTTGAGCGATACAAGTCATGTTTCCTACAACGTCATAATGAGCGGGATATGCCGGCTTGACCGCGGACGCGATGGTTTCCGTTTTGAACAAATTTAAGCTCGCGATTTCTGCCGATATCGCTCGCGGTTCGGTTGGATCGGCGGCGCCGCGTCGCGGTGCGCCACGGCGTCTGATGCCGCTCGCGCCCCGCGCCGGCGACGTTGCGGGCGCGGCAACTGCCGAACGCGCAGTCCCAAGCCAAGAATTTCCGTGGCTTGATCCACTACTTGATCCATTAGAGGAGCCGGTCGACCGTGCGCCCGTTGCTTCCGGAGCAACGCCGGCGGCGTCAATTACGGGGCGGCCATCGCGCTGGCGAGGATCGGCGTGACCGGCGACAACCGCGAACCGTTCACCTATTTGACCTCGCCCTACGCCGAGTCGGAAGCGGGCGATCATGTCCCGGGGACACCCGTAGAGGCCAATTTCGCCGACGCTGCGGGCCAGCGCCTCACGTTGGATAGTACTTCGTTAGAAACGGTGTTCGGCGAACCCGCGACGGTGTCGCTGTCGCCGGTCGACGGTTCCCCGGTCGAGGGAGCTCGGCTGACGGTCTCGAGGCTCGTGCCCAGCGGCGAAAATACCGGGGCGCCGGTCGATCACCGGCGCCGCACTTACAGCATCGACCGGCACCGCGCTCCCATCGCTCTCGGCCCTGATACGTCCACCAACGCCGTCACCCTCCCGACCTCCGCGGTCGGGCCGAGCCCTGCCTCCGCGTCGCGGCCGGGGAGCGATATCGGCGCATTGGCTGTGGTTGCGCCGGACGCTGGCGGCGCGATTGGCGCCTTGACCCGGGTGACCATGTCGGAGGCGGCATCAAGTGTGCTTGGGGCGGCTTCCGCCGCCACCGTCACTCCGACGGTTTCCATCATCGGCTCGCCGATCGAAGGTTCGACCCTGAGGGCGTCGGTCATCATCGGCGGGTTTACCGGTACGATCGCCTATCACTGGCAGCGCTTTTATTCGAGCGGTTGGTGGGACATTCCGATCGAACTCAGTCCCTATAGTGCCGGCGAAGTCTTCACCTATGTGACCACCCCAACCTATGTCGTGCGGGCGGAGGACTCAAATGTCCTGGGGATACGGGTAGAGGCGACGTATCTCGACAAGGCCGGGCAAATCGTCACGCTGAAAAGCGCGGCGAAGACGATCACCGAGCCGCCAAAGCTGACCGCCGAGAACGTGACCGCGAGCGAGAATGTCGCGTCGGTAGCGCTGGCGATCACCGATGCGGTCCATAACCCCGGCTATACGCTCGGCAAGGAGGTGACAATCGCCGGGGTGCCGGCGGGCTGGTCACTGCGCGGCGATGGGGCGGCGCGTGTCGCGGCGGGCACCTGGATTGCCGGATCAAACAGCTTGGCGGCGCTGCGATTGGTGGCGCCGCCTGCCGACGAGGCGAAGACCTTCACGCTGTCGGTGAAGGCGAGCGAGGCCGCGGTCGGCCCCACCGGCGCCACTCTGACCGCGACGGCGACAACGCACTTTGCGGTGCACGTGACCCACGCCGCCGAGGTGCCGGTGTTCGGCCCGACCAATTCGTGGAGCGGCAGCGAGGAAGCCTCGATCACCCTTAGCGGGCTGACGGCAAGGCACGACGGTGACGATGCCCTCAGCGCCAGGATCTCCGGAGTTGCCGCAGGGTGGACGGTAATCGACCCCGGCGTGACGACGATCGTCGGGACCAGCGGCGGAGCCTCGGGCATGGTGGGCCCGGGGGATCTCGGCCGGCTCGTGGTGCTCGCGCCG
>DASYZD010000200.1:0-14574 GCA_035946655.1 Allostellaceae bacterium | reverse complement strand
CGAACTGGCGCCGCATCGCCCATATCATCGCCGACGAAGTCTACAAGCGGATCACCGGCGAAGACGGGTATTTCGACACCCGCATCGCCTATATCGCCGAAAGCGGCCCGGCGCAGCGGCGGGTCAAGCGTCTCGCCATCATGGACCAGGATGGCGCCAACAATCAGTACCTGACCGATGGTCGGTCATTGGTCTTGACGCCGCGGTTCTCGCCCTCGGCGCAGGAGATCGCCTACCTCTCCTACGCGAGCGGCAAACCAAGCGTCTATCTGTACAATGTCGGCAGCGGCCAGGGGCGTTCGATCGGTAACGTCCCCGGCATGACCTTCGCGCCGCGCTTTTCTCCTGACGGCAGCCGGCTGATTTTCAGCCGCTCCGAGAACGGCGCCAGCAACATCTTCGTGATGGGCGCGAATGGCGGGGGCATGTCGCGCCTGACCGACGGGAACGCGATCAACACCTCGCCGTGCTATTCGCCCGACGCCAGCCAGATCGTGTTCAACTCCGATCGCGGCGGCTCGCAACAGCTCTACGTCATGGGTGGGAATGGCGGCGATGTCCGGCGCATCAGCTTTGGCGCAGGCAAGTACGGGACGCCGGTGTGGTCGCCGCGCGGCGACCTGATCGCCTTCACCAAGATCGATGGCGGTTCGTTCTATATCGGCGTCATGCGGCCCGACGGTTCCGGCGAGCGGCTCCTCACCCAGGATTTTCTGGTGGAAGGACCGACCTGGGCTCCCAACGGCCGGGTGTTGATGTATTTCCGCCAGGGCCGCACCGACTCCAGCGGCCGGGGCGGCGCGCCGCACCTTTATACGATCGATCTGACTGGATACAATCAACGCGAGGTCAATACGCCGGGTGATGCGTCCGACCCGGCATGGTCACCGCTGCTGCGCTAGCCACGGGTGACCTGCCTCGCCGCAGGGCGCACCGGCTTCGCGGCCGGGACGAGCGCCATCGCACTTTCGCCACTTTTATCATGCGCATACCGGACCGAATTGGTGAGGAGGGGTGGATCATGCCGTTACGTTTGATTGCCGTCGCGGGAGCATTCTTGATGCTTGCCGCCTGCAGTAGCGCGCCGCCGCCGCCTGCCGAGGGACCGGGTGGCCCACCCGGACCGGGTGGCGTCAGCAGTTCGCAGTTCGGGCCGGGATCCCAACAGGATCTGGCGGCGACCGCCGGCGACCGGGTGTTCTTTGCGTATAATCGTTCGGACATCACGGCCGACGCCCAGCAGATCCTGCAGCGTCAGGCCGAATGGCTGCGGCGCTATGGAAACGTCACGGTGACGATCGAGGGGCATTGCGACGAGCGCGGTACCCGCGAATACAATCTGGCGCTCGGCGAACGCCGCGCCAACGCCGCCAAAAACGTCCTGGTTGCCGCCGGCATCCCGGCATCGCGCATCTCGACGATCAGCTACGGCAAGGAACGCCCGATCGTTCCAGGCTCGACCGAGGAGGCCTACGCCAAGAACCGGGTCGCGATCACGACCGTGAATTGACCGGCGGCGGAGTTGCGGAAAGCCGGCCGGCCCGGCTCCGGCGGGTCCCCTGGGGCCTCGGCGCGGCCGCGGGCACAGCGCCCTCTTTTCGCCCAAAATCGAGCTTATAGCCGGGTGTGCTGGCAGCTGACATGCCGCAGCGGGGCTGCGCGTCCGCCACTGCCCGAGGCCTAAGAATGTTCCGCCAACCGCACCTGCCTTGTGCCCGTCTGTTCGTCCTCGCGGTTGGCCTCGTGGTTGGTCTCGCCTTGGACACCGCGGTTCAGCCGGCCTGGAGCCAGGATCGCTCGACGCAGGAGCGGCTCGACCGTCTTGAGCGCGACCTCAACATGCTGCAGCGCCAGGTGTATCGCGGCGCACCCCCGCCGCCGGTGATGGGCGGCCCGGCCGATGCGGCGGTCAGCGCTGAAATCCGCATGGAGCGTCTCGAATCGCAGATGCGCGACCTCACCGGGCGGGTCGAGGAGTACCTCAATCAGGTCGAGCAGATCCGTCAGCGGGTCGAGCAGGTCGCCAGCGACGTCGACGCACGCTTCAGCGAGGCGGCCGTCGGCCCTGATGCATCCGGGCCGGCCAATGCGCTACCTGCGCGACCCGGCCGGCAGTTGGCCGCCAAGCCGCCGGGCGTGGCCGATGAGGGGCGGATGCGGCCGCGCTACCCGCCGGGCGCGGCACTGGGAGCATCGATCCCGCCCGGGACTGCGGTGGCGCCGCCCGGCGACACCATCCCCGGCGGCGCGGCCCCGGTCTTCGGCACGCTGACGCCGCCGGGGTCGCGCCCGGCTGCGGGGCCTCAGGCCAGCGCCGCGCCCGCCGGGCATCCCGCCCCTGGCGGGGTGCTGGCCGCTGGATCGGCCGCCGATCAGTACAATCATGCCTTCGGTCTTCTCAAACAGGCCGACTATCCGGCCGCCGAAGCGGCGTTGAAGGCCTTTATCGAGCAGCATCCGAATGACCCGATGGCCGGCAATGCGCAATATTGGCTCGGCGAGACCTATTACGCGCGCAACCGGTTTCTCGAAGCGGCGAGCGCCTTCGCCGAGGGCTACAAGCGCTACCCGAAAAGCGCTAAGGCCGCCGATAATCTGTTGAAGCTGGCGATGGCGCTCGGCCGCGCCAACCAAAAGCAGAACGCCTGCCTTGCCCTGTCGCAACTCGCCCATGATTTCCCGAACCCGGGGGCTGCGGTCAGGGAGCACGCCGGGGCCGAGAAAAAGCGCCTGGGCTGTTGAGGCGATGGAATTAATTGCGTCATCTGCGGCACCGCTGACGGCGGCGGAACTGGCTGCCGCACTCGACCCGCTCGGCGGGTTCGAGGCGCCGCCGCTTGTCGCGGTTGCGGTCTCCGGCGGCCCCGACAGCATGGCCCTCATCCTCCTCGCCGAGCGCTGGGCGCGGCAGCGCGGCGGCGAGGCCTGGGCGCTGACCGTCGATCACCGGCTGCGCCCCGAGAGCGCCGAAGAAGCTCAAACCGTCGCCGGTTGGCTCGCCGCCCGGGCGATCCCGCACGAAATCCTCGTTTGGGCGGGCGCCAAGCCGGCGAGCGGTATTCAGGAAGCCGCGCGCGAGGCGCGCTACCGGCTGCTTGGGCAGTGGTGCCGCGCGCATGGCTGCCTGCACCTTTTGACCGCGCACCACCGCGAGGACCAGATCGAGACCTATTTGATCCGTCGCCGCGCCGGCAGCGGGATCGACGGGCTGGCGGGAATGTCGGCGGTTCGCCAGCTTCCGGGCTGCCGGCTGGTGCGACCGCTGCTGTCGGTACCGCGGGCGCGCCTGCTCGCTCTCCTCCAACGGGAGGGCCAACCGTTTCTGCTCGACCCGAGTAATTTGAACCCGGCGTTTGAGCGGGTGCGGCTGCGAGCCGAGCCGCCGCCGGGCGATTTTTTTGGTGAGGTGTGCGCTTGCGGCGCGGCGCGGATCGAGCGCGAGCGGGTGCTCGCCGATCTCGTGGCGCGCGCCGTCAGCCTGCACCCAGCCGGTTTCGCGACGCTGGAGATGTCGGCGCTGAGCAGCGTCGAGGCGGAGCTCGCCGAGCGGCTATTGGGGCGGGTCGCCGCCACGGTCGGAGGAGCGCGCTATCCGGCACGGCGGGCGCGGCTCGCCCGGCTGCACGCCGCTCTCATGGCAGCGCCCGATCGCGCGCGCACGCTCGGCGGCTGCCGCTTTGTGCGCTGGCGTGGGCGTTTCCTGGTGTTGCGCGAGTTGGCAGCAGCGAGTGCGCCGGTGCCTCTCGAACCAGGGGTGAGTGTGGTGTGGGACCGGCGGTTTATTGCGGATCTGGCACCCTCGGCGCCGCGTGGCTTGACGCTCGGCTATCTAGGGCGGACGGGCGCCTCGGCCAACGCGCGCCCGATCGACGTCGCGCTGAAGCGCCTCGCCGGCGATCTGCCGCGCCTCATCTATCCGGTTTTGCCGGCTTTGTGGGATGACGAGGGTCTGGCGGCGGTACCGCACCTGGGCTATCGCCGCGGTGGGGCGGGGGTGCCGCTGCAGCTTTTCTTCCGCCCTGCAAACCCGCTTACACAAGCGGGCTTTACAGTTGTTTAATCGCTGGAGCATCCTATCTTTTGCATGCGTGGAGACCCCGGCGCGGTTCGAGCGGGCGTGGTGCCCGAGGCGGTAGGGAAAGGCCTGCAGCGTGAATAATTTCGGCAAGAATCTCGCCCTTTGGATCGTCATCGGCCTGCTTCTCGTCGCACTTTTCAACCTCTTCCAGACGTCCTCGACCCGCGGGCCGCAATCGACGCTCGCGTTTTCCGACTTTGTCGCCGACGTCAATCGCGGCCAGGTTACCGACGTCACGATCCAGGGTGACAGCATCATCGGCCATTTCACCGACGGCCGCGCCTTCAGCACCTATTCGCCAAAGGATCCCGGTCTCGTCGGCCGGTTGATCGACAAGGGCGTCCGCATCACAGCTTCGCCCGTCGACGAGAACGTGCCCTCGCTGTTCGGCGTCCTCGTTTCCTGGTTCCCGATGCTCTTGTTGATCGGGGTGTGGATCTTCTTCATGCGGCAGATGCAGGGCGGCGGCGGCCGGGCGATGGGGTTCGGCAAGAGCCGGGCGCGGCTCCTCACCGAAAAGGTCGGCCGCATCACCTTCGAGGATGTCGCCGGCATCGATGAAGCCAAGCAGGAACTCGAGGAGATCGTCGAGTACCTCAAGGACCCGCAGAAGTTTCAGCGCCTCGGCGGCAAGATCCCCAAGGGCGTGCTGCTCGTCGGGCCGCCCGGCACCGGCAAGACCTTGCTCGCCCGCGCGATCGCCGGCGAAGCCAACGTGCCGTTTTTCACGATCTCCGGCTCCGATTTCGTCGAGATGTTCGTCGGCGTCGGCGCCAGCCGGGTGCGCGACATGTTCGAGCAGGGCAAGAAGAACGCGCCCTGCATCATCTTTATCGATGAAATCGACGCCGTTGGCCGGCATCGCGGCGCCGGGCTCGGCGGCGGCAATGACGAGCGCGAGCAGACATTGAACCAGCTGCTCGTCGAGATGGATGGCTTCGAAGCCAACGAAGGCGTGATCCTCATCGCCGCGACCAACCGGCCCGACGTCCTCGACCCGGCGCTGTTGCGGCCCGGGCGCTTCGATCGTCAGGTCGTCGTGCCCAACCCCGACGTCGTCGGGCGCGAGAAGATCCTCAAGGTTCATATGCGCAAGGTGCCGCTTGCCTCCGACGTCGATCCGCGGATTATCGCGCGCGGCACGCCCGGTTTTTCCGGCGCCGATCTCGCCAACCTCGTCAACGAGGCCGCGCTGATGGCGGCGCGCCGCGGCAAGCGCTCGGTGGCGATGGGCGAGTTCGAGCAGGCCAAGGACAAGGTCATGATGGGCGCCGAGCGGCGCTCGATGGTGATGACCGAGGAAGAGAAGACGCTGACCGCCTACCATGAGGCCGGCCACGCGATGTGCATGCTCTTCGCCGAGGCGCACGAGCCGTTGCACAAGGTGACGATCATCCCGCGCGGTCGCGCCCTCGGCGTGACGATGTTCCTGCCCGAACGCGACAAGTACAGCCAGTCCAAGCAGGAGATCAAAGCGATGATGACCAGCCTCTTCGGCGGCCGCGTCGCCGAGGAGCTGATCTTCGGCGAGGATAAGGTTACCACCGGCGCGGCTGACGACATCCGCCGCGCTACCGGCCTCGCGCGCCGCATGGTCACCGAGTTCGGGTTCAGCGACAAGCTCGGGCCATTGCGTTACGCCGAGAACGAAGAGGAGGTCTTCCTCGGCCACTCGGTCACCCAGCGCAAAAACGTCTCAGACGCGACCGCCAAGGTGATCGACGACGAGATCCGCCGCATCGTCGATGAGGGCGAGCGCACCGCGCGCGAGATCCTGACCGCGCATCTCGACGAATTGCACCTCCTTGCCAAGGGGCTCCTCGAATACGAGACACTGTCGGCCGACGAGATTCGCCGGGTCATCAAAGGCGAGCGGATCGTGCGCGAAAGCTCCGCGACCGGCCCGGTAGCCGACGAACCCCGCCCCCCCGGCCGGCGCAGCTCGGTACCGCCGTCAGGGCGCCCGAGCGGCATCGGACCGGAACCCGAGCCCCAGCCGGGGGCTTGAGACGCAGCTACAACCAGTGTGCGAATCCCACCTGATATCGTCCTGTAGAAACAGATTGCCGGTGGCCTTCGACTAAAGCCCATGTTGTGGCCGTATCGTAACCCGCGACCCGGTGAAGCACTTCTCGGTCTTTAGCGATTTGGCGATGCTTGTCTGGTAGGATGGCGGACATAAAGAGGGTGGTTCAGGGGGAGTGGGAGCGCGATGACGCGCAGGCTTTTCGGTACGGACGGCATCCGCGGCACCGCCAATCTCGAGCCGATGACGCCGGAGACGGCGCTCAAGGTGGCGATGGCGGTTGGGGAATGCCTGCAAAACGGCACCCACAAACACCTCGTCGTGATCGGCAAGGACACGCGGCTCTCGGGCTACATGCTCGAACCGGCGCTGACCGCCGGTTTCATCACGATGGGGATGGACGTCGTCCTGGTCGGGCCGTTGCCAACCCCGGCGATCGCGATGTTGACGCGAAGCTTGCGCGCCGACATCGGCGTCGTCATCTCCGCCTCGCACAACCCGTTTGCCGACAATGGGATCAAGCTGTTCGGGTCGGACGGCTACAAGCTGTCCGATGAATTCGAGGGCAAAATCGAGGCCGCTCTCGGCAAGGGACCGAAGCGGCGTGCCAACCCCCTAGAGCTCGGCCGCGCCAAGCGGCTCGACGATGCGGCCGGCCGCTACATCGAGTTCGTCAAGCAGAGCTTTCCCCGAGGGCTGCGCCTCGACGGGCTGCGGGTCGTCGTCGACTGCGCGCATGGCGCGGCCTACAAGGTTGCCCCGACCGTGTTCTGGGAACTCGGCGCCGAGGTGTTCCCGATCGCGGTGGCGCCGGACGGGCTCAACATCAACCGCGAATGCGGGGCGCTGGCGCCCGAGCAGATGCGCCGTGAAGTCTTGGCGCGGCGCGCCGATATCGGGATCGCGCTCGATGGCGACGCCGACCGGCTGATCATGGCCGACGAGCGCGGCATCATTCTCGACGGCGACCAGCTGATGGCGCTCATTGCGATGAGCCTGGCGCGCGGCGGGCGTCTCGCCGGCAACGCGCTGGTCGCGACCGTGATGTCCAATCTCGGCCTCGAACGCAGCCTCGAAGGCCAGGGAATCGGGCTGCATCGGACCGCGGTCGGCGATCGCTACGTCGTCGAAAAGATGCGCAGCCTCGGGTGCAATCTCGGCGGCGAGCAGTCCGGGCACATCATCCTTTCGGACTATGCGACGACCGGCGACGGGTTGATCGCCGCGCTTCAGGTGCTGGCCGCGATCGTCGAGACCGGCCGGCGCGCGAGCGAGGTGTGCCGCGTCTTCGATCCGGTGCCGCAGGTCTTGCGCAATGTCCGCTACGGGGACGCGCGGCCGCTCGAAACCCGCCGGGTGCAGCGCGCGATCGCGTCCGGCGAATTCCGGCTGGGTGCGGGCGGGCGGCTGGTCATCCGCAATTCCGGAACCGAACCGGTGATCCGCGTGATGGCGCAATGCGATGACGGCGCGCTCTCAGCCAGCGTGGTCGACGAGATCTGCGAGGCGATCCTGGCGGTCGCCCATGCCCCCGGGGCGATCGAGGCGTCGCCCGAATCGACAGCCCACGCGGCCGAATGACGCCCCGATGCAAGCGCGGGTGCTGATCATCGCAGGGTCGGATTCGGGCGGCGGCGCCGGCATCCAGGCCGACATCAAGACCGTCACGATGCTTGACGCCTTTGCCGCCACCGCGGTGACCGCGCTGACCGCGCAAAACACGCTGGGCGTCTTTGGCGTGTTGCCGATCGCGCCGGAGTTCATCCGACAGCAGATCGAAGTGGTGCTCGATGATATCGGCGCCGATGCGGTCAAGACCGGGATGCTCCACGACGCCGGTGTCATCGAAGTGGTCGCCTCGGTGCTCGCCGAGCGCGCTGCCATGGCGCCGCTCGTCGTCGACCCGGTGATGGTGGCGAAGGGCGGGGCGCCGCTGATCGAGCCCGGCGCGATCGAGGCGCTGAAACAGCTCCTGGTCCCGCGGGCTGCGGTGCTGACCCCCAATCTGCCCGAGGCCGAGATCCTGCTCGGTCGCGGAATCGACAGCCTCGCCGCGATGCGGAGCGCGTCAGAAGAGCTGCTCGGCCTCGGCTGCCGCACGGTCCTCTTGAAGGGCGGGCACCTCCCGGGCCAGACCGTATACGACGTCCTTGCGACCGCTACCGGCCCGCGCCTCTGGCAGAGCCCGCGCATCGACAGCCGCCATACCCACGGCACGGGCTGCACGCTTGCCTCCGCGATCGCCGCCGGGCTCGCTCAGGGGCTCCCGGTCGAGGGAGCCGTCGAGCGGGCGCGCGAGTACGTGCGACGCGCGATCTTGAGCGCCCCCGGCCTCGGCCGCGGCCATGGTCCGCTCGACCATGCCCACCCGTTGCGGGCATAATCGCCCTGCCATGCGGATCCCGCTCTATCAGATCGACGCCTTTGCCGAGCGGCCGTTCACCGGCAACCCGGCGGCGGTGTGCCCGCTTGACGCCTGGCTGTCTGACGACGTGATGCAGACGATCGCCGCCGAAAACAACCTGTCGGAAACCGCATTTTTTGTGCCCGAAGGCGAGTTCTATCGGCTGCGTTGGTTCACGCCCACGACCGAAGTCGATCTCTGCGGGCACGCGACGCTGGCTTCCGCCTACGTCGTCTTCCGCTGGCTGAGCCCCGAGCGCACCAGCGTCACGTTCCAGACAAATCAGGCGGGCCCGCTGAGGGTCGCACGCGACGGCGATCTGCTCGCGCTCGACTTTCCCGCTCGCCCGCCGGCGCCCTGCGCGATGTCCGAGGCGCTCGTCGCCGGCCTCGGGCGGCGCCCCGCGGCTCTCCTGGCGGCGCGCGATTACCTCGCCGTCTTTGACCGCGCCGACGACGTCCTCGGGCTGGCGCCGGACTTTGCCGCGCTCGTTGCGCTCGACCGGTTCGCTGTCATCGTGACCGCCCCCGGAACCGGCGGGGTTGATTTCGTGTCGCGGTTTTTCGCGCCGGCGCGCGGCGTCGATGAGGACCCGGTGACCGGCTCCGCGCATTGCACCCTCATTCCCTATTGGGCGCAGCGCCTCGGCAAGAACCGGCTCGAGGCGCGCCAGCTGTCGCGCCGCGGCGGCGCCCTCTCCTGCGCCCTCAACGGCGACAGGGTGACGATCGCCGGCCGGGCGTCCCCCTATCTCGAGGGCACGATCACGCTCTAGAAGCGCCTCGCGGCTAGGTCAGGGATACGCGGAGAGGTCGTCGCCGAGCAACGGCACCCAATTCGCGGCCGGATCGCGCGAGAGCGTCGGTCCGGCGGTCTCTCCGTAAAGCGCGCGCGCTTCGCGGCTGGGCCCGCGCCGGGTTCCCAGCGCCAACACCCGCACCGTACGCTCGACACCGCCCTGCGGCACCACCACACAATCACCAATCCGCACGGTCTGGTTCGGCTTGCTGACCGTTACGCCGTTGACCTTGACCGCCCCCGCGGCGCAGAGCCGGGCGGCAAGCGAGCGGCTCTTGGCTAAGCGGGCGAACCACAACCACTGGTCGAGGCGGGTTTTGGCGCGTTCCGGCCCGGGGGCGCCTTGGGGGAGGATAGCGGTCAAGCGAATTTGAGCTCCTTCAGCTTGGCAAAGGGATGGCCCTCACGCGGTGGTTTGGGGTGCGCACCGGTCTGCCCCTGCGTCTTGCGGCGACGCGGTTTGGCGATGAAGAATTCGTCGCCCCCTTCGATGACCGCGCGATATCCGAGCGCGAGCAGCAACGGGCGCAAGTCAGCCGCGGCGACCCCGGCGATCGCCGCCATCTCGGCGTCGCCCGCAAAGCGGCCGAGGCGCGCGCGGCCGCGGGCCAATGTGCTAAGCCGCTCGAGCCGGTCGGGGCGCAGCGCCAGGCCACCCAGCACGCGCCGGCCGATTGCCGGGTAGAACGACGGCGGCAGATCGGGATCGACAGGGATCGCCTTGCCGCGGTTGCGCGCGCTCGGCAGCGGCGGGACGGCGCGGCTGTTGTGGACCGCCCAGAGCAGCGCGCGGAAACGCACCGCCTCGATGCCGAGCAGCGGCTCGACATAAATGCTCTCGCGGCCGAAGCGGATCCCGAGCCGGCCCAAGGCGCGCCGGCTAGGTAGATCGAGCCGCTTCAAGGGCGCCGCGACATCCTCGGCCCGCAGACAGCCGAAGGTGTCGACAAGCTGGAAGACGACACCGCGCCCGGGGCCGTCGAGCGGCAGCGCCGACGCGGCGAAAAGCGGAGCAAGGCGGGCTTCGATCTCGGCCCTGACAAAATTCGACAGGCGCTGGCGGACCCGCTCGCGGGCCTCGCCATCGAGAAAATCGCCGGCCCGCAACTCGACCCGCGGCGTCAGAATGGTTTCACCGGCAACGAGCCGTCCGACCGGGTCGCCGCGCCACAGCACGGCTCCCTGCGCATCGATCGCGAAAGCCTCGTTGGCGTCGCCGGCGAGGCGGCGCCCCCGCGCTGTCACTTCGCCGCGCAGCACCCGGTTGGCCGCGGTGACCAGCGTGCGCACCGCATCGCCGGCCGACGCATCGGGGACAAAGCGGAACCCCTCGAGCCGGCCGACGTAAGTGCCTTCGACCCGGACCTCGCCCGCTTTGTCGACCGATGCCAAGACCGCCGCATCCCCGGCGAGGTGGCGCACCAGAAAAGCCGAACGGCGATCGACAAAGCGCTGGGTGATGCGTTCGTGCAGCGCATCGGACAGGCGGTCCTCGATGCCGCGGGCGCGGTCCTGCCACTCTGCGGCGCCCTCGACCCAGTCGCCGCGATGGGTGATGTAGGTCCAGGTCCGGATATGGGCGATGCGCGCCATCAGCGTGTCGATGTCGCCATCGAGGCGATCGAGCTGGGCCATCTGGGCGCCGACCCACCGGCTCGGCAACCGTCCGTCCGGCCCGGCGAGCTGGATAAAGCAATGGGCGAGAAACCGCGCGTGGCTGTCGCGCATCACCTTGCGGAAGTCGGGGATCTGGCACACCTCCCACAACAGGCGCACGGCTGCTGGATGCCGGGCGAGCCCCATCACCTCGGGGTTGCGCGACAGCAGCTGCAACGCGCGGTGGTCGTCGGCGTCGCGGGTCTGCACCAGCCCCGGCGCCGGCGGCCGTTCGTCGAGGCTCTTCAGCAACGCCCCAGCCGAGTCAAAGCGCAGCCGTGTGTTGCGCCAGGAAACCTGGGTCAGCGGCTCGAAGCGGTGCTCCTCGACTGCGGCCACGATTCCCGGATCGAGCGGCCCTTCGTCGGCGGTGGTGCCAAAAGTGCCGTCGCTCATGCGCCGTCCGGCGCGCCCGGCGATCTGGGCGATCTCGGCGGCCGACAGCCGGCGCGGGCCCCGCCCGTCGAATTTGGCGACGCGGGCAAAGGCGACATGGTCGAGATCCATGTTGAGCCCCATGCCGATCGCGTCGGTGGCGACGAGGTAATCAACTTCGCCCGCCTGGAACATGCCGACCTGCGCATTGCGCGCGCGTGGGCTCAACGCTCCTAGCACGACCGCGGTGCCGCCGCGCTGGCGCCGGACGAGTTCGGCCAATGAAAACACATCGGCGACCGCAAAGGCGACGACGGCGCTTCTCGGCGGCAGGCGGGTCACCTTCTTGTGCCCGGTGTAAGAGAGCGTCGAGAGGCGCGGTCGGCTGATGTATTCCGCGCGGGGCACGAGGCGCCGCATCAAGGGCCTGATCGTGTCGGCGCCGAGCAACATCGTCTCCTCGAGGCCGCGGGCGTGGAGGAGGCGCGCGGTGAACACATGGCCGCGCTCGGGATCGGCGCAGAGCTGAATTTCGTCGATCGCGAGAAACTCGACCGGCCGGTCGAGCGGCATCGACTCAACCGTGCAGACAAAATATGAGGGGTTGGGCGGCAGGATCTTTTCTTCGCCGGTAATGAGCGCGACCGCACGCGCGCCGCGCAATTTGACGACCCGGTCGTAGTTTTCCCGTGCCAGGAGGCGCAGCGGAAACCCGATCATGCCGGTTTGGTGATCGAGCATGCGCTCGATCGCGAGATGCGTCTTGCCGGTGTTGGTCGGCCCGAGGACCGCGACGAGGCGCGGAGCGGAGCGCAGCAATCCCATGCCCTCAAAGGTGCGGCACCGCTCGGCCGAGAGCAAGGGCCAAGATGACGCTGGCCGCGTGCCATCGCCGGCGGCACCGCACCCGACGGTAGTGGGTCAGTCTGAATTTTTCGGTTCGCGCTTTTTATAGGGGCCGCGCTTGCCGGGCTTCGGCTCGGCGGCCTCCAGCAGCGCCACGATATCAGAAACCTCCCAAAGGCGATGCGCCATACCTGCGGCCATCGCCGGGGTGACCCGTAGCGTCGAATGAATGCGGACAAAATTGTAGTAGGTCATGAACAGCGCAACCGAGTGCGCGTGGTTTTCGATCTTTTTCGAGAACGCATTCGTTAGCCGAGTGAACCGGCGCATCCCCATGCGGATCGTGAGGTTGTGCCGCTCGCTATAACTCGTGCTGATATGCCTCGGATCTGGATTGCCGGTGATCTTGTCCTTGCGGGAACCGACGCAATCCGAGGGACTGTAGCGCCGCGCGGCTTGCGCCTCGGCTGGTGGGGCACCGTAGAGCTTCACCAATTGGGCGTAATCGACCTCGGCGCCGAACGCTTCCTCGACGGCTTCGAGGTAAGCTCTGTGGCCGTCCGTCGTCAGTTGCACGCGGTTCGCGAGCCGCAGGCGAAGGTCGTCCATCAGCCCGAGCGCGAAGTCAGCATCCCGTCCGCCGACGATCCACGATAGGATCAGCTTGTTGTCGGCGTCGATCGCCGTCCAGGTCCAAATATCGCCGTAGGCCAGGTCTTGCCGCTTCGCGGTCGCGACGTTCTTCGCCTTGGCGTAGCAGAACGACCAAATTTCGTCGCACTGGACCCGCTGTGATTTGACGCCGCGCACATGCTCGTCGTGGTAAGCCGCGCATGCCTTGCCGGCGTCGATCATCAACTTGATGACCGTGTTCTTGCTCGCGCCCGTCAGCCGGGTCACGGCGCGGATCGAACTACCCTCACACAGAAGATGGAGGATGCGGGCGCGGTCGGATGCAGGGAGCTTTTTCATGCCCACATTATCTGACTTTTTATGCTTAGGGTCAAGGGAGAAATGTCAAGTCCGCATGCTACTTGACCAAGTTAGCGCCCTACTGTTATAAGTAGGCCGCTCACTTGGGATACCCGTCTATGCGGCAAACTGCCCTCTCAGACGCAGATATCAGCGCCAAACGCTTCGAGGCCAATCAGCTTTTCACGCCCTCCGCACCTGTCGCCATCGCAGAGCTTTTCGCTGGTAGACAGGTGCAGGCCGCGAAAATCGTCGATGCCGTTGGCGAACGCGGGAGGCATGTAATTCTCTATGGAGAACGCGGGGTTGGGAAATCGTCGCTCGCCGAAATCATTCCATTTTTTATTCCACGAGGACCCCAGAGAGTACGCCACATCCGTGTCCAGGCGTTTACCGGAGATACATTTAGCGTAGTGGCCAAGAGAATTTTCGGCAAAATTCATTTTGAGGCAGATTTAGGCGAGGGGCGACGTAATTATAATGTAGCGGAATTTTATCCGGGCGTCGTTCACATTGACGATTTCTTGTCTGAAATGGAAGTGTTCAAAGCGAATGAAATACCGATAATTATCATTGATGAATTCAATGAAATTGAAGATGAAAACGTTTCTATGCTTTTAGCCAATCTCCTAAAAGCTCTTTCTGATACCGGGAGCAACGTGACAATTATCATCGTCGGAGTAGCGGATAACGTTACGGATCTAGTTGAGAAGCACGAATCAATCGAGCGCTGCATCGAAGAAATCCAAATGCCTCGAATGCCTGTCGATGAGCGACGTGAGGTGCTTGAAAAGCGTCTAGCTCGCCTCGGGATGACAATAACCGGCGATGGGAAATGGAAAATTATCAACCTTTCTAAGGGGCTGCCGGCTTATGTGCATTCTCTCGGGAAATTTGCTGTATTCAGTGCGCTACGGTCTCGGCGGCTGAAAATCCTAGAAGAAGACGTGGACAGCGCGATCAACGAGGTTCTTCAAGCATCCCAGCAGACCATCAGACACACATATGAAGAAGCGACGCACAGCAATCAGGCGCGCGCGCAATTTAGGCATGTTCTTACCGCCTGCGCCCTGGCCCGCGTGGATGATTCTGGATGGTTTACGGCAACTGCCGTCAGGAGACCGCTTTCCAATATTTTGAAGAGAGGAATCGAAATTGCCAATTTCCAAGACACATTGAAAGACTTCGCTGAAAGCCGCGGCCCAATCTTGGAGAGAACTGGCGAAGCTAGGAACTACCGCTTTCGGTTCGCCAGTCCAGCTATGCAGCCCTATGTTATTATGCGGGGAATCAACGATGGCATCATTGATGATGCCGCTAAACGGACTCTTTCTTCCCCGGAGCAACCGGACCTTTTTGCCAGCGACTAGCGGCAGCCTTACGTGCAATCTCTTTGCGACGCGTGGGCGTCATCGAAGC
>DASYZD010000199.1:0-2753 GCA_035946655.1 Allostellaceae bacterium | reverse complement strand
CAGCCTCCCCTGCCGGCGGTTCATGCCGCGGCGTGACCATTGGGGTCAGGCGGTTGCCCTCCTGCTGCCTTTCCCATGCCCGAACTTTTCGAAAAAAATGCCCAGCGCTAATGCCGCTCGCCGGGTCTTCCGATGAAGGGCGTCGAGGTGCCATTGCCTGCGGAAAGGTGCTGGGAGCGAACGCCGTGAGCTATGGTATTGTTATCTTGTCCTGCAGCGCCGGTGAGCGGCGAATGGGCATGCCGAAAGCCAAGATCCATGACGATTGATCCCGTCGCGCGGGACGCCGCATCGGCCCTGCCGCGGTCGCGGCGCGGCGCGTTGCGACAGCATTCCCGGCCCGACGACTTCCTGGTGGTTGGTATCGGGGCCTCGGCCGGGGGGCTGGAGGCCCTCTACAAGCTGTTCGACGCGCTCCCTCCCGACACCGGCATGGCCTTCATCCTGGTCGTGCATCTCGACCCGACGCACCGCAGCATGATGGTCGGCCTCTTGGCCAGCCATACCGCGATGCCGGTGGCGGAAGCGGCGGACGGCATGCGGGTCGAGCGCGATCGCGTCTACATCATCCCGCCGGGGGTCTATCTGTCGCTCCGCGATGGCGCGCTTCGGCTGACCAGCCCGCGCGAGCGGCATGGCGCCCGCATGCCGTTCGATTTCTTTTTGCGCTCGCTGGCCGAAGACTGCGGCGGGCGAGCGGTCTGCGCGGTCCTCTCGGGAGGCGGCGCCGATGGCAGCGCCGGGCTGGTGGCGATACGCGACAAGGGCGGGCTCATCATCGTGCAGGATCCGAACGACGCCGCCCACGGGGGCATGCCGCGCAGCGCCATCATGACCGGCGCTGTGGATCTCGTGCTTCCAGCGAAGGAGATTCCCACGGCTCTTGTTACACACGCTCGCACCTCCACCCGCAGCAGCGAACGCGCGAAACCGGGGCTGGGCGATGGCGCCGATAGCCCGCTGGCCGCGATCATCGATCTCCTGCGCGCGCATTCCGCGCGCGATTTCGCTCTCTACAAGGAGGGCACGCTGCTGCGCCAGATCCAGCGCCGGATGGCGATGGCCTCGATCAAGGACATCGGCGCCTATCTGAGCGCGATCCGCAGCAATCCCGACGAGATCGATCGCCTCGCCAAGGACATGCTGATCAACGTCACCCAATTTTTCCGTGACGAGAAGACCTTCGAAGCGTTGGCGCAGACCGTCGTCCCCGAGCTGATGAACCGGCAGCCACCGGCCGTGCCGATCCGCATCTGGGATGCCGGATGCAGCACCGGCGAGGAGACCTACTCGATCGCAATGCTGTTCCTCGAGGCGTCGGCGAAGCGAAACGTCAAGCTGCAGGTCTTCGCTTCCGACGTCGACGATGATGCTCTGCAGGTCGCCCGCAACGGCCTATATCCGGAGTCGATCCGCAAGGATGTCTCGCCGGAGCGCCTCGAGCGTTTCTTTGTCAAGGAGGGGCACAATTACCGCGTGACGCGCGAGCTGCGCGAAATGGTCGTGTTCACAACGCAGGATCTATTGGCCGATGCACCGTTCTCGCGTCTCGACCTCGTTTCCTGCCGCAATGTGCTGATCTATCTGCGCCCGGAGGTGCAGGAGAAGGTCCTCTCGCTGTTCCATTTCGCGCTGCGCGAGAATGGGATCCTGGTTCTCGGCGCCTCCGAAACGGTCGGCGCCTTTGGCGACCGGTTCGCGCCGATCTCCAAGACTCAGCGGATCTTCCGGCATCTCGGCCGCAGCCGCCCCGGCGAGGTGGTATTCCCGATCGCCCCCGGCGAAGGCGGCCGGATGACGGCCCCGGCCCCGCGTGGGGCGGAGCCGGTCGCGCCGCGCGGCAAGATTGGCGACCTCGCCCGCCAGGTGCTGCTTGACGCCTATGCGCCAGCTTCGGTCCTGATCAATGCCAGAAACGAGGGTCTTTACTATTTCGGGCCGATCGACCGCTACCTGAAGGTGGTCGGGGGCGAGGCCAGCCGGGATCTCCTCGCGATGGCGCGCGAGGGTTTGCGCACGAAGCTCCGCGCCGCGATCCGCCAGGCCGGGCGGGAGCCGGCCGGCACTGCGGTCGGCGGCGCGCAGATGGAGCGTGACGGCAAAGCGGTCGCGGTCAGCGTCTCGGTCCAGCCGATCCAAAGCGAGGGCGAGGGGTTTCTTCTGGTCAGCTTTTCCGACGAACCCGAGCCGAAGAAGGGCAGCATGGAAGGGATCCGGCCTGCCGACCCCCCGCATGTCGCCGAACTCGAGCAGGAACTCGACGCCACCCGCAAGGAGCTGGAGAGCGCAATCCGCGACCTCGAGGCCACCAATGACGAACTGACCGCCGCCAACGAAGAGGCGATGTCGGTCAACGAGGAACTGCAATCGACCAACGAGGAATTGGAAACCTCGAAGGAGGAGCTGCAATCTTTGAACGAGGAGCTCACCGCCCTCAACAGTCAGCTTAATGACACCGTCGAGCAGCAGCGCGCCACCGCCAACGACCTGCGAAACACGATGAACAGCTCGGAGATCGCGATGCTGTTCCTCGACGCAAATCTCGAAATCCGCCTCTTTACGCCCGCCGCCAGGACGATGTTCAGCGTCATCGCATCGGACGTCGGCAGGCCGCTCGCCGATCTGGCCCGCCGCATCAACGACCCTCTCCTGATCGCCGACGCCGGAGCGGTCCTCTCCGGTCAGATGGCGCCGACCCGCGAGGTCGAGGCCGACACCGGGGCATGGTATACGCGGCGCATCCTGCCCTATCG
>DASYZD010000198.1:0-7810 GCA_035946655.1 Allostellaceae bacterium | reverse complement strand
CGGCGATAGGCGTAGCCGAAGCCGACCAGCGTGGCGCCGAGGCCGAGGAAGGAGAGGGCGCGCAAGACGCCGCTCAATTGGTCCATGTCGGAGAGGAACACCTTGGCGACGACGATGCCGATGCCGATCAGCCCAGCCTGGCGCAGCCAGCGGTTGCGCCAGACCAGGCCGCCGGCAAACCCGGCGCCGGCAAAGACGAGCCAAGCCACCGAATAGGTGTACCATTCGGCTTCCGTGCTGCTCCGGAACAGCTCTACATTGCCGTGGAAGATGTGCTGGATCTCCAGCGTGATCCAGGCGAAGGCGTAGGCGGCGGCGAGGACCCGCGCAATCGTGCGCAATACCGGCCGGGTTGGGATCAGCCAGGCAATCGTCGCGTAGATCACCGCGGGCGCCGCATCGGCGAGGAGGAGCGCGTCGACGATCGCCAGGTTCCCGACGCGGGCCCCGAACAAGAGCATGATCGGCTGCCACAGGAGCTCGACAGCGGTCGTCACCGCCAGCAGCAACCAGCCGCCCCGGCGCAGCACCGGACGCTGCCGGCGCTGACCGACCGCGAGCAGCACGCCGGCGAAGGTGAGCCACAGTGCGAAGAGCGCGGCCCCGGCGCCAAAATCCTCGAGCGGAAACGTTCTCAGATCGCCGTAGATCGCGTGGGTCAGTTCAAGCGAGAGCAGCAATAGGGAAAAGACCGCGCTGCCGGCTTCGAGCACCGCGACGAGGAGATCATCGCGGCTGCTGCCGAACTGCCTGGTAGCGACGATGAACGCGGCGGCGGGTATGCCGTAGCCATAGAGCAGCCAGTTGAAGATCGGCGTCGGTCCGATCGGGTAACTCAATACGTAGGGGTTGAAGGCGAGCCGGACCAGCACAACCGCGGCGACCCCGAGGGCGAGTCGGCGCAGCATGGGCAAGCGGACGCGACCCTCGACCCAGCCGATCGCCGGCAGGTGCAGAGCGAGGGCGACGGTGAGCCATGCTTCGCCGAGCGCCAACGTTGCCGCTAGGATCGTGCTGCCGAGGACGCCGACCGCATAAGCGGCGAGCGCGATCTCGATCTCGGGCGCGCTTTCGGGCGGTTCGCCGCGCCGCTGGGCGACGGTCGCGGCGGCGGCGAGTTCGAGGCCAGCCAGCGCCAGGGCGGTCAGGGTCCAGGCGATGTCGATCTCGAATTTCTGCAGCCGCCAGTAGGCGATGACGAGGACGAGGAGCGGCAACGAGGCGGACAGTGCCGCCCACCGGCCGGGGCGCGCAACCCGCGTCAGCACGGCAAACCCGCCACCGCCGAGGATGAGGGTGAAGAGGATCGCAGCCGTCGAGAAGTCGGCGATGTGATCGGTCTCGATCTTGAAGACCCAGAGGCTCATCTCGGGGATCGGCAGCGTCAGGTCCCAGCTGGCGAGGAGTGCCAGCGCGAGGACGCCGGCCACCGCGATGACATCGTCGAGCTGGCTGTCGCGGTAGGCGAACGCCATCAGGCCGATCGCGGTCAGGACCGCGGCGCCGACGCTGATGTCGCCGAAGCCGTCGGCCGCGGCCAGCCGGAGCAGGCCAAACGCGATCGCCCAGAAGGCCGCGCGCATCACCACCCGCACCATCTTGGTGTCGGCGGTTCCGGCGAGGAAACCGACCCCCGGGATGCCGCGGCGGAACGCGACGAAGAGGCCGAACTGGACCAGGAGATAACCCGCGACCACCGGCGTCTCGACAGCGTGCGGGGTCGCCAGCCACAGCATCTCCCACAGAATCGCGCCGGCGAGCGACGGCCAGGCCAGCCACCACCATTCGCGGAACCGCAGCAGCGCGAGCGCGGCGGCCGTCACGACCGCAAGATAGGCGAAGAGCGGCAGCGCCTGCGGGGCATCGCTGGTCACCAGCAGCGGCACGACGAATGCGCCGACGAGGCCGAGCGCGGCGACGAGCGGCCCGTACTGCAGCGACTGCAGGACGGTCGCGCCGGCGGTCAGGGCGAGGAGCGGGAAGGCGAGCCCGGCGGGGAGGAACCCGTAGAGCGCGTGCGCCGCATAAAGGCTGGCAAAGACCGTCGCCGCACCGGCCGCGGCAAGCGCCTGCGGGACGTACGAAACGCCGTCCACTGCCGCATCCTCGAGAAGCTCGCGGCGCCGCACCCACTCCGCCGCGACCGACAACCCGATGCCGAGGAGGACCCCGAGAATGACCCGCACCAGCGGCGTCAATAGGCCCTGATCGATCGACAGCTTGACGAGAAAGGCGCCGCCGAGCGCCATCGCGGCGCCGCCGACCCACACCAGCCAATGCTCGACCAGGAGCTGTTCCCAGCCGCGTCCCGGCAGGGTGGGCGGGGGCGGGGGCGGCGTGGAGGCCGCCGCCTCCTCGGGAACGGCGGTAGGTTCCTGCGGAGCCGCGCTGGTTTCTTCGCGCGCGGCGGGCGGTTCGGTGGGAGAAGCGGGCAGTTCCGTCACGGCCGGGGCAGCCGGCTCGATCGGCGACGCTACCTCACTCGGCGGCGCGACCTCGTCGAGGCGCTCGGCCAGCCGCAGCACACGGTTATCGAGACTCGCGATTTTCTCGGTCAACAGGACGAACTGCGCGCGCAGCCGGCTCACGTCCACGACGGCCTTCAGCGCAATCACCAGCGCCGCCACCAGCCCTATCGTGAAACCGGGGTAAACATCATTCCAATCCATCCCGACACCCTCCGGGCCCGGCTGTCGCGCGAGCGGCGAGCCATGCGCACCAGCCTTGCATCACAGTGGTTACAATCATATAATAAGTGAACGTTCACTCACAAGGAATATTTTCATCGTGCGCTCGATCCGAACCGGGGCGATCGAGGTCCGGGCGAAAGGCGTCAAAGCAAAGGTCGACCGCGCGGCGCTTGAGCTGTTTGCCGCAAACGGGGTCGACGGCGTCTCGATCGGCGACATCGCGACCGCCGCCGCGGTATCGCAAGGCGCGCTCTACAGGCACTACCCGAGCAAGGATGAGCTCGCCTGGGTCCTGTTCTCGACCGCCTATCTGCGGACCGGCGCCGAACTCGATGAGATCGCCCGGCGCTCCCCGATGTTCCAAGCGCGGGTCGGCGCGATGGTCGAGCATTTTTGCGCGCTCTACGACACGGACCCCGCCCTCTTCCGCTTCATGCTGATCACCCAGCACGGGTTCCTGCCGCGTGTGCGCGCGGAAGAACGCACCCCGGTCGACGCCGTCGCCGATATCGTCAAGGAGGCCGTCCAGGCGGGCGAGGTCGCGGCTCTCGACCCCCTCGCCGGCGCCGCGGCGATCCTCGGCGTCATCCTGCAGACCGCGGTCTTTCGCATCTATGGTCGGCTGGAGGGCGCCCTGCTGCCGCGCGCGCCTGGCCTCGCGCGCGCCGCGATCGCCGCAGTCGCGGCGCTCGGGCAAACCCGGGCGTAATCCCCGGCGGGTTGCGTGGGGACGTCCGAATATGTTACCTACCGCGCGGATTTCGCGGGGTCCGGCGGCTCCGAGCGCGCTGTTGCGACGAGATCCCCCAAAGGCTGCGAGTTGTCGCGACGGCCCTCCCGCCGGCGCGCTGATTGGGGACCGATTTCCATTGGCTGAAGCGACGAGCACGTCCGGCCTGGCTGAACGTTACGCGGCGGCGCTGTTCGAGCTGGCCGACGAGCGCCATGCCCTCGACGCCATCGCCGGCGATCTGCGGGAATTGCGCACGATGCTGCGCGAGAGCAGCGATCTGGCGCGCCTCATACGGAGCCCGGTGGTGTCGCGCGAGGAACAGGGCAAAGCCATCGCCGCGCTCGGCGAGCGCGCGGGCCTCAGCAACTTGACCCGCGATTTTCTCGGGGTCGTCGCGCGCAATCGGCGGCTTTTCGCCGTGCCGGCGATGCTGGAGGCGTATCTGAAGAAGCTCGCCGAGCGGCGCGGCGAGGTCACCGCCGAGATCACCGTCGCGCAGACGCTGGGGGAGGCGCGCGAGGCCGCGCTCGGCGAGCAGCTGCGCCGCGCGATGGGCGCGCGGGTGACGCTCGACATCCGGGTCGACAAGGGGCTCCTCGGCGGGATGATCGTCAAGATCGGCTCGCGGATGGTCGACGCGTCGTTGAACAGCCGCCTGCGGCGCCTGCGGCTGGCGATGAAAAACATCGGATAACTGTTTATGATGCCGTCATTCCCGCGAAAGCGGGAATCCGGGGCCCACGGTCGTGCCGTTCGCCCTGGACCCCCACTTGCGCGGGGGTGACGGCGATAGGGGATGGGTAGAGATGGAAATTCGTGCCGCGGAAATTTCCGCGATCCTGAAGCAGCAGATCGCCGGGTTCGGCAGCGAGGCCGATGTCGCCGAAGTCGGCCAGGTGCTCTCGGTCGGCGACGGCATCGCCCGGGTCTATGGCCTCGACCAGGTCCAGGCCGGCGAGATGCTCGAATTCCCCAACGGGATGAAGGGCATGGCCCTCAATCTCGAAAGCGACAATGTCGGCGTCGTGATCTTCGGCGACGACAGCGGGATCGGCGAGGGCGACACCGTGAAGCGCACCGGCGCCATCGTCGATGTGCCGGTCGGGCGTGGGCTATTGGGCCGGGTCGTCGATGCGCTTGGCGAGCCGATCGACGGCAAGGGGCCGCTCGTCGACGTGACGCGCACCCGGGTCGAAGTGAAGGCGCCGGGGATCGTGCCGCGCAAATCGGTGCATGAGCCGGTGCAGACCGGATTAAAGGCGATCGACGCCCTGGTGCCGATCGGCCGCGGCCAGCGCGAACTGATCATCGGCGACCGCCAGACCGGCAAGACCGCGCTGGCGATCGACACCATCCTCAATCAGCGCCAGGTCAATGCCGGCACCGACGAATCGAAGAAGCTCTATTGCATCTATGTCGCGATCGGCCAGAAGCGTTCGACCGTCGCGCAGATCGTCAAGACGCTGCAGGATTATGGCGCGCTCGACTATTCGATCGTCGTGGCGGCGACCGCCTCGGAGCCGGCGCCCTTGCAGTTCCTCGCGCCCTATGCCGGCTGCGCGATGGGCGAATATTTCCGCGACAACGGCATGCACGCGCTGATGGTTTACGACGATCTGTCGAAGCACGCCGTCGCCTATCGCCAGATGTCATTATTGCTGCGCCGCCCGCCGGGGCGCGAAGCCTATCCGGGCGATGTGTTCTATCTGCACTCGCGGCTCCTGGAGCGCGCCGCCAAGATGAACGACGAGCACGGCGCCGGCTCGCTGACGGCGCTGCCGGTCATCGAAACCCAGGCCGGCGACGTTGCCGCCTATATCCCGACCAACGTCATCTCGATCACCGACGGGCAGATCTTTCTCGAAACCGACCTCTTCTATCGCGGCATCCGCCCGGCCATCAATGTCGGGCTGTCGGTCAGCCGGGTCGGCTCGGCGGCGCAGATCCGCGCGATGAAGCAGGTCGCCGGGCGCATCAAACTGGAGCTCGCGCAATACCGCGAGATGGCGGCGTTCTCGCAATTCGCCTCCGACCTCGACGCGGCGACGCAGCGCTTGCTCGCGCGCGGCTCGCGCCTCACCGAGCTTCTGAAACAGCCGCAATTCTCGCCGGTGCCGGTCGAGGAGCAGGTGGTCGGGATCTTCGCCGGCACCCGCGGCTATCTCGACCGCGTCGGTGTCGACGATGTCGGCCGCTTCGAGGCGCTGATGCTCGGCGATCTGCGCGCCAAACATCCGGACCTATTGGACGCGATCCGCAATGAGAACGAGATCTCGGCGGCGACCGAGAAGGGCCTCTCCGAGTTCTTCGACGGCTTCGCCCGGACCTTTGCCTAGATGCCCACCCTGAAAGAGCTGCGGGTCCGCATCCGCAGCGTCCGCTCAACGCAAAAGATCACCGCAGCGATGAAGATGGTCGCCGCTTCGCGCCTGCGCCGCGCCCAGGAGCAGGCCGAGGCCGCGCGGCCCTATGCCCAGCGCATGGAGCGGGTGCTGGCTTCGCTCGCCGCCGGCATGGCCGGGCAGCCCGGCGCCCCGCCGCTCCTCGCCGGCACCGGCAAGGATGACGTGCATCTCGTCGTTGTCGCGACCTCCGACCGCGGGCTCGCCGGCGGCTTCAACACCTCGATCCTGCGCGAGGCGCGGCGCCAGATCCGCGAGCTCGACAATGCCGGCAAGACGGTCAAGATCCTGACCATCGGACGGAAGGGACGCGACAGCCTGCGCCGCGACTACGGGCGCCTGATCCATGACAGCCTGACCGAAATCGGCCGCCGCCGGGTGTCCTATGAGGAGGCGCGCGATATCTCCCAGCGGCTCCTCGCGCTTTACGAAGCGGGCGAGTTCGACCTCTGCACGATCGTCTTCAACCGCTTCCGCTCGGCGATGACCCAGATCGTCACGGTGCAGCACCTGATCCCGTTCTCGCCGCCCTCGGGCGCGGCCGACACCGCCGCCGAGGCGCTCGCCGGGGCGGTCTACGAATTCGAACCCTCGGAAGAGGAGATCCTGGCCGAGCTCCTCCCCAACAACCTTGCGGTGCAGATCTATACCGCGCTCCTCGAAAACGCCGCCAGCGAGCAGGGCGCGCGGATGACCGCGATGGACAACGCGACGCGCAACGCCGGCGAGATGATCGACCGGCTGACGATGAACTACAACCGCACCCGCCAGGCGGTCATCACCAAGGAACTGATCGAGATCATCTCCGGCGCCGAGGCGCTATGATGATCGCTCTCCTCGCCTGTTACCGGTGAAGGCCGGGACCCACGGCTGTTTGACACAGGGCTAGAACATGGCAGCAACCAGCATCGCAAGAAACAATGTCGGCACGATCGCCCAGATCATCGGCGCGGTCGTCGATGTCCGCTTCGAGGGCGAATTGCCGCCGATCCTGACCGCGCTCCACGTCGATCACGCGGGCCGCACGCTGGTCCTCGAAGTGGCACAGCATTTGGGCGAGAACATCGTGCGCACGGTAGCGATGGATACGACCGACGGGTTGGTGCGCGGCGCCGCGGTCATCGATTCCGGCAGCCCGATCATGATGCCGGTCGGGCCGGAGACCCTGGGGCGGATCCTCAATGTGGTCGGCGAGCCGGTCGACGAGCGCGGCCCCGTCAACACCAACCGCCGCATGCCGATCCACCGCTCCGCACCCGAATTCATCGAGCAATCGACCGAAGCCGAGATCCTCGTCACCGGGATCAAGGTGGTCGATCTGTTGGCGCCCTACGCCAAGGGCGGCAAGGTCGGCCTCTTCGGCGGCGCCGGCGTCGGCAAGACCGTCATCATCATGGAGCTGATCAACAACATCGCCAAGGCGCACGGCGGCTATTCGGTGTTCGCCGGGGTCGGCGAGCGCACCCGCGAGGGCAACGACCTCTATCACGAGATGATGGAATCCGGCGTCATCACGCCCGACGGGCCGGGCTCCAAGGCGGCGCTCGTCTATGGCCAGATGAACGAGCCCCCAGGAGCCCGCGCGCGGGTTGGCCTCTCGGGCCTCACCTTGGCCGAATATTTCCGCGACGAAGAGGGTCAGGACGTCCTCTTTTTTGTCGACAACATCTTCCGTTTTACTCAGGCGGGCTCGGAAGTCTCCGCGCTCCTCGGGCGCATCCCCTCGGCGGTCGGCTATCAGCCGACTTTGGCGACCGATATGGGCGCGCTGCAGGAACGCATCACCACGACCAAGAAAGGCTCGATCACCTCGGTGCAGGCGATCTACGTGCCGGCCGACGACTTGACCGACCCGGCGCCAGCGACCTCGTTCGCGCATCTCGACGCCACCACGGTCCTGTCGCGGCAAATCGCCGAACTCGGCATCTACCCGGCGGTCGATCCGCTCGACTCGACCTCGCGCATGCTCGATCCGCGCGTCGTGG
>DASYZD010000197.1:0-16703 GCA_035946655.1 Allostellaceae bacterium | reverse complement strand
GAACCCCTGCATCGCCCGGTAGACGATCATCTGGCCAAGGCTCGTGGCGGTGGCACACAGTGCGCTCGCCCCGGTAAAGCCGATCGCACCGATGACGAACAGGAGGCGGGTCGACAGCAGCCGCGAGAGCATCCCGGACATCGGCACCATCACCACATCGGCGATCAGATAGGCGGTCTGCACCCAAGCGATCTCGTCGGCGCTGGCCGACAGCCCGCCCTGGATCTGGGTCAACGAGCTGGTGACGATCTGCACGTCCATAATGGCCATGACGAGGCCGGTAACCATCGCCAGCACGCCGACCCAGTCGCGCAACGTCGGTTGCTCCGCCGCCCCATTGGGGGCCGGGGTAGGAGGTGAGGCCGGACGGGTTGGCGCGGCGCTCGCGGGCTCGCTCAAGGCGACCCGGGCGCGAGCGCGGCGCCCGCGCCGAAGCGCTGGGACGAGGGTCATTCCTTGACCGTGGTCGCCGGCGCCGCCGGGTGGGCGAGCGCCGTGCCGCTGCCGGCAGCGGCCGCGGCGGACGGCCCGGTGCGGGTGTCGATGGTCACCGTGACCGAAAGGCCGGGGCGCAGCAGTCGGGCGAGGGGGCCATCCGCCGGCACCGCGATGCGCACCGGCACGCGCTGCACGATCTTGGTGAAATTGCCGGTAGCGTTGTCCGGGGGCAGCAGGCTGAACTCGGCGCCACTGGCCGGCGCGAAGCTCTCGATGCGGCCGGTGAGCGGCTGAGCGGGGTAGGCGTCAACCGAGATTTTGGCGCTTTGGCCCGGCCGCATATCGGTCAGCTGGGTCTCCTTGAAATTGGCGGTGATGTAGACATTGGGCAGCGGCACCAGCGACAGCAGCTGCGTCCCCGGCTTGACGTATTGTCCGACCCGGCCGGCGCGATTGCCGACAATCCCGGCGACGGGTGCTCGGATGAGTGTGTCGTCGAGGTCGTTGTGGGCGAGTTGCCGGGTGGCGCCGGCCTGCGCGAGGCGCGCTTCTTCCTCTTCTTTTTGCGATTGCAGCACGGTGAGCCGGGTCTGCTCGGCGGCCAATGCGGCGCGCGCCTTGCCGAGGGCGGCCTCGGCCTTGCGGGAATCCGCCTGCGCCGTTTCGAAGCGCTGGCGGCTGGCAAAATCGCTGGAGACGAGGCTCGCGTAGCGCTGGTAGTCGAGCTGCGCCCGGTTGAGATCGGCCTCGGCCGATTGCACCGTTGCCGCCGCCTGGTCGATCATCGCCTGCTGGAGTTTGAGCCGGCTCGCATAGGTCGCCACCACCGCCGCCTGGGTGGCGACGGCCGCCTCGGCTTGCGCGAGTTTGGCGGCAAAGTCGCGGTCGTCGACGACGATCAGCACCTGACCGGCGACGACCCGCTGGTTTTCGTCGACCAGGACGTCCTTCAGATAGCCCTCGACCTTGGGGCTGATCACCGTGATGTCACTTTGGACATACGCGTCGTCGGTCGATTGCTCGAACCGCCAGGCGGTCCACCAATACCACCCGGTGCCGGCGCCAAGCGCCAGGACAACGACCAGGAGGACTATCAACGCCGCGTTGCGCATGGTATGGCAGACATCACAGACTAGACTGAACGGTTCAGTTCAGTTTAGCCTGCACAAAAAAACGGCGCCAGATGTTATCCGCGCGCGAGATGCGTTTAACGAGGGTCCGAAGGATGAGCGAGCCGCAGCGGGTCGCGGGCCGCGTGGAGCCGGGCGGCAAGGCGGAAACCATCCTCGCCGCCGCCGAGCGCGCCTTCCTCGCCCGCGGCTTCGGCGCGGTGACGATGGATGCGATCGCGCGCGAGGCCGGTGTCTCGAAGGCGACCGTCTATGCCCATTTCACCGGCAAGGAGGAGCTGTTCGGCGCGTTCGTCGCGCGGGTCAGCGAGCGTCGCTTTGGCGGGTTCTCGGTCGAGGCGCTGGATCCGCGCGACGTTGCCGCGTCGCTGACCACGATCGCACACCGTTTTCTCGACCTCGTGCTGTCGCCCGAGGGGATTGCGCTCAATCGCATCATCGTCGGCGAGGTCACCCGCTTTCCGTTGCTCGGGCAGGTTTTCTGGGCGGCCGGGCCGCAGCGGCAACGCGCCCAGATCGAGGCGTTTCTGCGCCGGGCCGCGCAGGCCGGCTCGCTCGCCATCCCGGATCCGCGGCTGGCCGCCGAGCAGTTCGCCGCACTGGCGCGTGGTGAAATCCATCTGCGCAGCAGTTTGTTGCGGCTCGACGATCCGGCGGATCCCGCCGCTCTTGACGCCGCCGCGGCGAATGCGGTGGCGACGTTCCTGCGCGCCTTCGCACCGCTCCCGGAAAACCGCTAGCTTACGCCGCGACGGCGGCCCGCTGTTTCTTGCGCGCCGGGGAGACCCGCATCTCCCGCTCGATCGGGATCAGCGCCGGGTCGCTATAGGGCAGCGGATCGCGTTCGACCTTTTTGCGGATGCGGTGGAGGAAGAGATAGAATGCCGCCAGCCTGATATGGGTATCGGCCACCTCCCAGATTCGCCGCGGGTAGAAGATCAGCGGGTTTTCGCGCGGCAGGCCCGAGCGGCGCTGGGTGCGGATCTTGCGGCGGAAGAAGCCGCCCTGCAGCGGATGGACCTTCTCCTGCCGGAAGGTGAAATAGAACTGCAGGACGTGATTGACGAGGCGCACCGGCTTGATCCCCGACGCCTTGGCGCGGCGGAACATCCGCTCGATGTGCTCGGGCGAATAATAAAGGTCGAAGGCGCGCCGGTAGAGCGACTGCCACTCGGCGTCGGTCATCACCGGATGGTGCGCGGTGACGTGCTCCAGATCGTATTTGTTCATGTCGGGGTCCATCCAGGCCCCCGCGGCATAAAGCTCTTTGTGGTCGGCGGAGCCCGGCAGCGGCGTCAGGATGAAAAATTCCAGGAGGTCGACCGGCAGATCCCGCTGCACCGTGGCGATGTCGCGGGCGACGCGCTCCGGGGTGTCGTTCGGGAAGCCAAGGATGTATCCGGCATAGGTGATGACCTTGTGCTTGCGCCATTCGAGAAACAGCTCGCGGTATTCATGCACACGGTTCTGCTTTTTCTTGGCGCTCAGGAGATTGTCGGGGTTGATGTTCTCCAGCCCGATAAACACCCGGGCGCAGCCGGCGCGCGCCGCCTTCTCGACGAAATTCTCGATGCGGTGGCATAGCGTATCGACCTGGATCAAAAAATTCAGCGTCAGCCCTTCCTTCTCGCGCATCTCGATCAGCCGGTCGAAGATCGCCTCCCAATTGCGGTTGCGCGCGAAATTGTCGTCGGTGATGAAAAACCGGTAGACGCCCTGGGCGACGTTGGCGCGGACCAACCGCTCGACATCGTCGGCGTCGCGCCAGCGCGATTTCCTGCCCTGCACATTGATGATCGTGCAAAAGCTGCATTGGAACGGGCAGCCGCGCCCGGCATCGAAGGCGCCGAGCGTCTCGCTGTAACGGCGGATGATCTCGATCGGCAGGAACGGGGTGACCTCATGTTGCAGCCCCGGCAGGGCGTTCATGTAGTTGTAGATCGGCTTCAACCGGCCGGCCAGCGCATCGCCAAAGACCTCGGCGAGCCGGCCCTCCGCCTCACCCGCGAACAATGAGACGCCAAGCTCGCGCGCCGCGGCGATATCGGGCGGCAGTTCCGGCAGCATCGCCAGGCAGCCCGAGACATGAAACCCGCCGATCGCCACCTGAATGCCGGCGGCGCGGAACCGTGCGGCGATATCCATCGCGCGCGGAAACTGGTTGGACTGGACGCCAACCAGGCAGACAAGCCCGCCATCGGCCGATCTGATGCGCTGGGTAATCTGCTTGATCGGAATGACCGTGTGGCACTCGTCATAGGCGTGGATCTCGACCGCGACATCGGCGCCGAGGGCGCGGCGCGCGCCCGCGTCCTGGGCGATCGCGTAGAGACAGGCGAGCGAATTCGACGGGATCCAGGATCGCACCCACTGAACGACATATCCGTCGTCGTCGTAATGCGACGGCTTGATCAGTTCGACGACAAAGCGGCGCTCCCCCATGCCGGAGAGCTTACGTCATTCCGGTTGTGACAGAAACTCATTCGTGGCCGGGTTTGGCAGGGCTGCATCACGGGCTCGCCCGGCCCTGATAAAGGAAGGTCCACGGCTTTGGCCCGGTCATGTAGCCGGTTTCAATCGTGTCGAGCCGGAAGCCGGCGGCGCGAATCAATTCATCGATTCTGCGGTCAAGATGACAACCGCCGCCGATGCGTCGCCAGCCCGGCGTCAAGCCGTGTTGCCAGCGCGCGACCCGATAGTCCGACGACAGCCCGTGCTCGACGAATAAGAGGGTGCCGTGACGCTTGAGGACCCGGCGCATCTCGATCAGCGCCGCGACCGGATCGACGATCGAGCATAGCGTCCAGGTCATGACGACCGTGTCGAATGTCGCACCGGCGAACGGCAGGCGCTCGCCCGAGGCTTGCACCAGCGATACCGGAACCGACGCACCTGCGCACCGCTGGCTTGCCAGGCGCAACAGTTCGGGCGAGGGATCGATCGCGCAGACGCGCGCGACGGCCGGACCGTACAGCGCCAGGTTGAGGCCCGACCCCACCCCGATTTCAAGCACCAAGCCGCGCGCAGCCGCGATCGCCCGCTTGCGATATTGCTCAAGCACCGGCTGGCGCATCGCCAGTTCGAGGAGGCGCGGCAGAACCCAGCGCTGATACAGGCCCATGGCGCCCCGCTATCCCGCCACCCGCGCTAGTTCCTTGAGCCGCTTGAGGCACTCCGCGCGGCCGGTGGCGAAATCGCCGTCCTCCCACCAGGCTCGCAGCTCGGCCAACAGCTGGCCGACGCGGGGTCCGGGCGGGATGCCGAGCGCGGTCACGTCGCGCCCGGCGAGCGGGAAGACCGGCGGTTTCCAGCCGGCGGCCAAAGCCAAGAGTTTCTTGAGCCGCGTCTCCGACATGCCGCCATCGGCGGCGACCAGCAGGGCGAGGTCCCGGTAGCGCTCGGCACCGAGGCGGTACAAGGCGCGTCGCTGTGCGCCGGGGGTCGCCGACGGATCGACCGGCCACAGCGGCGCGAGGCGGACGAGCCGATCGCGCCCGGCCCTCGGCAGGCGCAGCCGCTTGGCCAGCCCCGCCGCCCCCACGCCGTCGACCGCGACCAGCGCCGCGAGCCGACGCAGCGGGTCCGCTACCGGTTCGAGCGCGATCAGCCTCGCCAGGCGGTCGAGGCGATTCGCCTCGGGGAGGATCGCTGCGAGCACGGCGTCCGCGGCCATCATGCGCAGCGCCGGCAGGGGATCGGCCACCGCTAGGAGGCCGATCAGCTCCTGCGCCACCCGTTCTCCCGAGAGCTTCGGCAATAGCGGCACCGCGGCCCGGCAGGCGGCCCGTGCGGCAGGATCGCGGTCACCGCCGCCGAAGCGCGCCGTGAAGCGGTAATAGCGCAACACCCGCAGCACATCCTCGGCGATCCGCCTCGCCGGCTCGCCGACAAAGCGCACGCGCCGTGCGGCCAGATCGGCCAGCCCGCCGACCGGGTCGTAGAGGGTGCCGTCCGGGTCGAGATAGATCGCGTTCATCGTGAAATCGCGGCGCGCGGCGTCCTCTGCCCAATCGGCATCGAAGGCGACCCGCGCCCGCCGCCCAAAGGTCTCGACATCGCGGCGCAGCGTGGTGATCTCGAAATGACGCGGCGGCACCATTGCGGTCACGGTGCCGTGGGCGAGCCCGGTCGGCACGGTCCTGATCCCGGCCTTGGCGAGCGCGGCGACGATCTCCTCGGGGCGGGACGGGGTGGCGAGGTCGATATCCGCGATCGCACGGTCGGACCCCGGGGCGAGGAGCGCATCGCGCACGCAGCCGCCGACAAATCGCGCCGCGATGCCCGCGCCTCGCAATGCCGCGAGGAGGGCCTGGGTCGGCTGCTCCTCGATCCAGGGCGGCGGCGGAATTTTCCTCACTGGTTGTGGAGGGGCTCGATATGGGCGGGGACGATGCGCCCGTTTTCCCAGCGCGGCGGCACATAGGTCCCGGGCTGCGAGGTGCCGAAATGGACGGTCACGACGAACAGCACCAGGGCGAGCAGAGCCGCGCCGGCGGCCGCCAGCCAGACCCAGGGCAGGGCGGTCCAGCGCACCGTCGCGGCCGGCTGAAATTCCGCCGGAGACCCCCCGGAAGACCACCGAGCGACCCGTATCCAAACCAGGTAGAGCGCGGTCGGCAGTACCAGGGGCAGCGCGATCGTGAAAAGGACCCGGAGCATGGCTCCCTCAATCTGCCAGCACCTCGGCCAAGTTGACCAGGATCCCGGCGGTGGCGCCCCAGATGTTGCGCCCCTCATAGGGGAGGACAAAAAAACAGCGGCGGAGCGCGCCAACCGTGCGCTCGATACGCTGATGGTTGCTGGAATCGAGAATGAAGGCGAGCGGCACCTCGAACGCCTCGGCGACCTCGTAGGGATCGATCGCCAGCGCAAAGGGCGGCGCGACGATGCCGACGATCGGAGTGATCTCGAAGCCGGTGCCGGTCACGTAGGTGTCGAGACGGCCGACGATGCTGACCCGCTCGCGCGGCAGCCCGACCTCCTCCTCGGTCTCTCGCAATGCGGCGGCGACCGCGTCCGGGTCGTCTTCTTCGATGCGGCCGCCGGGAAACGAGATCTGCCCGGCGTGAGCCGAGAGATGCGCCGTCCGCTGGGTCAACAGCACCGTCATGCCGCCGGCGTGCTCGACCAGCGGCACCAATACCGCGGCCGGCCGCAACGCGGTGCTCGGCGGGGTAACGGTGGGGTTGAGCCCGGGAGCGAGATCATGATCGCCGCGCAGCGCGAGACGGAAGGCGGCCGCCTCCTCGGGGTCGGCGGTGCCGCCAAAACCGCGCCTTCCGGGTCGCCGGCCGGTCAGGCGGCCGATCAGCAGATCGCGCATCGCGCCGTCATTCCGCTCACTCCTCGCCCGCTCACTCCTCGCCGGGGTCGCCGAGCCGGAAGAAGAGGCCGGCGCTCCATACTCCGAACTGTACGTCACCGGCGACCCACTCCTCGCCGCCCCACTCGACCAGTTCGTAAAATACCGGGCGCGCCAGTCTTGCCTCGAGCCCGGGCCGCACCAGGATATAGGGCGCCGGCGTGCCATCGGCAGCGGTCTCGACGCGCAGCGGGTGGTCCGGGCCGGCTGTCACAATCTCGTCCAGATTGGTCCGGAAGATGAGGCGCTGCTCGCGGCCGGCGCCATCCCGGTCGACCGCGACCGCAATGAACGGCGCATCCTCGACGCTCACCCGGCCGCGTTCGGCCGGGGTTACCAGCCAATAGAGGCCGTCGGGCTCGCGGCGCAGCACGGAGGCGAACAGTGTGACGAGCGACATCCGGGTGATTGCCGATCCGCGGTAAAACCAGGTGCCGTCGCGGGCGATCCGGATGTCGAGATCGCCGAGTTCGATCGCCGGCCGACGCCCGGCAAGATGCCTCGGGCGCACCGGTTTTGCGGAGGATTTGCCGTGGTCGGATTTTTGCATCATCGTCGGCGCCGGCGCATCGGATGAAGAGGGGTCGGACAGCTTGAGGTCAACCATATCGGTAAACTCTGGCCACGGAACCACCAGTCAGGCGGATCTGGTCGCCGAGGTCGAAGCACTGGGCGAGCGCCTGAGCCTCGTGCGCGAGCGCATTGGTGAAGTCATCTTCGGCCAGGCCGAGGTCATCGAGCAAGCTTTGATCACGCTGTTGTCGGGGGGCCATGCGCTGTTGATCGGGGTGCCGGGGCTGGCCAAGACGCGGCTGGTCGAGACACTCGGCACGATCCTGGGGCTCGACGACAAGCGTATCCAATGCACCCCCGATCTGATGCCCGCCGACATTCTCGGCTCGGAGGTGCTGGAAGAAAGCGAAAGCGGGCGGCGCTCGTTCCGCTTCATCGCCGGCCCGGTGTTCTGTCAGCTGCTGATGGCCGACGAAGTCAACCGCGCCAGCCCGCGCACCCAATCGGCGCTCCTACAGGCGATGCAGGAGGGCAGGGTTTCGATCGCCGGCCAGTACCATCCGCTGCCGCGGCCGTTTCACGTGCTGGCGACGCAGAACCCGCTGGAGCAGGAGGGGACCTATCCGCTGCCCGAAGCTCAGCTCGACCGCTTCCTGTTGCAGATCGATGTCGATTATCCCGACCGCGACGCCGAACGGCGGATGCTGATCGCCACCACCGGGCTCGCCGAGCAGGCGCCACGGCAGGCGATGACCGCCGAGGAGCTCCTGGCCGCACAGCGGCTGGTGCGGCGGATACCGGTTGGCGACAGCGTCGTCAACGCGATCCTCGACCTGGTCGGCTCCGGGCGGCCGGATCTCGAGGCGCAAGGCCCGCGCCGCTTCGTCGCCTGGGGACCGGGGCCGCGCGCCAGCCAGGCCTTGATGCTCGCCTGTCGCGCCCGGGCGCTGATCGACGGGCGCTACGCACCCTCGGTCGACGACGTAGTGGCGCTCGCGCCCCCGGTCTTACGCCATCGCATGGCGGTCAGCTTTGCCGGTCGCGCCGAGGGGATCACCGTTGCCCAGGTGATCGATCAGATGGCGATGCCGCTCAGGTGATCGCCGATCGCGCAATGAGCGGGGTATCGCCGCGCCGCGCCGCGGTGTCGCCGTTGCGCGACCGGGCCGAACAGATCGCCGCCACGCTGCCGCCGCTCCTGGTCGCCGCCGAACGGGTCGCCCAGACCGTGGCCCAAGGCGTGCACGGGCGCCGCCGTGTCGGCCAGGGCGAGACCTTTTGGCAATTTCGCCAGTATCAGCCGGGCGATTCGGCCGCGCGCATCGATTGGCGCAAAAGCGCCAAGTCGCAGCGGCTTTATGTCCGCGAGACCGAGTGGGAGGCGGCGCAGAGCGTGTGGCTGTGGCGCGACGCGTCCGCGTCGATGGACTATAGCTCGGCCGGCTACATCGCCGGCGCCGAGTGGCCAACCAAACGCGACCGCGCCGAATTGATCCTCATCGCCCTGGCGAGCCTTTTGGTGCGCGGCGGCGAGCGGCTGACCTTGCTGGGCAGCGGGCTTGCGCCGATGACTGGCCGGGTGGCGTTGAGCCGTCTGGCGCAGCTCGTTGAGCGCGCGCCGGGCCAGTCCTCCGCAACCGCCGACCTGCCGGTGTTCGAACCGCTGCCGCGCGCCGGGCAACTGGTCCTCATCGGCGATTTTCTGACGCCGCTCGACACGGTCAACGCTGCTGTTGCGCGCTTTGCCGGGGCCGGGCTCAAGGGGCATCTACTGCACATCGCCGATCCGGCCGAGGAGGAGCTGCCGTTTGCCGGCCGGGTCCGCTTCGCCGGGGTCGAGGACAAGGACGAGGTTGTGATCAGCCGGGTCGAGACGGTCCGCGAGGATTATGCGCTGGCCTTCCAAACGCATCGCGCCGGACTGGCGGACATCGCGCGGTCGGTTGGCTGGACGCTCGGCTATCACCGCACCGACCGGCCGCCGCATCTGGCGCTGCTCGCGCTCCACGCGGCGCTGACCGCCGACCGCCGGCGCTAGGCCAATGCTCGCGCTCGGGTCGCTCGCTTTTGCCTCGCCCTGGCTGCTGGCTGCGCTCGCCGCCCTGCCGGTGATCTGGTGGTTGCTGCGGGTAACCCCGCCGGCGCCGCGCCGCATCGACTTTCCGGCGATCCGGCTGCTGCTCGGCCTGGTGCCACGGGAGCAAACGCCGGCACGCACACCGTGGTGGCTGATCCTGTTGCGCACCCTCATCGCCGGTCTGATCATCGTCGCGCTCGCGCATCCGCTGCTCAATCCACAGACCCGGCTCGCCGGCAACGGGCCGGTAGCGCTGGTTATCGATGACGGCTGGGCCGCGGCGGGTGACTGGAGCCGGCGCCAGGTGGCGGCGACCGACATCCTGGGCGAAGCCGAGCGCGAGGGCCGGCAGGTTGTGCTGGTGACCACTGCGCCGCTTGCCTCCGACGAACCGGCGCCGCCGCTCGCGCCAATCCGTCCCGCCGATGCGCGCGCGGCCGTCGAGGCTCTGCGGCCGAAGCCATGGCCGGGCGACCGACAGGCGGCGCTGGCCCGGCTCAAGGCGATGCCGTTGCCCTCTGGCAGCATGGCGGTGTGGATCAGCGACGGCATCGAGGACGGTGCCGCCACCGCGCTCGCGGACTATCTCGCCGACCGCGGCAATCTGCGCTACATCGCGGCTCCGCCTTCCGATGCGCCGCGCCTCCTCGTGCCCGACGCGGCTCCCGGGGAGCTGGCGCAAAAGGATCTCGGGGTCGTCGTGATCTCGCTCCCGGCATCGGTGCCGCGCGCGATCGCGGTGCGGGCGAGCGGCGACGACGGCGCGATCTTGACGCGCGAGGTAGCGACGATTGCGCCTGGCGACAAGAGTGTCGCGGTCAGGCTGTCATTGCCGAGCGAGTTGCGCAACCGGATCACCCGGATCGAGGTCGAGGGAGAAGAATCGGCCGGAGCGGTACTACTCGTCGACGAGCGCTGGCGCCGCCGGCCGGTCGGCATCGCCGCCTCCGTGAACGCCGCCAGCCAGCCGCTGCTCAGCGAGAATTTCTATCTCGAGCGCGCGCTCGCCCCATTCAGCGAAATTCGCCGTGGCCGCGCCGCCGACCTCCTGAAACGCAAAATCGCGGTGCTGATCTATTCCGATGCCGGCCCGGATTCGCCCGCCGAAGAAGCGAGCGTGAAGAAATGGATCGAGGCCGGCGGCATCCTCTTGCGCTTTGCCGGACCGCGCCTCGCCGAGCAGAGCGACCACCTGCTGCCGGTCCGCCTGCGCCGGGGCGGCCGCACGATCGGCGGCGCTCTCTCTTGGGAGACGCCGGCACGGCTCGCGCCGTTCGCTGCCGAGAGCCCCTTTGCCGGGCTCGCGATACCGCCCGATGTCCGGGTGTCGCGACAGGTCCTGGCCGAACCCGACCTCGACCTCGCCGGCAAAATCTGGGCGCGGCTGGCCGACGGCACGCCTCTGGTGACGGGCCAAAAAATGGGCCAGGGTTGGACCATCCTGGTGCATACCACTGCCAACGCCGAATGGTCCGATCTGGCGCTGTCCGGCCTCTTCGTCCAGATGCTGCGGCGCATCGTGGCGATGAGCCAAGGGGTTTCGGCGGCGAGTGAGGGCGAGCTGCCGCCGATCGAGACGCTCGATGGGTTCGGCCGTCTCGATCATGCGCCGCCCAATGCCCGGCCGATTTCCGGCAAGGAGATCGGGACGGCAAAGCCATCACCGCGCCATCCGCCGGGGTTTTACGGCACCGCCGATTCGCGAACCGCGCTCAACCTGTCGACCACGGTGGGCGCACTCCAACCGATCGGCCGATTGCCCGCCGGAGTGGCGCGCGACACCTTTGCCAAGAGCGCCGAAGTTGATGTCCGGGCGCCGCTCTTGGTGGCCGCCTTCCTCCTCGCGCTCCTCGATCTCATGATCGCTTATGCGCTGCGTGGCCTGCTGCGCCGACGGCCGGCCGCGGTCGCGGGCGCGGTCGCGCTGGCGATGATCGTGCTGTCGACCGCTGCGGCCCGGGCCGATGATGCCTTTGTCGTGCGTGCAACCTCCGAATTACGCCTCGCCTATATCCAGACCGGCGATGCGGCAACCGATGCGGTGAGCCGCGCCGGCCTCACCGGCTTGATCGCGACCCTCGACCGGCGCACCGCGGTCGAAACCGCGGAACCCCTGGCGGTCGATATCGAGACCGATGAACTGATCTTTTTTCCGCTGCTCTATTGGCCGGTGACGGCGGCGCAGGCCCCACCCTCGCCGCGCGCAGCGGAGCGGATCAACCGGTATCTCGAGACCGGCGGCACGATCCTCTTCGACAACCGCGACGCCGGCGAGGAGACCCCTGGACCCTTTGGCAGCGCCGCCGCCTCGCAAGCCCGCCTGCGCCGTCTTGTCGCCGGGGTCAAGATCCCACCGCTCATTCCGGTGCCGCCCGATCACGTGCTGACCAAATCGTTCTATCTGCTGCATGAATTCCCCGGTCGCTGGAACAGCGGCCAGGTGTGGATCGAGCCGGCCGAAGACCGCGTCAATGACGGCGTGGCGAGCGTCATCGTCGGCGGCAATGACTGGGCCGGCGCCTGGGCAGTCGACGACCAGGGCCGACCGGCCTTCGCCTGCGTCCCCGGCGGCGAACCGCAGCGCGAGATGGCGATGCGGTTCGGGGTCAACCTGGTCATGTACGTGCTGACCGGCAACTACAAGACCGACCAGGTGCACGTGCCGGCGATCCTGGAGCGGCTCGGGCAATGAGGGTGGGCCAATGATCGCCGCGCTCGGCGGCAGCGCCTATGCGCTCGCGACCGCTCCCTTGCTGCCGTGGTGGGCGATCGCGGTGCTCGCCGGTGCGGCCGTGGTGGCGCTGGCGCCCGGAATATGGCGCCGCGCCCGCGGCATCCTGTGGCGCGCCGCCGCGATCGGGATGCTGCTGGCGATCCTCGTCAATCCGTCGCTGGTCGAGGAAAAACGCACCCCGCTGCGCGACGTCGCGGTCATTGTTGTCGACGAGTCGCCGAGCCAGGAAATCGGCAACCGCCGACAGGCCACCGAGGCGGCGCTCAAGGCCCTGAAGGAGCGGCTCGGACACGAACCCGATCTCGATCTGCGCGTGATCCGCGCCGGCAAGCCGCAGCCCGGCAGCGGCGACGACGGCACCAGGCTATTCACCGCATTGGGCCGCGCGATGTCCGAGATCCCGCGGCAGCGGCTTGCCGCTATCATCATGATCACCGACGGGCAGGTCCATGACGTTCCCGCCACCACGCCGGCGGCAACCGCCCAGGAGCTCGGCGCGCCGTTGCAGGTACTACTGTCCGGGCATCCGGGCGAGCGCGACCGGCGCCTCGTGGTCCACCAGGCGCCGAGCTTTGGTCTGGTCGGCAAGGACGTGCCGCTGACCATCCGGGTCGCCGATCTGCCCGAGCCGAAGGAGGGTTCCGCCGGCGCCTCCGGGCGTCAGGCCCGCCTGACCTGGCGCAAGGATGGCGGTGTTGCGCACCAGCTGATGGTGCCGGTCGGCCGCGATGTGCCGCTGGCGGTTCCGATCGATCATGGCGGCCCCAATGTGCTCGAATTCGAGGTCGAGCCGGGGCCGCACGAACTGACCTTGGTCAACAACCGCGCCGTCGTTGTCGTCAACGGCGTGCGCGACCGGCTGCGGGTGCTCCTCGTATCGGGCGAGCCGCATGCCGGCGAGCGGGTGTGGCGCAATATCCTCAAATCCGACCCCTCGGTCGATCTGGTGCATTTCACGATACTGCGTCCGCCGGAAAAACAGGACGGCACGCCGATCCGTGAATTGTCGCTGATCGCCTTTCCGATCCGCGAGCTGTTCGACGTCAAGCTCGAGGATTTCGACCTGATCATCTTCGACCGCTACAGCCGGCGCGGCATCATTCCGCAGGCCTATATCGAAAATGTCGTGCGCTATGTGCGCAATGGCGGCGCTTTTCTCGAAGCCGCGGGGCCGAGCTTCGGCACCCCGCGGAGCCTGTTCCGCACCCCCCTGGGCGAAATCCTGCCAACTGAGCCCACCGGCAATGTCGATGAGGAAGGTTTCAAGCCGCAGCTCACCGATCTCGGCCGGCGCCACCCGGTGACGGCGCATCTGTCGGGCGCCGGCAAGCCGGGCGAGGTGCCGGCGTGGGGCCGCTGGTTCCGCCAGGTCGAGGCGCGCGTGCATCACGGGACCACGATCATGAGCGGCGATCACGGCGAGCCGCTGCTCGTCCTCGACCGCGTCGGCAAAGGCCGCGTCGCGCAGCTCCTCTCCGACCAGATGTGGCTGTGGGCGCGCGGTTTCGAAGGCGGCGGACCGCAGGCCGAGCTGTTGCGGCGGCTGGCCTATTGGCTGATGAAGGAGCCCGACCTCGAGGAGAACGATCTGCGCGCGACGATCGACGGCGACCGTCTCGTCGTGACCCGCCAATCGCTCGAACCAGACGACCGGCCGGTGACCGTGACGGCGCCGGACGGGACCAGTTCGACCCTCGCGTTGACGCCGGACAGCGGCGGGCGCAGCACCGGCACCTTGGCGATCGCACAGATGGGGCTCTACCGGGTCACCGACGGAAATCATACCGCGCTCGCCGCGGCGGGCCCGCTCAATCCGATCGAGTTCGCCGACGTTCGCACCACCGCCGAAAAGCTCGGCCCCGTGACGCAGGCAACAGGCGGCGGGGTGTTCTGGGTTGGCGACGGCGGGATGCCGGAAATTCGCCGGGTGTCGCCCGGCCGCGCCGTATCGGGGCAAAACTGGATGGGGGTTCGCGAAAACGGTGATTATCTGGTGACCGGTTTCCGCGAGGTGCCGCTGTTCCCGGCGCTCGCCGCGCTCTTCCTGGCGATCGGCCTATTGCTCGCGGCCTGGCGCCGCGAGGGGCGATGACGGTGCCGGTCGCCATCAAAAAACCCACCGCGTGAATTTCGGCTCCCGACCGAGCCACGGCCGCCCGCGGGAGCACCGCTGTTCGTCGTCTCGTGTTGCCCCTGACCGGACTTGCCGGCGCGAACGAGGAACGGCGAAGAAACCCTGGCATATTCCATTGACCTTACGCAAGGTGCCAGCTGCCTCCATTCTTCGGGACCAGCAACCGAAATGAACCGCCGGCTGGTGCTATCGCTAATCGCAGGCACGGTGACTTTCCCGGGCATGGCGCAGGCCATGGCGACGCCGCCAGCGCGACGACGGCTGCGGCTCGTCAATCTCCATACCGGTGAGACATTTGAGGGACCCTATCGTGACGGTTCCGGGCCACTCGCCAACGCAATGGCCGACCTGTCAGTGTTTCTGCGCGATTTTCACTGCTCGGCGATGATCGAGATCGATGTTGGGGTGATCGATTTCCTCGCCGCAGTGATGGACGCGGTTGACGCGCCGAGCGCGAGCATCCTCTCGGCCTATCGGACGGCCGAAACCAATGCAATGCTCGCTCGCACCAGGTTCGGGGTTGCCGAAAACAGCCAGCATCTCTATGGCCGCGCGCTCGACGTTCGTCTTGGGACGAGGCTCGCCGAGGCGATGCAGGCCGCGCGGGCGATGAAGCGTGGCGGCGTCGGCTGGTACCCGCATTCCGGGTTCCTGCACATCGATACGGGACCGGTGCGCAACTGGGACCTCGACGAGAGCGGGCTCGGCTCGCTGCTCGTCAACGGTCGGCGCTTCCGCGCAGGAGGTCCAGGCGACGATCGTTACTCGCCTGAACTGCAACGCAGCGGCCTAATTCAGCCAGGCCTGGAACACAGTGGTCACCCCCTACCCGAATTGGAACGCAGCGGTCGCCTCTTGTCGGACATGGTCCGCAGCCACCGCGGTCGATAAGCCGACACTGGATGTATGCCGCTCGCAGAGCCACGATCCGAAGTGCCTCGCTCGGTGGCGCAATTCTGGCGGTTTTCGCGGCAATTGCGGGCCATGCCGATGAAGCGCCGCCGCTTGTCGCGCCGGCATCCAGCGCCGCGAGCACGCGCACCGCCGCGGTTACGGTCGATTGCAGCGCAAAGCCGATAGGTCGGGTCATCGTTGCAACTCTGGGCAACGTGCCAATTGTGACCTTACTTGCCAACGGCCATCCGGTGGTTCTTCTCCTCGATACCGGCGCAGAGAGGACCGTCTTTACCCCCGCTGTGGCCGAGCGGATCGGTGCGCAGCCACCGCGAGTCGAATTTCTGAGGCAGATGCAGGGGGCAGCCGGGACCTTGTCGACCCGTGAAGTCGAATTGCGCAGCTTCACCGCCGGCGACGTCGCAATACCATGGCGCCGGGTCGTTGTCGCTTCGGTCACGATGTCGACGATATTCTCCATACCCCTTGACGGCTTCCTGGGTGCCGACGTGCTCAGCAGCTTCGACATCGATCTCGACCTGCCGCATCAGCAGATGTTGCTGTATCAAAAGCAATCCTGTCCAAGCGCACCGCCATGGGCCAGGCCCTATACAGCGATCAGTACCGGCCGGTCGCGCGGCGAGCACCTGTTTTTCCCGGTGCAACTGGATGGTCGCGGTGTAGTGGCGTTTGTCGACACCGGTGCGCAAAGGACCCTCCTCTCTACAACAGCAGCACTCGCTCTGGGCGTGACCGAGGCGGCCCTGGCGCGCGATCGGTCGATAACAACGCGAGATGCCACAGCTCACCAACTCGACTCGCGTCTTCACCGGTTCTCGCGACTGACAGTCGGCGCAGAGATGATCCGTAATCCCGAGGTTGTGGTGACCGATGTAAAGCTCACGGATGCCAACCTCGTGTTAGGTATCGATTTCCTCAAGTCACGGCATATCTGGCTATCCTACGGGTCACACCGGATTTTCTTATCGAGCCGGTAGGGGTCGATCCGACCCGCTTTCCCACGCGCGATCGGACGGCCGGAAGCGGCGCGACCCAGCCGTATCGGCGCGTCCCGGTGAACGGCTGGAATCCACCTGAACGGAAGTTCATACCGGGTCAGGCGTCGGGGTCTTCGATTGGCGCGAGACGCCAGATTGCGCCTATAGTCGCCAATTCATGCTCCGCCGCACTCTTGCCCCCCTTCACCCCGACGGCTGGAAGTTCATCGCCGCCGCAGCGGTGGTGACGGCGATCCTCTTTTTCGTCTGGGGGCCGGCGGGTTGGGCGGGGCTAACCGTAACGCTGTGGATGGCGTATTTCTTTCGCGATCCGTGGCGGGTGACCCCGACCCGTCCGGGGCTGATCGTCAGTCCGGCTGACGGGATCGTCGTCGCGGTGGGGCCGGCGCCGCCCCCGCCCGA
>DASYZD010000196.1:0-28172 GCA_035946655.1 Allostellaceae bacterium | reverse complement strand
GAAGAGCCGCCGCGCTTCCGCCGTCGATAAGCCGCTCCGCCCGCCGAGACCGGTCAGGCCCGACGCGATGAACAGCCAGTCGCGCCAGAAATACACTAAGAGCGCCGCCGCGGTGCCGACATGGAGCACCACGACGAAGGGCAGAAAGGCCGGCGAGTGCTGGTCGACTGGCCAACCGAACAGCGGCGGCACGATCACCGCATGGCCGAGGCTGCTGATCGGGAACAACTCGGTGATGCCTTGCAGGACGGCAAGGGCTAGAGCGTAGAAGGCGGCCATGGATCCGCTGGCGAGCGACCTGTTGGGCGATTGACCGCTCGATGCGGCGTGCACGATTCATAGAGCAAGTCGGCGGTGACGGCCACCCCGCGCGGCACGCAGGCGGGTTGCAACCGCCTCGGTTGACACCGCCGGGCCGGCTCCATCATGGTTCCGCGCCCGCATTCAGCCACAATCGGACTGAGCTGATGACCGATCCCGCTCTCGCTGCCGCCGTCGATGCCGCCTGGGACGCCCGCGAACAGGTCTCGCCCGCTACCAAGGGGGCCTGGCGCGATGCCGTCGAAGCTGCGCTCGACGGGCTCGACGACGGCACTCTCCGCGTCGCCGAACCCAAGGCACGCGAATCGGGCGGCGGCTGGCAGGTTCATCAATGGCTGAAAAAGGCGGTGCTCCTGTCGTTCCGCCTCCATGACATGGTCGAGATCGCGGGCGGCCCGGTAGACCCCGAGCGCGGCGCTGCCAGATGGTGGGACAAGGTGCCCTCGAAATTCGCCGGCTGGTCGTCGAACCGCTTTCGCGACGCCGGCTTCCGCGCCGTGCCCGGCGCGATCGTGCGGCGCTCGGCCTATATCGCGCCGAACGTCGTCTTGATGCCGAGCTTCGTCAATGTCGGCGCCCATGTCGGCAGTGGCACGATGGTCGACACCTGGGCGACGGTCGGCTCTTGCGCCCAGATCGGCCGGAACTGCCACCTCTCCGGCGGCGTCGGGATTGGCGGCGTCCTTGAGCCGTTGCAGGCCGAGCCGGTGATCATCGAGGATGATTGCTTTATCGGCGCGCGCAGCGAGGTTGTCGAGGGCGTCATCGTCGAGCAGGGTGCGGTCCTGGCGATGGGCACCTTCATCAGTTCGACGACCAAGATCGTCAACCGCGACACCGGCGAAGTTCACCTCGGGCGAGTCCCGGCCTATTCGGTGGTGGTGCCGGGCTCGCTCCCGGGCCGGGCATTGCCGGACGGCAGCCCCGGCCCGAGCCTCTATTGCGCCGTCATCGTCAAGCAGGTCGATGCGCAGACCCGCGCCAAGACCGCGATCAACGAATTGTTGCGGCTGTGAGCGAGGCTGTGCCGGCCGGGCCCGGCCCCGGCAACTCCCGCGGCAACTGGGCGATCGACCCGGTCGATCTGGCTGCCGAACTGATCCGGCGGCCAAGCGTCACGCCGAAGGACGAGGGTGCGCTCGACATCGTCGCTGCGCGCCTCGAACGCCTCGGGTTTGTCTGCCATCGGCTGGTCTTCGACGATCCCGGCCCCAATGGCGAGGAGACCCCGCCGATCGCCAACCTCTACGCCCGCCTCGGCGCCGGACGGCCCAATCTTTGTTTTGCCGGCCACACCGACGTGGTGCCGCCGGGACCGGCCGAGGCGTGGTCGTTCGAGCCGTTCGCCGCGAGCCGCTCAGAAGGCGCGCTGTGCGGCCGGGGCGCGGTTGACATGAAGGGCGCGATCGCCGCCTTCATCGCCGCCGCCGAGCGGTTTCTCGGGGCGCGCGGCGCCGCGTTTGCGGGTTCGCTCAGCCTCCTCATTACCGGCGATGAGGAAGGGGTCGCGGTCAACGGCACCAAGAAGGTGCTCGACTGGCTGCGCGCGCGCGGTGAGGCGCTCGACGCCTGCGTCGTCGGCGAGCCGACTTCGGCCGGTGCGCTCGGCGACATGATCAAGATCGGCCGGCGCGGCAGCATGACCGGCCGGCTCACCGTCGCCGGCGTGCAGGGCCATGTCGCCTATCCGCACCTGACCGACAATGCGGCGCACCGCCTCGTCGCGCTCTTACAGGCCCTGGTCCTGAGCCCGCTCGATCCCGGCACCGAGCATTTTCAGCCTTCCAGCCTCCAGGTGACGACGATCGATATCGGCAATCCGGCGACCAATGTCGTCCCCGGTCAGGCGCGCGCCACCTTCAACATCCGCTTCAACGACCGGTGGACGAGCCAGGCCCTCAAAACCTGGGTCGCCGACAAGCTGGCGGCAGTCGGCGGCAACTATCAGCTCGCCTGGGAAGTCAGTGGCGAATCGTTTCTGGTGCCGCCCGGCCCGGTCAGCGACTGCCTGAGCGCGGCGATCGGCGCGGTCACCGGCCGGGTTCCCGAGCTCAGCACGACCGGCGGCACCTCCGACGCGCGCTTCATCCACGCCCATTGTCCGGTCGCCGAATTCGGCCTCGTCGGCCTGACGATGCACAAGGCCGACGAGCGCGTCGAGATCGCCGACATCACTCAGCTGACCACGATTTACGAAGCGTTTCTCGAACGGTTTTTCGCGCGGGCATGACGGTTTCTCCGTGGACCGAGGTACAGCTGGCGGTCGGCGGCGCGTTGCGGCTGGCCATCGGCGACCGGCGCGGGCTGGGGGCTTTCGACGCCTCGATCGACGGGTTCTGGCGCTCCTTTCGCGCCGGGGTGATCTGCTACCCGTTGTACCTGCTGCTGCGAAGCTTTGACATTGCCGCCGCGCAATGGGAGCAATCCGGGGTCGCGACGATCCTCGCCGTCGAAACCATCGCCTATGTGACCTCCTGGGTGGCGTTCCCGCTGGTGATCCTGCCGCTCGCGCAACAGTTCGGCCGCGGCGACCGGTTTCTCGCGTTCATGGTCGCCTACAACTGGTCGCAGATACCGCAGACGGTGCTGGTGGTGCTGGTCGGGCTCGATGGCGCGGCCGGCATGCTGCCGCGGTCGGAAGCGTCTTTCGCCAGTCTGCTCGCCATCATCGCGACGCTGGTCTACGAGTGGTACATCGCCCGCGTCGCGCTTGCCGTCACCGGCGCGCAGGCGACGCTGGTCGTCATCGTCGATGTGCTGCTCAGCACGGCCTTGGGCCGTGTCGCCGAGGGGCTCTACTGATCCCGGTCGTAGCGGACGAGCGTGAGGGTCAGCCCCGCCGCCGGCGCCGTCGGCCCGCCGGCGCGGCGGTCGCGGGCGAGAAGAGCGCGCGCGACCTCCTCGGGCCGCCATTGTCCAAGCCCGACCAGCTTCAAGGTTCCCACCATGTTGCGCACCTGGTGGTGCAGGAACGAGCGCGCCCGCGCCGCGATATGGATCTCCTCGCCCGCGCGCGTAAGGTCGAGCGCGTCGAGCGTTTTTACCGGCGATTTCGCCTGGCACAGCGAATCGCGGAAGGTCGAGAAATCGTGATGCCCGACGAGGTAGCGGGCGCCCTCCTGCATCGCCGCCAGATCGAGCGGCGGCGCGACGTGCCAGACGCGGAAGCGGTCGAGTGCGGGCGGCGCCCGGCGATTGAGGATGCGATAGAGGTAGTGGCGCTGGGTCGCCGAATGCCTTGCATCGAAATCCGCCGACGCCGGCTCGGCCGCGATGACGCTGATCGCGTGCGGGCGCAGATGGTGGTTGACCGCGCTGCGGATGATTTCGGGATCGTATGCGCGCGGCAGATCGACATGGGCGGCCTGCGCCAGCGCGTGGACCCCGGCATCGGTGCGCCCGGCGCCAAACACCCGCACACTCTCGCCGCAGAAATTCTCGATCGCGGTTTCGAGCGCTTCTTGCACCGACAAACCGTTCCTCTGGCGCTGCCAACCGACCAGGCCCGTGCCGCAATACTCGATCGTCAGCAAGTAGCGGGGCATGACAGGATGGTTCCGGGGGCCAGCGCAAACCCGCGCAGAAACGCCGCCGTGTCGAGCGCGCCACGCCCCGACCGCTGCAATCGCACCGGGCGCAGCACGCCCTCGCCACAGGCGATCGTGAGCTGGTCATCGAGCACCGTGCCCGGCGGCGCCGCGGCGGAACGCGGGTCGGCCGCGGCTTTGAGCACGCGAATGCGCTCGCCGCGGCCGCAGAAATAGGCGCCGGGCCAGGGATCGAAGGCGCGCACCTGGCGCTCGAGCAGGGTCGCCGAGAGCCGCCAGTCGAGCCGCGCCTCCTCGCGGCGCAGCTTCGCGGCGTAGGTGATGCCCTCGCCGGGCTGCGGCCGTGCCGCCAGCGTCACGCCGGCCAACCCCTCGAGGGCTTCGAGGATCATTTGCGCGCCGAGCTTGGCGAGGCGGTCGTGCAGCCCGCCCGCGGTCGTGTCCGCGGCGATCGGGACCGCCTGCTGCAGGAGGATCGGGCCGGTATCGAGCCCCTCCTCCATTTGCATGATCGTGATCCCGGTCTCGGCGTCGCCGGCGAGGATGGCGCGCTGGATCGGCGCCGCACCACGCCAGCGCGGCAGGAGCGAAGCATGGACGTTGAGGCAGCCATGTCGCGGCGCGTTGAGGATTGGCGCCGGCAGAATGAGGCCGTAGGCCGAAACGACCGCCGCATCGGCCGGGGTCGCGGCGAATTCGGCCGCCATGTCCGGATCGCGCAGGGTGGTGGGAATGCGGGTCGTCAGCCCGTGCCGCTCGGCCAGCGCCTGCACCGCCGAGGGTTGCGGCCGGTGACCGCGGCCCGCGGGGCGCGGCGGCTGGGTGTAGACCGCGCACAGCCGATGGCCGGCATCGATCAGCGCGGCAAGAATCGTCGCGGCAAAATCCGGCGTCCCCATGAAGATGAGATCGAGCGGTTGACCGACCCCTGGCCGCAACACGGGGTGCGCAGGCAACCCTCACCCCCCCATCGCTAAAGCGGCGGGTCCTCCCCTCTCCCGCAATGCGGGAGAGGGTGCCGAGCCGGTGAGCCGAAGCCCGCGGGCTTGGCCCGCGTGGGAGGCGGGTGAGGGTCTCACAATGAGCTACGCCGGCGCGAGGGCGCCGCTGCGTTTTGCCTTGGCGAGCTTCCTCAAAATGATGCCGCGCTTCAAGTTGGAGATGTGATCGACGAAGAGAACCCCGTCGAGGTGGTCGATCTCGTGCTGCAGGCAGGTGGCAAGAAGGCCCTTCGCCCCGATCTCGCGGATCTCGTTCTCGTGGTCGAGATAGCGCAGCCGGATCGCATCGGGGCGCTCGACATCGGCATAATGCTCAGGGAGCGACAGGCATCCCTCGCTGCCGGTCATCAAGTCCTCGGAACGCCACAAAATCTCGGGATTGGCGATGCGCATCGGCTGCGGCGGCTCGCCGTCGCGCGCGACGTCGATGACGAGGACGCGGCGCGCCACCCCGACCTGCGGCGCGGCCAGCCCGACGCCGATCGCGTGGTACATCGTCTCCAGCATGTCGTCCATCAGCCGGCGCACCTCGGCATCGACCGCGGGGACCGGCCGCGCCTTTACTTTGAGCCGCGGATCGGGCGCGGTGATGATCGGTAAGAGGGCCATGCGGCCTAGGTAATCTGCGGGCGGGCAGTCGTCAATAACGGGCGGCTCAGGCAACCGCGTCGCGCAGCCGGGCCAGATCGTCGAGATGTTCGGGCGCGGTCATGCACAGGATGTCGTCGAAGCCGACATCCTTGATGCGCCGCAGCCTGTCGCGGGCCGCCGCTTCGCCGCCGGTCAGCATGACAGTCGCGCGCCCGCCCAGCGGCATCTCCTCGGCATTGCCCTCCAGATCGACGATGACATTGGCGAGGATCGCGCGCTTGCCGCCGGCGTCACGGTAGATCTTCATGCCGACGGCAAGCTCCTCGGGTTGCGAGTAAAGCCCCGAGGCGATCCAGCCCTGGCATTCTTCCGCCGCGTAGACGATCCAGCGCTTGTTGCGCCAGGCGCCAAGGAGCATTGCCGGCCCGCCCTCGGTGCCCGGCCACGGGGTCAGCGCGCCAACGCCCGTCGGCGAATCGACCCGCTCGCCGGACCACGCCTTCCTCATGATTTCAAGAGAGCTCATCAGCGTCTTGAACCGGGTGTCGTAATCGGCCCCGACGATGTCGAAATCGGCCTTGGTCGAACCGCTGCCGAGCCCGAGTTGCAGGCGCGCTCCGGTCATCGCGTGCAACCCGGCGATGCGGTGGGCCAGTTCGACCGGATGGCGCACCGGGACCTGCAACACGCAGGTGCCGATCTCGACCCGCCGGGTGACCGCGGCGATGACGCTCATCAACACGATCGGATCGAGGGTCGGCCGGCCGCGCCCGAACGCATCGGTGACCCACAATCCGGCAAAACCCCGCGTTTCGACCTGCCGAGCGAGATCGCTGATGCGCTCCAGCGTCTTTCCGGTCGTCTCCGGGGTCGGCCGCAACACATTGACGACATGCACTCTCATCGGAATTGTCTCCGCCTTCTCATTCGGCCTTCTGGAGGAACCGCTCGGCGAGCCGCGCGAAGAAGCTGACGCCAAAGGGGATCGCGCTGTCGTTGAAATCGTAGTGGGAATTGTGCAAGGAGCAGCCGCCTTCGCCCGGGCCGTTGCCGAGCCACAGCATCGCACCGGGCACCGCCTGCAGCATGTAGGAGAAATCTTCGCCCCCGAGCGATGGCGCGACGTTGCGCTCGACATGCTCTTCGCCGCAGATTTCGGCCGCAACGTCGGCGGCAAAGCGCGCTTCATCGGCGTGGTTGATCGTCGGCGGATAGCCGCGCCGGTAGTCCAATTCGGCGGTCGCGCTGTTGAGTACGGCGGCGCCGCGCACGACTTCGCCGATGCGCCGCTCGATCAGGTCCTGCACGTGCGGGCGGAAACTGCGCACCGTCCCGCCGATATGGAGTTCGTCCGGGATCACGTTATAGGCCGAGCCACCGCGCATGAACCCGACGGTGATGACGGCCGGGTCTACGGGGTCGATGTTGCGCGACGGGATCGTCTGCAGCGCCAGCACGATCTGCGCGCCGATGACGAACGGGTCCGTTCCCAGATGCGGATAGGCCGCGTGTCCGCCCTTCGCTTTCACATGAATGTCGAAGCGATCGGTGGCGGCGAGCATCGGCCCGGCCTTCGTCGCCATCTGGCCGACCGGGATCCCGGGCTTGTTGTGCATCGCGAAGACTGCATCGCACGGGAATTTTGCGAACAGACCCTCCTCGACCATGACCCGGCCGCCGCCATAGCCTTCTTCGCCCGGTTGGAAGATGAAGTGCACGGTGCCTTCGAAATTGCGGGTCGCGGCAAGATAGCGCGCCGCCCCCAGGAGCATCGTCGTATGCCCGTCATGCCCGCAGCCATGCATCAGGCCCTCGTGGCGCGAGCGGTGGGCGAACTCGTTCAATTCCTGCATCGGCAGGCAGTCCATGTCGGCCCGAAGCCCGATCGCGCGCAGCGAGTTGCCGCGCCGGATCGTGCCGACGACGCCCGTTTTGGCGAGACCGCGATGCACCTCGCAGCCATACTCGGCGAGCTTTTTGGCGACCAGATCGCCGGTGCGCTCCTCGGTGAAGCCGAGCTCGGGGTGGGCATGGATGTCGCGGCGGATCTCGCTCAATTCGTCGAGAGAAGCGAGCACCTCGGGGATGATCGGCATGGTGGCTCCAGGGAGCGGGTGGCGAGTGTCGCGGTGGTTTTGCTCTAAGATGACGGCACCATAGTCGCTCACCGTCGCCCCGGCCAGCCTCCGACCGCGGCCGCCCCGGTCGCATGCGGGCGAGACGCCCGCGATCCCGCTGGACGCGCGCCGAAATCAATCGCGCTTGCGCTATGCTCGCACCGGCCAATGAACAGGGTGGATCGGACATGGCACACTCAGCAACTCGTCCCGGCATCGTCGGCGCGGCGATCGTGCCGCATGCGCCGCAATTTCTGACCCTGCCGCAAACCGAGGATCACGCTCAGGTCGCCCGGGTCAATAGGGCGATGCGCGAATTAGGCGACCGGTTCCGCGCGCTCGATCCCGATCTCCTGATCGTCATCTCGAATGCGCATTGCGATGATTTCGTGGTGAACTGCGTGCCGGCCTTTGCCGTCCATTGCGGGGCGCGTGCGCAGGGCAGCGGCGGGCACAAGGGCTGGTGGCCGATCGATGGCGCGGCGGGCTACGCGCTGGTGCGTGAACTCCTGGATCTCGGCTTCGACCCGGCTTTCACCCTCGATGCGGGGCTTGGCACCGCGTTCACGATCCCGCTCGAGTTCTGCGGCTATCCGCGCGAGCAACCGTTCATGCCGGTCTTCGTCAACGCCTATGTTCCGCCGCAGCCGAGCCCGGAGCGGTGCTTTGCCTTCGGCCGGGCGCTCGCCCATGCATTGGAGCGGATCGGCCGGCGCGCGGTCGTGCTCGCCAGCGGCGGGCTCTCGCACTATCCCGGAACGCCGCTCTACCCGCACCCCGACGTCGCAACCGACCGGGTCATCTTCGAGCACCTTGCCGCCGGAAATCTGCGCTATCTCCTCAGCCTCGATGCCGCCGCGCTCGACAAGAGCGGCAACGTCGAATGCCGCTCCTTACAGATCCTCGCCGGCATGATCGGCGACCGGCCACCGCAAGCTTCGCTCTTCGAGCCGTCGTGGCACCATATCTACGCGGTTGTTGGCTGGACCGAGCTTGCCCCGGTCGCGGCGGCGGCGCTGCATTACCCGGCGACGGCCCCGGAGCACAGCGCGCTGGCCGGCGCGATTTTCACCCTCGTCGACGATCCCGAGGCCTGCGCCGCCTTTCGCCGCGACCCCGCCCGCTACGCCGCGCGCTTCGACCTCGCCGAGGCTGAGTGCGCCGCCCTCGTCGCGCTCGACAGCGAGACGCTACGCGAGCGCTTCCAGGTCAACCCGATGCTGCTCTATCAGCTGACCCTGCGCCTGTCATAACTCAAACCAGGCCAAGCCCGCCGAGCACCGCGCCCGCCCCGAGCAGCCATAAGGGGTTGATGCGGCTCCCCAGGAGGAGACCGCCCGCGCCGACGGTGACGCCAACTCCGATCCAGCCGGCATCCACCGTGCGCGCCATCGCATAGCCGCCGGCGGTGACGAGGCCGATGATGACCGGCGTCAGGCCGCGGCGAATGCGGCTCTGCCATATTGTGTCGCGGAACCGCTCCCAATAGTGAAAGGCGGCATAGGCCACCGCGCATGAGGGGCCGAAGGTGACAAGAGCGGCGGCGACCGCGGTCGGCAGCCCGCCCACTTTCCAGCCGATGAAGCTCATCATCAGGATCATGTTGGGCCCAGGGATGGCCTGCACGATCGCAAAGCAATTGGCGAACTCCTGATCGGTCAGCCAGCCGTTCGTCGTGACCACGAAGTTGCGCAGATCGGGCAGTACGCCGGGCACCCCGCCGAAGCTGATCAGCGCCAGGAGCGCGATATGCCCAACGAGCGAGATGGAAGCGCCCGGTGCGTTCATCTCAGCGAGCCGGCGCCGGGCCCGCCATAACGATCGACAACGGCACCAGCCCAAGGACGACGATCAACAGCGGCAATTTCGCCGCCGCGAGGCCGGCGAAAGCGAGCGCGGCAAAAACCAGGGCGATCGGCCGGCGGCGATGGGCACGCAAGAGCCGAATGCCGGTACCGAGGATCAGACCGCCCGCCGCTGCGGCAACCCCGCGCAAGACCCCCTGCAACAGTGCTGTGTGCGCATACGACAAAAAGACTGTTCCGAGCGTAAAACCGACCGTCCAGGGTATCAGAATGAAGCCGGCGAGCGCCGCCAGCGCACCGGCCGGACCCCTGAATTTCGCGCCAAGGCACACCGAAATGCTGACGACGTTGGGGCCGGGCAGGAATTGGCAGAAGCTCAGGATGTCGGCGAAATCTCCGTCGCTCAGCCACCCGCGCTGTTCGACGATGATGCGGCGGGCCCAGACGATCGGCCCTCCGAAACCATACATCGAGACCGTCAGGAAGGTGACGAACAGCGCCGGCAGGGTGATACGCGGCGAGGGCGGTCCAGCCTCGAGCGAATCGGCCACTCCCGTTGCCCGCCGTTCAGGCGAAGGCGCGGCAGAACGCTGCCCCAACGGCGCGTTGCGCAACCATCGCGTCATCGATGATCGGGACCATGCCGAAAAAGCCGTGGATCATCCCGGGAAACTCGCGGTATTCGACGGCGACGCCGGCGCGGCGGAGCGCATCGGCGTAATGCTGGCCCTCGTCGTGCAAAACATCGCATTCGGCGGTGACGACGATCGCCGGCGCGACCCCGGCGAGGCTTGCCGCCTTGATGGGCGAGGCACGCCAATCCTCGGCATCCGCGGGGTTGCGCAGGTAATGCTGCCGAAACCACACCATCGCGGCGCGGGTGAGGAGGCCGTAGCCCTCGGCGAATTTGCCGTAGCTGGCGCTGCTCTGCGTGAAATCGACGACCGGGTAGACGAGGGATTGGAGGCGCAGCCGAGGGCCCCCGGCGTCGCGCGCCTGAAGCGCCACGACCGCCGCGAGGTTCGCCCCGGCGCTGTCGCCATGGACGCCGAGCCGGCTCGCGTCGGCGCCGAGGCCGGCGGCGTTGGCGTGGAGCCAGCCGAGCGCGGCGACCGAATCCTCGACCGCGGCGGGAAAGCGGTGCTCCGGCCCCATCCGGTAATCGACCGAGGCGACCAATGCACCGGCGCCGGCGCACAGATTGCGGGCGATCAGGTCATGGGTGTCGAGGCTGCCGATGACATGCCCGCCGCCGTGATAATAGGCGATTGCCGGCACCGTTCCGGTGGCGTTCGGCCAGTAGAACCGCACCCGGATCGGCCCGGCCGGGCCGGGAATATCGCGGTCCTCGACGCGCGCGATCGGCAGCGGCTCGGCCTTGCGGCTCTGCGCGGTCGCCTCCATCTGGGCGCGCGCCTCGGCGGGGCTCATCGCCTCGATCGGCTTCAGCCCGAGTTTCTTCATCGCCTCCAGGGCATTGACGATCTGTGGGTGCATGGTCGGCATAAGTTCCCCCGATCTGCGGCATTGGCGGAGTAACCCGTAGGCCTGATTGCGTCGTCCCGCCGCTCCTCGCAATGACCGCAGTTTCTGTCATTGCGAGCGAAGCGAAGCAATCGCGTTGTGCTACGGTGGCACGAGGAGGAGGGGACCGTGCCGACAGCTGAAAACCCGTTCCGCCTCGACGGCAAAGTGGCGCTGGTCACCGGCGCCGGACGCGGCATCGGCCGCGCGGTCGCGCAGGCGCTCAGCTGGGCCGGCGCCGAAGTGCTGCTCAACAGCCGCACCCCCGCCGAACTCGAGGCGCTCGCGGCGGAAATCGCCGCAGAGGACGGGCGGGCGCGGGCGCTCCCGTTCGATGTGACCGACGGCGAGGGGGCGCAGGCGGCGATCGCCGGCCTGCCGCGCCTCGACATCCTCGTCAACAACGCCGGGGTCAACCGGCCGCAGCCGTTTCTCGGCGTCGACGAGGCAACGCTCGACCGGATGATCGCGCTCAATATCAAGGCCGCCTTCATCGTCGCGCAGGCGGCGGCCCGCCCGATGGTGACGGCGGGGAGCGGCGTCATCATCAACATGTCCTCGCAAATGGGCCATGTCGGCTCGGAGCGCGACCGCACGGTCTATGTGATGACCAAGCACGCGCTCGAAGGCTTGACCAAGGCGATGGCGGTCGAGCTGGCGCCCCGGGGCGTGCGCGTCGTCTCGATCGCCCCGACCTTTGTCATGACGCCCCTGTCAAAACCCTTTCTCGACGACCCCGACACGCGGAAATGGATCGAGGGCCGCATCCCCCTCGGCCGGGTCGGCACCGCTGAGGAAGTGGCGAACGCCGTCGTCTTCCTCGCTTCCCCCGCAGCCAGCCTCGTCACCGGCTCATCCCTGCTAGTCGATGGCGGCTGGACTGCATGGTGAGACGATGCGCCGGCGCGACCTGATCCTCGGTCTCGGCGGCTCGCTCGCAGCGCTCGCCGGCGGCCTGATCAGGTACGGCACCCGCCTGACCGATGCGATGCGTCAGGTCGGCCTCTACATCGCGCAGATCCTCAAAGGCGCCGAGCCCGCCGACCTGCCGGTCATCCAGCCGACGAGGTTCGAACTGGTGATCAACCTCACCCATTTGTATAATGCAATATTGTCACTATCGTAAGCAAAGCGAATTCTTGTGGCTGAAAAAAATTCCCTGCCCGCTGCAAAAATTTCCCTGCGAGGTGGCAAAAAAATCCCTGCTCCCGGTGCGGGATTTGACCGAACAATCACCTGATTCCAGTGTGTTGACGCGGCCCATGCTGTCGCAAATGTGAAATTTTCCCTGCCCGCAGGGAATGTGCCTGCCGCCAGCCCCGACATCGAAGAGGAGGAGCCGATGCCCCGTCACATCAAGACCGCCGCGCTCGCCGGAACCCAGGACGAGGCCGACGCCAAGACGCGAGCCACGGTCGAGGCGATCATCGCCGACGTGCGGGTGCGCGGCGATGCGGCGGTCCGCGAGCTGTCGACACGCTTCGACAAATGGTCGCCGGCGAGCTTTCGCCTCTCCGATGACGAGATTCGCGCGCTGGTCGCCAAGGTCTCGCCGCAGACGATTGACGACATCACGTTCGCCCAGGCGCAGATCCGCAATTTCGCACAGATCCAGCGCGCCGCGCTGAAGGACGTCGAGGTCGAGACATTGCCGGGGGTGATCCTCGGGCACCGTCACATCCCGGTCGGCTCGGTCGGCTGCTATGTGCCGGGCGGGCGCTATCCGATGGTGGCCTCCGCGCATATGTCGATCGTCACCGCCAGGGTCGCCGGGGTCGGGCACATCGCCGCCTGCACGCCGCCCAACCAGGGCGGCCCGCACCCCGAGACGATCGCGGCGATGCATCTGGGCGGCGCCGACGCGATTTACGTCCTGGGCGGAGTTCAGGCGGTCGCGGCGATGGCGCTCGGCACCGACACATTTCAGCCGGTCGACATGCTCGTCGGGCCGGGCAACGCCTATGTCGCCGAAGCCAAGCGCCAGCTTTACGGGCGGGTCGGCATCGACCTCTTCGCCGGACCGACCGAGGTGCTTGTCATCGCCGACGACAGCGCCGACGCCGAGATGTGCGCGACCGATTTATTGGGCCAGGCCGAGCACGGCCCGACCTCACCGGCAACATTGCTCACCACCTCGGAAAAGCTCGCGCATGACACTGTCGCCGAGATCGCCCGCCAGTTGACGGTATTGCCGACCGCCGACGTCGCCGGCGTCGCGTGGCGCGACTATGGCGAGGTCATTCTCTGCGCGGACGAGGCTGAGATGATCGCCGAGGCCGACCGCATCGCCGCCGAGCATGTCGAAGTCTTGTGCCATGAGCCGCGCCGCTATCTCGACCGCCTCAAGAATTACGGTGCCCTCTTCCTCGGCCCCGAAACCAATGTCTCCTACGGCGACAAGGTGATCGGCACCAACCACACGCTGCCGACCAAGGGGGCGGCGCGCTATACCGGCGGGCTCTGGGTCGGCAAGTTCCTCAAGACCTGCACCTACCAGGAGGTGCGAACCCCCGAGGCAAGCGCGATGGTCGGCGAATATTGCAGCCGGCTTTGCGCGATCGAGCGCTTCTGGGGCCACAAGGAGCAGGCCGACCTGCGGGTGCGGCGCTATGGCGGAAAGAACGCGGGGGAGTGACCCGGGGCGTAGGCTGACGGCGCGCGGCGTGCCCAGCAAACAATTGTCGCTGTCAGCTCTCCGATGGGCGCCGCCCGGCGGATTCCGCCCCCGTGATTTCGCAATAGAGCGCCTCGAACCGCGGCACGATCCGCTCGAGATTGTAGTTCTCGACGATCCGCGCGCGCGCCCGGAGGCCGAGCGCGCGCCGGCCGTCGCGGCCGAGGGTGATCATGCGCTGCCACGAATCGGCAAGCGCCCGGGGATCGCGCGGCGGCACGATGAACCCGGCATCGCCGATGACGGCCGCACAATCCCCGGTATCGGTCGCCACGCACGGGACGCCGCACGCCATCGCCTCGCCGAGCACCATCGGCAAGGCTTCGCCGAAGGCCGAGGCCAATGACACGACGTCGAAGGCGGGGTACAGCGTTTCCAGGTCGGACCGTTCGCCGAGCGAGATCACCCGTCCGGTGAGACCGCGCCCGGCAATCGCGGCGGTGATCTCCGGATTGGCCGGTAGCGTGCCGGCTCCGGCCAGAAAAAACCGGGCCTCGCGGCGCATTGGCGCCAATAGCGCCGCGGCGGCGAGAAAATTCGCGTGATCCTTCATCGGATGATATCGCGCCGGCAACAGGATCGCGACATCGTCCTCGGCGATGCCTAGCCGGGCGCGGCCGCGCTGCCGTCGTTCGGGGTCGGGGCGCAACGCTACGGTATCAACCGCATTGGGAATGTGCGCCCAGCGGCGCGGATGATAGCCGATGCGTTCGTGAAAGCGTTGCCCGACCCGCGCTGCCGTGACGATCGCATCGGGGTCCCGCGAGCGCCAGGCAAGGAGAGAGCGCACGACGGCGGTGTTTATCGTCTCGGTGCCTTGCAGGCACCACACCAGATGCGGCACCTGCCCGAGCCGCCACATGACCAGCCCAAGCAAATCGGCATGGTAGAGCCAGGTCTGCAACAATGCGGGGCGGAACTCGCGCAGGATGCGAATCAGCCGCGGGATCGCCCGCGGATCAGGCACGCCATGGCGCATGTCGAGCGTCCGGACGATGACGCCGGCCTTCTCGATGAGAGCGCCGATCGTGCCCATCCCAGTCATGCTGACGACCACCGGGCGAAACCGAGCGCGGTCGGTCCGGATGGCGAGGTGCGCCAGCATGCGCTCGGCGCCGCCGGTCTCCAATCCGGTGATCAGGTGGACGATTGTCAGCATTCGCGCGTTCCGCGGCCCTGTTTGTGCTGTCGCGTCGATTGGTTCGAGGTGGGCGCCGCCGATGACGCGGCCTTACAGTGATAGCCGATCCCAAGCCTCGTCGGCATCTCGCACCCGACGCGCGTTCGGACCGCGGTTGATTTTTCGTGGCCGACATCGTATCAGCGGCTGGCGAGGCGGGGGAGCCGCCTGCCCAGCATGGTCCGCGCGATCGGCTCGCGGCCGTTGCAAATCAGGCCGCGGCGCGTCGCAGGGTGTCGGCCGTTGACCCTGCACAGTCGATGACGCAAGATTCATCGAGGTCACGATGACGGTAAAACGGCACACGGTGGATGACGCGCCGCTCCCGCTGGGCGACTACGCTTCGCCCGGTCTGGCGGTGATCGTCCCGGACCGGTTTTTTCCGTGGATGCAATTGGGCGATAAGAGCTCCCAGCCTTGGAAATATCTCCGCCGGGAGGTTCCCCACAACTGGTATGTCGACCGGCGTCATCCGCTGATGGGCTTTGTTTCCCGCGATGAAGCAATCCTCCTTTACAACATCGCCCGCAGCTTCGCCGGGCGCCCTGCATTGGAGATCGGTTGCTGGATGGGGTGGTCCACGTACCATCTGGCGGCTGGCGGGGTGATGCTCGATGTGATCGACCCGGCCCTCGCCCAGCCCGAAAACCGGCAATCGGTGGAATCGGCCCTGGTGGCCGGCGGGCTGCGCAACGCGGTCCGGTTGCACCCCGTTGGTAGTCCGGACGCCGTTGACCGTCTTGCCGCGCTGCGCGGGGACCCGTGGTCGCTATTCTTTATCGATGGGGACCACGAAGCCCCCGGCCCGGCTCTGGACGCCGAGGCATGCATCAGATACGCCGCCGCCGATGCCATGGCCGTCTTCCACGATCTGACGTCGCCGATGGTTGCCGAGGGGCTTGCCGTGTTCCAGCGCGCCGGGTGGAGGACGCTGATTTATCACACGATGCAGATCATCGGCGTCGCGTGGCGCGGAGCGGTCACTCCGGTTGCGCATCGCGCCGATCCGGGGGTCGCTTGGACGCTGCCGCAGCATCTCGAAGCTTTTGGAGTGAATGGCATGGGTCTCGAGAGTGAGGTGCATCGGCTCGCCCTGGTCGCGCGCCGTCTCGAGGACGAAAAGGCCGAGATGGCGACGGAAATCCGCCAGCTGTGCGGCGAACGGGAGAGGCTGAGGCAAGAGCTGAAGGATGTCGCCGCGTGGCGCAGTTCGATTTTGACGCTGCGCTGGCTGCGCTCGACCTTGACGAGGCGCCGCGTACAGCCATAGCGGGTCAATCGATTCGAACCGGCAGTGAGACTGCGAATGACAACATCCCACCGTGGTTAGCGTGGTCGGCCCAACGGAACCCGTCGGCGCGCGGCCGCGACGATACACGCCGCTGCATGATGTGGCACGCATCTTTAATGCCGTTGTGGGACGACCCAACCGCCTGGCACCGCCGGGGTTTCTGCGAACGGGCCCGGTGCACTTCCAACCACTCGAGTGGGAGCTGACGCCGATCGAGCAGTTCATTGGCGGACGGCTCCTCAACGCCGGGTGCGGCAATCGTGATATCTCCCCCTTCGCGCAGGCGCATGGGGCCGCCGCCGTGGTCAACTATGACATCGCCTCCGACCTTCCCGGCGCCATCATCGGCCCGCTCGAAAACATGCCGTTCGGCGATGGTGATTTTGATACGATTTTGTGCAACGCCGTGCTGGAGCATGTGGAATTTCTCGACTCCGTGATGCGGCAGATGGTGCGGGTGTTGCGGCCGGGCGGTCATTTGATCGTGTCGATACCGTTTCTGCAGCCCTTCCACGCGGTCCCCACGGACTTTCGCCGCTTTACCAAGGACGGCATTCGCCAGCTCGGTGTCGATCATGGCCTGGAGGTCTTGGCGGTGCATCCGGTCCATTCGATCGCACAGACCCTGGGCTGGATCACCTGGGAATATCTGAAAGAGAAGCGCAGCCGAGTGCGCGCGAGCTTGCTGTTTCCGATCCTGTGGTGCTTCACGCGCTACTGCTGTCGCACCGACCATACGGTCACGGGGCCGGTCAATACGTTTCAGGCGGTATATCGTAAACTGGGGATCGAGTGAGCTTTCAACCGGAGGCCGTTGCCACCGATACGGCGCCCGTCCTCGGGCACGCGCCAATTCGAACCTTTTCCACCGCAGTTTCTGACGCGGCCTTGGGCGCGAAGCCGCGGATCTGCATCGTAACCACCGAGATCGTTGGGCCACACAAGAACGGCGGCATAGGTACGGCGATGACCGGGCTCGCCGAGACACTCGCCGGATACGGCCTATCGGTGACAATCCTCTTCACCGGTTCGATATGGTCGATAATCGAGGATTCAAGCCAGTGGAAGGACAAATACGCGGCGATCGGTATCGATTTTCATGCCTTGTACCCGCAAGACACGCTCAAGGTTGCCGGACCGCTCCAGTTGCACGGGTTTCCGACGCCGTGGCTGGTCTACGACTATCTGCGGCAGCGCTCGTTCGACGTCGTTCACTTCAACGATACGATCGGCGAGGGCTTCTACTGCCTGGCCGCCAAACGCCTTGGTATCGCCTTTCGCGATGCGTTGTTCATGGTCGGGCTGCACAGCCCGTCCCAATGGGTGCTGGAACACAACTCTCAGCTGCCCAGCAGCGTTCTCTATGCGGCGTTCAATTACGCCGAGCGGCTGAGCGTGCAATGCGCCGACATTCTCTGGGCGCCGAGCCGGTATCTGGTGGGCTGGCTGCGCGACCAGGGGTTCAAGCTGCCGGCGGTGATCGTCAACCAGCAGTATGTGATGCCGACGGCACGGCTTTTTGTCGCCGATCGCGCCAAATTTCTGGAACACGAGGAGCTTACCGACACGCCGCGACCGCGACGAGTGCCGTCGGAGATCGTGTTTTTCGGTCGGCTCGAAGAACGCAAAGGCATTGGCCCGTTCTGTGACGCGCTCGATGGCGAAGGCGAATTTCTTGCACAGCGGGATATTTCAGTAACCTTCCTCGGCAAGCCGGTGGTCCGAAGCGGCGTATCGAGCGATGACTATGTCGAGCTGCGCGGACAGGCCTGGCCCTTTCGCTGGCGCATCATCAGCGACTATGGGCAGCAGGAGGCGGTTGCGTATCTGCGCAACGCAAACGCGCTTGCGGTCATGCCATCGCCCTTCGACAATTCCCCGTGCACGATCTACGAAGCGTTGGATTTTGGGATTCCGTTCATTGCATCGCGAACCGGCGGAATTCCGGAACTGGTCGCCAAAGCAGATCACGCCAGTGTGCTGTTCGATTATTCCTCCGCCGCCATCGCGGCAGCATTGCGACGGGCCGTCGAGGATGGCATCGAATGCGCACACCCGGCATTGGCCCCTGGCACCGCGCGCCGGCAATGGTTGAACGCGCACCTGGGATGGCGCGGTTGGCTTGAGGCGGCGAGGCCGAGCCACCGCGCGCAGAACATCGTTTTCTGCCCATCGGTGCTGGTCATAATCGATGATCGAGGCGCCGCGGGCAACTTGGAACGGACGGTCGAATCGCTGCGGCTGGCGCTTGCCGCACCGATTCGTTTCGAGGTTTTCGTGATCGATCGCGGCTTGTCGCGCAGTGCGGCGAACGCGCAGTGCGGCGATGTACCATTGCGAATCGCCAATATTCATCGCGATGATGTCGCTTGCATCGTGTGCGAGCGAATCTTAGCCGGCGACGGGGGGCTGATCCTGTTCCTGGCGGGTGGAGCTACCCTGCTGGCGCAGGGGTTGACGTCGTTCACCGGGATGTTCGGCGACGAGGAAGTGGACGGCGTCATCCCGGCGGCGATGTGCGGCGAGGAGGCCAATCGCCAGGTCGTGGCGCCGCTCGGCGGCAGCATCGCGTTCGGTTATTTCGAAGGGGTCGGCTTTACCGGTGGGGCGGCGATCAAGCGGGACCGGCTCAAGCCAATCGCGGCGCAATCGCGCCTGGTGCCCCAGCGGGAATTTCTCGGGCTCCTCGATTTGGCGGTGATCGAAGGGCTTGCGCTGTGGCCGCTGGCCGAACCCGCGCTCGACATCACTCATGCCGACAAGACCAGCAGCTCACGGATGGACGAACCCGCGCTCAGCCGAGGCTATGTAACCGCCGATGCGCGGGAGGCCTACTATATCGCCGCGATCGGCTATAGCGTGTATCGGAACAAGGCGGATGGCTCTCTCACCAATGCACTGCTCAGTTGGCGACGGCCTTTGTGGGTGCAGCTGAACGCGCTGATGGTGTTCCGCTTGGCATTGGCGATCGCGCGACGCACCGTGCGTAGTTGGCGAGGCTGGCGCCGAGGCTAGGCCGTCGTCACATCAATTCGGCGAGTTCCGACTGGAGACGCTTGAAGACGCCGCGGCCGGCAACGAAGATGCAGCCCGCGATCAACCAAAACGCGACGGCATTGAGAGGATTGTCCGATATCGGATGATCGTAGAGCAGTGCTTGGCGATACCCCTCGACGATATAGGCCATCGGATTGACGTTGATCAGCCAGTGCCACTGCGCCGGGACGAGGTCGAGCGGCCATATGATCGGCACGGTAAAGAACAGCAGCGGCAGCAGAAAGCCGAGAATCTCGCGCGTATCGCTGAATACGACGTTCACTGCCGAGAGCAGAAATGAAAATCCGGCGGCCAGCACGCCCAGGCCAACCATGTAATAGACAACCCCAATGACGTGAAAGCCGGGGGCGCGGCCAGATGCGCAAAACAGTATGACGACGGCCGTCAGCACCGCGAGGTGCGCTGCGAATGCGGACACAAGGCGGGACAGCGGCAATAGATGCAGCGGGAATACGGCATTGCTGATTAGATCGCGATTGCGGGTCAGGACATCGGTGCTGGCGGTCACGGCATCGGCAAAAACCAGCCACGGCAGCATCCCCGAAATGAAGAACGGAAAGAATGGCCCAGTCGACGGCATGGCGACCTTGAGGCCAATGCCGAAGACCACGTAATAGGTCGCAATCGTCAGGAGCGGGCTCAGTACATACCATGCAACCCCGCCAAGGCTGTGAGCGTAGCGGCGCCGCAAATCCAGTTGCGCAAGCCGCCACGCAAGGCGCACATCGCGGGCGACCCGCAGTCTCGGAGGGGGTGCGGCGGCGCCGACGGAATTCTTCACGCTACCCTAGCCCGGCCCGCCGGGCCTCATGATACCGGCATCTGGCGCGGCACCGGCGCCGCCGTTGTGTCTGCCGCGTCATCCGCTATCCCGGCAACCCGGGCCAGTTCCTCGAAGGTGGCTGCGAGGTCGCAGAACCCTACCCAGCGCGGGGTAAATTCGACGGTGAACTGCAGCACCGATTTGCGGATGTCCAGTGCCAGCAACTCATCACCGACGTAGCGGGCGACACCAAGATCGATGAAAACCGTGCCGCCCGGCAGCGGCACGCCGACATCGATTTGGACGAGAACCTCATCGCCGGCGCGCACCGCCGGGAAGGATTGCCCCAGCATTTCGGTCATCGTGCCGTAGAGGCGAACCTCGTCAATCGTCTTGAGGACAATCCCGTAGCTCGGGTTGCTGATATCGGCATTGAAGCGGATCTGCATCAGAAAGGTGATCCGGCTGCCTTGCCCGACCTGGGTTGCGTCGACTTGGCCGCCACAGATCGCCACGCAGTCGAGGACGGTCGCTTCGCCGCTGCCATAGCGAAACTCATTGGCATTGTAGCCTCGGCGAAGATGGGCGCGGTCTTCGCCGCTGCCGAGTTGGATGCCGGCGAGGCGAGCGGTTTCGTTTTCGCCTGCCGCGTCGGATAGCGGCTCATCGCCGGAGGCCGCCGCGGCGGCGGGTTCGACGCCGACTACCGCGGGATCGCCAGGCCCGCCGTAGAGGATCCGTTGGTAATGGTGGATGGCCTGATCCGGCTTGCCGTCGATAACGACGCACCCTTCGTCCAGCACGATCCCGCGCGTGCAATGGAGGCTGACCAGGTCGGGACTGTGGGTCACCAGAAGAACGGTGCTGCCGCGGCGCCGGAAGTCGAGGATCCGGCCGAAGCACTTGTGCTGGAATTTGATGTCCCCGACCGCCAGCGCCTCGTCGACGATCAGGATATCGGGTTCAGTGAGGATGGCCGCGGCAAAGGCCACCCGCATGAACATGCCCGAGGAATAGGTGCGCACCGGCTGATCGAAATAGGCGCCGACCTCGGCGAAGGCCTCGACTTCGTCGATTTTGCCGGCAATTTTCGCGCGCGGCATATCGGCGATCAGACATTGCATCTCGACGTTCTCGCGACCGGTCTGATCCGGATTGAAGCCGGCACCCAGCTGGAACAGCGCCTCAATTCTGCCGGCGACGCGGACCTCCCCGGCGGTCGGCTTGATAATCCCGGCGATAAGCTTGAGGAGCGTGGATTTGCCGGCGCCGTTACGGCCGAGGATGCCGAGACACTCGCCGCGTTCGATCTGCAGTTCGACGCCCTTCAGGGCCCAAAACTCATGATGATAGGTGCGGCGGAACGGGTGCACCATCTCCTTGATACGGTCGCCGATTGATGCGTAAAGTCGATAGTGCTTTGTGACGCCGCTCAAGGCGACGGCAATCTGGCTTGGCATTCGCGTTCCCTTGCCTATCGCTCGCCAAACTGGGGGAGCGGGCCGCCACCGGCCAGCGCAACGGCTTCTACGATCTGTGATGCCATCGATCTGGTCTCCCGTCCATTCGATATTGGGGGCTCCTGCCGCCGCGATCGCGGCGTGCGGCTGCCCTTGCCGTCGGCTGGCCGAGCCTGGTGCCGCCGGCGTCGATCGTCGCCGCGGCAGTGAGGACTGAAGACCCGGTGATGGATCGGCGTAGCTGGAATTCCCCGCTTTCGCGGCTCAAGCGTTGGCGGCGGCTGCGTGCGATCAAATCGAAGGCGTGGCGGTGGTGCAGCGTGCCGGAGGCAGCCGATGCTCCAACGATGCTGATCCCGGACGAGAGGAAGCTCTTATTCTACCTCGCGAGCAAGTATTACACCGGCGCCGGCGCCATCGTCGATGGCGGCTGCTTCCTGGGCGGTTCGACGACGGCGCTCGCGGCTGGCCTGGAAGCGTGGATGGAACGATCGCAGAGGCCACCATCGGCGATTATACACTCATTCGACCTGTTCGAAGTCGAGGCGTGGACCATCGGCGTCTACTTCCCCTTGGACACGCGGCCCGGAGCAAGTTTCCGGCATTTGTATGACGCCAATGTGTCGCGTTATGCCGGGCTGATCGAGGTGCATTCGGGTGACATCAGGCAGTATCCCTGGAGCGGCGGACCCATCGAGATTCTGTTCATCGATTGCGCCAAGCATCCAACGGTTTGTGATTTTGTCACGCGCAATTTTTTTGCCGCGTTGATCCCCGGCCACTCGATCGTAATCCAGCAGGATTACCTTTATCACACCTGGACTGGGTGGCTGCAGGTTACAATGGAATATTACTCTGACTATTTTGAGATTATCACAGATACGACCTACAACAGTGTTGCTTTCCTCTATACTCGTAAGATCCCTGACGACCGCTTGCGCTGCGACACCATTGCGAGCCTATCCATAGACGACCAGCGCCGATTGATGGATCGTGCTGGCGCGAGGTTTACCGGGAAGCGCCGGAGCATCCTCAACCGGGCCCGGGACGATTACCTGGAGCTGCTGCGCGAGGGAAAGTTGCCGCCGTTGCCCGCAATCCAGCCGCGGCCGACTCCAGCTCAACCGATACGGCGAAGGTAGCCGTTGACATTCCAGGTCGCGTTGCGGCCGAACCAGTCGCAATAGGTGCGGTCGATCTCATATTTGGCGCCATTGCTGCGCAGAAATCGCTCGATCGCGGCCAGCGGACCGCCGCCAAAGGCTGCGGCGTAGCCCATATCGGTCAAAATCCCGTCCTCGACGAGGATGTATTCGCCCGGGCGTAGCCACGCATCGAAAAATGTCAGCACCGCGTAGGTCGTATCGGCATCGTGGCTGGAGTCTTCAATCACCAGAAGTGGCCGGGGCAACGTACTGATGAAATCCGGCCGCAACGCCGCCTCCAGGTTGCGTGCGTCGCCACGATGAAAGGTGACGTTTTCCGCGGTGATCCCGGTCACCGGTTCGATATCGATCGAGTGGATCTGGCAGGCGATGCCCAGATTGCGGGTTACATCGGCCATCCATAGCGCACTGCCGCCCTTGTTAGACCCGATTTCAAGGATCGCGGCCGGCCGTGTGCGCCAGAACAGAACCGGATAAATCGCCAAATCGAAAGGGTTCTTCCATGTCGGTATCCCCTTGTATTCATAGGCCATCGTGCCGGTCTGGATGCCGTCGAGGACCGCTTTGGGGATCGACGATGTACGCGATGTCTGAGGATCGTCACTGGGCATTTTAGCACCATCGGATTGCTCCCGGCGGAGCGGCCAACCCTGGCGCGCCAGCCAGGCGCGGTCGAGATACGACTTCACGATCAGCAGAACCGTCCACAGCCGCCGAGCCAGGGTTCGCCGCCGCCCGGTCTCGCGCGGCATGTCGATCAGCCGCCAGGGTAGCGCCGCAAAATCCTGCCGGCGAGCGGCGATGAGGGTCTCGATCTTGGCGACAAGGCGATCGATCTCATGCTGGAGCACGGTCAGCTCGCGGTCGGGCACGGCCAAGGCGCGGTCCAACGCGTCGATGTTGGGGGCAAACTCGGCGCCGGCGAGAGGGCGAAGCTCTTTCAGCTCCGCCGCGGCGATGCGGGCGAATGCAGCAAGATGTCCGACGGCATCGCACCCGGTGCACCAAACCGGACCGCGCAGATAGGAGGCGTGCGACCGCTGAAGCATGGTTGCCTGGACGCCACGGAAGCGACCGCGGGCGCGGTCGAGCAGGCTGATTTTTTCCTCTGCTTCCATCGTGCAAACCGTGGCGGCGGCAATTTCAGCGGCCGGGATGGCACGGGTATTGAGGTAGACGACACTCCCGAAGCCGGTATCGGTGAGGATTTCAAAATAGTCAGAAAGCCGCTCCATCGTCAGATGAATCCAGGCGTTCCAGCTGTCAAAAATATAATCCTGCTGAACGACGATCGAGACGCCGGGGATAAGCCTAGGAAAGAACGTCCGCACGATAAAATCGTTGACGATCGGCACCTTGGCGCAGTCGACAAAGAGGATCTCGACCGGCCATCCGGGCCAGACAGCGGTCGTAATGTCGCCCTGATGCACCTCGATCAGGTCGCGATATTCGGCCAGGTTGCGGTCGAAAACTGCCCGAAAGCTATCGCCCGCCTTGAAATCCGCAGGCAGAAGCGTGCCGATCGTCCATGCCTCGGCCGTGAACAGATCATATGTCTGGATAGGGTAGGATGGCGCGGTCGAGGTCCGGGCTGCCCACTGGCGCAGCCCCTCGGCAAGCGCAACCGTCGACCCCCCGAGAAAGCAGCCGGCATCGACAATGGCGCCGCGATTGGAGAAATGACGCCGCGCCAGGTAATGCAATAGACGACGCTCCGGGAGCGACAGCATCGTCACCACTGGCGGCGTACGCGACCGGTCCACGAGCCAGATCTTTCTGCGGATCTCAGTGATCGTATCGCGCATGCCATCCGATCAACAGCGAGCCGGCGGCCGGCCCATGGAAAACTCTCATGTCCCGGTGGCGTAGGTGGCGCGGCCGATCGCCAGCAGCGTTCCGGCCTCGTTGGCCACATCAACGTCGACAATCCCGACCAGCCTGCCGCTCCTGCGCACGGTGGCGGTGATGATCAGCGCGGTATCGATCGCCGGACGCAGGTAATCGACGCGGAAATTGACCGTCGGCAGCGGCCGTCCGAGCAGCATCACCAGCGCGTAATCGCCGGCCGTGTCGATGATCGCGGCGATTGGTCCGCCGTGCCATTGGCCGGTGCCGCGGCCACGCTCGAACTCGGGCCGCATTGCGGCGTGCATGACCACCTGCTGCTTTTCCGGATCCGCACTGAGAACGGTCAACTTCAGAAAGTCGATGAAGGCAGAGTGGCTAAGCCGCTGCTGCAACTCCGCTTTGCTCAAGGGTAGGCCGCTCATGGGGTGATTACCAGCTTGCCGAACATCCGCCGCGCCTCGATGCGGGCCAAGGCTTCCGGCGCGCGCTCGAGCGGGAAGGTCTCGTCGATGACAGCCTCCAGCCGGCCCGCGCGCACCATCTCCAGAAGCGCAATGATATCTTCGCGCGCCCAGCCGTTCGAACCGAGGATCTTCAATTCGAACGTCCAGATATAACGGATGTCCTCCGGCGGGTCGTACCCGGCGGTCGCGCCGCAGGTTAAGAGGCGCCCGCCGACCCGCAAGACGCGCAGGCTTTTGGTCCAGGTGTCGCCGCCGGTGTAGTTGACCACCACATCGACGCCGTTGTCGCTGCCGGCGCCGCGCCGCGCCGGCTTGCCGCAAAGCCCGTACACTTCCCGCACGAAATCGCGCTCGGCATAGTTGATCGTGTGGTCGGCGCCGAGCGCCTTCAGCCGCGTCGCCTTTTCGTCCGAACCGGTGGCGGCGATCACGGTAGCGCCGGCTGCTTTGGCGAGTTGGACACAGCACACCCCGACACCGCCCGAGGCGCCGAGGATCAACACCTTCTCGCCCGCGGTGACGTGTCCGTTCCGGTGCATCATGCGACGCGCGGTGCCGTAGGCGCAGGGCAGGGCGGCGGCTTGTTCGAAGCTGACACCATCCGGGATGCGCACCAGCTGGTGGGCGCGCAGCCGGCAATATTCGGCGAGTCCCCCGTGCACCGTTTCCCCGGTGAGCCCGCCTTCGACCCGGTTGATCGGATCGCCGAGGACGCGGTCGCCCAATTGCCAGCCGGTGACGTCGGGGCCGAGCGCGGCGATCTCGCCGGCGACGTCGAGCCCCATGATCGCCGGCATCGCAATCCTGATCCCCGGCATGCCGCGCCTGGTGAAGACATCGTGATAGTTGAGCGAGGTGGCGCGCACCTTGACCACGACATCGTCCTCGCCCGGCACCGGATCGGGGAAATCCGTCTCGAAGCGCAGCCCCCCGCCACCATGCTCGCGCAATACCAGGGCCTTCATGCGGTGACTCCCCCCGTTTCAGCCGCCAGCAATTGGGCGGCGCGCTGTGTCAGGGCGCGGCGGTCGATCTTGTTGGTGCCGGCGAGCGGTATCTCGGCGAGAAACCATACCCGTCGCGGATGCAGGTAGGGCGCGGCATTCGCCAGCGCGAACTCCTTCACTGCCGCCTCGCTCGGCGCGGCACCCGGGCGCGGGACAACAAAGGCGACCGGCTTTTGATACTTCAGCTCGTCGTCGATCGGCACCACAACGGCTTGGTGGATATCGGGATGACGCTCTAGCAACTTCTCGACCTCGCCCGGATAGACGTTCTCGCCACCGCTGACGAACATGTCGTCGGCCCGTCCGACGAAGTAGTAAAACCCCTCCGGGTCGCGGCGGAACACATCGCCCGTGATGTAGAACCCGTCTTGGGTCATCGCTTCGGTGGTCGCCTCAGGCAGCTTGTGATACCCGTTCATCAAGGCCGGGCAGCGCATCTGCAGGACGCCCTCGCCGGCGGCGTGATCAGTGCCCAAGACCAGCCGCAGCTCGACCTGCGGGTGGGCGGTCCCGACCGACAGATCGGGGGTCGGCTTACCTTGCGGGTGCGGCGCGAAGACGATCGGCCCGGCCTCGGTCGTGCCATAGACGTTGGCGACAACGGCGCCCGGAAAGCGGTGGCGCACCGCCGCCATCAGCCCCGGCGACACTGGCGCCGAGCCCATCCGCACCGCGCGGACCGACGACAGATCGTGGCGCGCCAACGACGACCCCTCGCGCAATGCCATCGCGATCATCGTCGGGACCGAGGTCAACACACTCGCGCGATAGGCGCTTGCCGCCGCGATATAGCTGGGGGCCGTAAAGCCGGGTAAGAGGATGATCGTATCATGCTGAGCCAGCGCCGCCTGCGATACGGCGAGCGCGTTCATGTGATAGAGCGGAGCGGCGACGAGCGGACGCTCGGACCGGCGCGCGGGCCCGCGACGGCGCATCTCGATCACCCACAGATGGCTCCGGTGCGACAGCACGACCCCCTTCGGCCGCCCGCTCGATCCCGAGGTGTAGAGAAACATCGCCGGATCGGCCGGATCGGGCTCGACCGCACGGAACGGACCGGGATCGATGAGGCCCGCGAAATCGCCGCCGAACACGATGACCGGGAGATCGGAGGGGCACATCGCCCGGCGCGCCTCGTCGCACAGCACCAGCTTTGCGTCGCAGTCGCGCAGGATCGCCTCGACCGCGGCGGCGGGCAGCTTCCAATTGACCGGCACCGCGACGAAGCCGGCCCGCATGATGCCGAGAAAGGCGGCAAGAAACTCGGCCCGGTTGGCCGACAGGATTGCGACCCGGTCGCCCGGCCGCAGCCCGCGCGCCACAAGGCCGCGCGCCACCCCATCGGCGAGCGCGTCGAACTCGCGGTAACTATAGTGTTGCCGCTCCGAATCGCCGCCCGGATCGATGATTGCGATCCCCTCCGGATCGCCATTCCTCTCGATGGCGTCGCCGAGGTTGCGCCAACGAGGTGGCGGGAAATCGCCCGACATCGCCTAGGCCGAAAAGACAATCGCCGTATTGAACGCGGCGCCGGCGGGAACCACGACCCGGTGCGGTTCGATGCGCAAATTCGTCACCTGGCGCAAATGCTCGGCGGTTTTGGCGGTCGAGGACACCTTGAGTTCTAACGCCGCGAGATACTCGGTGCGTCCCGCCGGGTCCGCCGCCGCCGTGCCGAACTCGGCCGCGACGGCACCGGGAAGCATCAGCTCGACCTGTGCCGCGCCCGCCCGCACGATGCAGCCTGTGTGGTGTTCAGCCACCGCTTCGGGTCCAAAAAGAGCGCGGAACAGAGATGCGCTTTGCCGCGGATCGCCGGTCGCCACGATGACCCGGGAAATCGCCCGGGCGCCGTTGGGGTGCGACTGCCACTCCGGCCGCCACACCAATTCCGGGGTGCGGTGCTCGCAGAAATAAACCCGACCCATGGCGATTTTTCGCGGGTCGAGGCGAGTCGTGCGGAACCGCGCATCGTGTCGCGCACCCTGGCGCGCACCGTCGAGCGCGACCGGTCGGGAAAATGCTTGAACAGGCAAGATCGGCAAGCCCGCGGCCAGCGCATGGGCATGGACCACATCCGCATCGTCGGTCTTGAACACCAGCCCGTTGAGCCCGATCGGGAACGGCGCCAGTTCCGGCCGGCTCGCGCCGCCCTCGCCGAAGCCAAGCAATTCGAGGTAATCGGTCGCGAACATCGCCAGGTGGTTGATCGAGCCGAGGGTGTGATGGCCACGCGGCGTCGGCGCGAAGCCGAGTGCGGTAAAGGCGCGCGCCGCCTCGTCCATGCGGTCGCGGACATCGATGACGACGTGATCGAGAACGGGCGCGGGCAGTGGCACGGCAGCCCTCCATCGT
>DASYZD010000195.1:0-21465 GCA_035946655.1 Allostellaceae bacterium | reverse complement strand
AGCTCGTAGGTGAGCTGTTGGCCTTCGTTGAGGCCGTCCATGCCGGCCCGCTCGACCGCGGAGATGTGGACGAACACGTCGGGGCCTCCGCTGGTCGGCTGGATAAACCCGTAGCCCTTTTGGGCGTTAAACCATTTGACCGTACCGGTCGCCATAGTCAGGAACTCCAGTTGGTAGAAAGACCGCCGCACTCCGTGCGGCGGATCGGCCATCGCTTGAACCGGGCGGCGCGGCCCCGCACGCGAACGCCGGGAGTGCCGCCGAGCCCGAACGGGCCGACGCGCCAGTAATTAGGCGGAAGCGCGCTTTTGCGCAAGATCTGCGAGCGGCCGCGGCCGCTATTTTCGCCGATCGGCGCCGACGTGGCACTCCCCCGGCATCTTAAACATAAAGATCGCGGGCGAAGCGGGCGTTTTTCTGGATGTAGTCGAGTGCAGCTGCCCGTTTACGCGCCGGCTTGGCGGTCCTCAAGAATGCGTAGCCGCTGATCGAGGCCGAGGAGCCGATCGCTGAAGCGCTGGTGTTGGGCAACCATCGCCGTCATCTGCCGGAGCATGTCGTCGAGCTTGCCATTGAGGCGCTCAAATTCCCGATCGTGCCGCAGCACGATCTCCATCAGGACGTTCATCGCGTCGCGCAACGCGGCGACCTCGTCGAGCACGCGCCGGCCTTGCCGCGCCAGGAATTCGAGGCTAACCGGCTCGTCAGACACATCGATGCTCGCGCGCTGACCGGCCCCGACAGGCTACCACGGGGCCGGCTTCCCGGCTAGACATCGAGGTCGCGGGCGAAGCGGGCGTTTTTCCGGATGTAGTCGAAGCGTAGTTCGGGGCGGCGGCCCATCAGCGTCTCGACCAGCTGTTCGGTGCGGGCGAACCCGGGATCGGGAGTCAGGCTCGCCGCCGCATCGGCCTTGGACGGCACCTTCACGCAGAGCAGCGTGCGCTCTTTGGGATCCATCGTCGTCTGGCGCAGATAGCGCGCCGGCATCTCGCCCAACCCCTTGAACCGGCTGATTTCAACCTTGCCGCGCCCCGGGAATGCGGTTTCCAGCAGTTGCTCGCGGTGGGCGTCGTCGCGCGCGTAATGCGTCACCTCGCCCTGGGTCAGCCGGTAGAGCGGCGGCACGGCGAGGAAGAGGTGGCCGTTGTCGACGAGCCTCCCCATCTCGCGGAAAAAGAACGTCATCAGGAGTGAGGCGATATGGGCGCCGTCGACATCGGCGTCGGTCATGATGATGACCCGCTCGTAGCGCAGCGCCTCTTCGCGATAGCCCGCGCCGGTGCCGCAGCCCAAGGCCAGGACGATGTCGGAGAGTTCCTGGTTGGCCCGCATCTTGTCAGAGGAGGCGCTGGCGACGTTGAGGATCTTGCCCCGGAGCGGCAGGATCGCCTGGGTCTCGCGGTCGCGCGCTTGCTTGGCCGAGCCGCCGGCGCTGTCGCCTTCGACGAGGAAGATCTCGGTGCCCTCGGCGCTGTCCTTCGTGCAATCGGCGAGCTTGCCGGGCAGGCGCAACTTGCGCGTCGCGCTCTTCCTCGACATCTCTTTCTGCTGACGCCGGCGCTGGCGCTCGTCGGCGCGCTCGGCGATGCGGTCGAGGAGCGCGCGGCTGGTCGCCGGGTCGGCGCTGAGCCAATGGTCGAAATGGTCGCGCACCGCGCTTTCGACGAGCCGGGCCGCCTCGGCCGAAGCAAGCCGCTCCTTGGTCTGGCCCTGAAATTGCGGGTCGCGCAGAAACACCGACAAGAGCATCGCCACCCCGGCGGTGACATCCTCCCCGGTGGCAGCAGCGATGCGGCGGTTGCCGACGAGCTCGCCATAGGCCTTGATGCCGCGGGTCAAGGCGTTGCGCAACCCGGCCTCGTGGGTGCCCCCTTCGGGGGTCGGGATGGTGTTGCAATAGGAGTGGCAAAAGCCGTCTTCCTCGTCCTCGGGCCACACCGCCGCCCATTCGACTCTGCCGCCCCCTGGGCCGCCGCCCTGAAGCTCGGCTTGCCCCAGAAACGGGCGCGGCGTCAGGAGGTCGCGTCCCTCCAGGCTGGCCCCGAGGAAATCGCCGAGCCCGCCGGGGAAATGCAGCCGCGCCTCCAGCGGCACGCCGTCGGGCCGCGGCAGCGAGGGATCGCAGCGCCAGCGGATCTCGACGCCGCGGAACAGATAGGCCTTGGAGCGCGCCATCCGATAAAGGAGCGCCGGACGAAACCCCGCATCGCCGAAAATCTCGGGGTCGGGGTGAAAGCCGAGCGTCGTGCCGCGCCGATTGTTGACCGGGCCCAAATCCTCGACCGGACCCAGGGCGACGCCCTGGCGGTAGCGCTGCCGCCACAACCGGCGATCACGCGCCACTTCTACTTCGAGCGCGTCCGACAGCGCATTGACCACCGAGATGCCGACGCCATGCAGCCCGCCCGAGGTCTTGTAGGCGTCACCGCCGAACTTGCCGCCCGAGTGCAGCATCGTCAGGACGATTTCGAGCGCCGATTTCTTCGGGAACCGGGGATGCGGATCGACCGGAATGCCGCGGCCGTTGTCGCGCACTGTGACCCAGCCCTGGGCGGAGAGCTCCAATTCGATGCGGCTGGCGAACCCGGCCACCGCCTCGTCCATCGCATTGTCGAGAGCTTCGGCGGCGAGATGATGGAGCCCGCGCTCATCGGTGCCGCCGACATACATGCCGGGGCGGCGGCGCACCGGTTCGAGGCCTTCGAGGACCTCGATATCCTTGGCGGAATAGCTGTCGGCGGTATGATTGGCGCCAGGAGGCGCGAGGCCGTCGAAAAGATCTGCCATGGCCCGATTATAGGAAGCCTTGCACCGCGCGCAAGCAGGATGCAGTATACTGATTATAGTTAATAACAATATGTTGGGTAACGGAGGGCAAAGGTCAACCGGGGTGGACGCTGGCATGGAACCGATCTCGCATCGCCGGGATTCACGACGATGATGATGACCAACGAGCGCAAGATCTGGGAGGCCGCAATGCTGCTGGTGCGGCGGCACGGCAGCGACGCCATTGCGGTCGCCGAGAGCGAGGCCGAGCGGTTGCGCACCGGCGATGCATTGACCTGCGTCGTGTGGTGCTGGATCGCGCGATCGACCGCCGAACTCTTACGCCCGGTACCGGAAGAGGGCGAACGGGTGCATTAGCTCTCGACTGGAGCACCCGACCGGAGCGGCGAATCGCGCGGCCTCTTCACGGCAGGCCCGGCGCGCGCGATAGTGCGGCCTGGTGCAACCGGCTCAACGAGGCGCGATCATGGCAGAGGGTTTTTTCGGCCGCTTAGGCGGCCGTGGCCAAGCGGCGAAAACTGCGTCAGAAAAGAGCTTCGACGTCGCGCTCGACGATGCGGAATGGCGCCGGCGGCTGAGCCCCCCGGCCTATCACGTGCTGCGCGAGCACGGCACCGAGCGCGCCGGAACGAGCCCGCTCGACAAGGAGTACGGCGCCGGGATCTATCATTGCGCCGGGTGCGGGCAACCGCTGTTCGACGCCACCGCCAAGTTCAACAGCCGCACCGGCTGGCCGAGCTTTTGGGCACCCATCGAGGGTTCGGTCGAAACCACCAGCGACCGCAGCTTTTTCATGGTTCGCACCGAAGTCCACTGCCGGCGTTGCGGCGGGCATCTCGGCCACGTCTTCGACGACGGGCCGAAGCCCACCGGCCAGCGCTATTGCATGAACGGGGTGTCGCTCGAGTTTCACCCCGGCGAAAGCGAGCAGACCCCGCCAGACAAATCCTGATTCCGGGTTAACCCGCGCGCTCACACGGCATCCGGGCCGCGCTCGCCGGTCCGGATCCGCACCGCCTCCTCGATGGCGAAGACAAAGATCTTGCCGTCGCCGATCTTGTCGGTCTTCGCGGCTTGTTGGATCGCCTCTATGGCACGCGCGGCGAGGGCCTCCTCGACCACCACCTCGATTTTGACCTTGGAGAGGAAGTCGATCACGTATTCGGCGCCGCGATAGACTTCGATGTGGCCCTTCTGGTTGCCAACCCCCCTCACCTCGCTGACGGTCATGCCGGTGATGCCGATCTCGCTCAGCGCAGCTTTCACCTCATCGAGCTTGAACGGCTTGATGATCGCCTCGATTTTCTTCATCGCCTCACCATTGGCAGGCCCATGCGCTTTCGTCTCGCGCATGAACCGTGCCAAAGGCCGCCGTCGTTGGCCCCCGGGGACCCGGTTTTGTCCTTCCTCGCCTCCCGGTCCTAGAACACGATGCCGGTTTCGATGAGAAACCGCGCCTGGGTGCTGGTGCCACCGCTGGTCCCGAATCCGAACCCCTTGGTAAAGCTGGTCAGATCCACGACCGAGGCCTCGCCGCGCAGAAAATAGATCCCGTTCTGGTAGGTCGGGGTCAGGGTGAACGACATCGCCGAACTGCCGGGACCGTAGCCGAGGGGACCGGAGCCGCCTACGGTTCCCGCGCCGCTCGACCCGATATATTCCCAGCGCCCCGCCAGATTGACGTTGTCGTTGATCGAATAGTTGGCCAGGACCGCACCGCCGAACGTCGAGGATGACACCAGGGCCGGTAGAAAGGCCTTATCGCCGTCGGTCTGGCTGTATTGGAGATAGGGAGTGATCGTCCAGGGCGCGGCATTGTAGGTGTACGCGGCTTCGATCATCATGCTGTTGTTGAATTCCGGCGCCGCGGGGGTCGTAGGCGGCCCGGCCGAGGTGACGCGGCTGGCCGGCCCCATGCCGGCGAGGACGAACGAATTGGCGGGATCGACCGTCCATGTCGCCGAACCGGACAGGTAGTTGAATTGCCCGCTGTAAAAGCCGTCGTTCAGCGAAACGGCCCAGGCCACCGGACCGGTCGTCAAATTGGCCTGAACGCCCTGGTTGACGATGTTCTCCTGGTTCCACAACAGGCCGCGCTCGATGTTCATGTTCTGGAAGGTAAAGGCGGATTCGGCACCCATCAGGGTCGGCAACTTGCCGCCCTGAATATTGAAATTGTCGTTGAAGACGATCTTGCCCCAGGCCACCGGAAGCCCGCCGAAGGTGCCGTTTACCGTGGCCGGCATCTTGGTGTAGGGGACGCCGACAGTCGGGAACGAATAGATCCCGGGTTCGAAGAAGAACTGGAACCACCCGGAAGTGGTCTGCAGGATGGCCTGGGCGTTGCTGATGTCGAGATTGGCGCCTTTATTGCCGAAGACGGGATCGGTCTGGAACAATGCGAGGCCGCTTACCGCCCCGGTTACGTATAACGGACCGAAAAACGGCGTAATATCGAGGTGCATCGGGTCCGGGTTGGCGACGAGCGGTCCGGCCATCGAGGGATTCGTCATCGCGTTCGAGGTGGGCGCTGCGGGCGCCGGGGCCGCTGCGCCGGGTGCGGGCGCCGCGGCGGGCGGCGGTTGCTGCGCCCATGCAGCGCCATCGGCGCCGAGCTGCCACGCCGCCGCGATCAGACAAGCGGCCGCCAGTCGTAAACCGGTCCAGAACGGTGATATCATCGAGTTGGTCCCCTGTTAACTGCCGGAATCCAAACGCCATTCGATCGCGCGAATAGCCATGACGGCATTATGCGGTCGGAGTTTTAGATACCGCCAGTAGATAAACAAACAAGATCGCTGCATTGCGCTAAATCTAAAGACCTCATTGGCAAAACAGTCACAGATCGCCCAGAAAATCAGCAATTTCTCGACATCGCCGATGCAAGCGGTCGTCACTGCACGATCTCGCCGTGGATCGCCAGATCTAGCCCCTCGCGCTCGGTATCCAAATCGACCCGCAGGCCGATCGCCAGATCGACCAGCTTCAGGATGATCAACGACGCGATCGCGTCGTAAGCGGCGGTGCAGGCGACGCCATAGAGCTGGATCAGCACCTGCCGCGCGTTGCCGTCGATGAGGCCGCTGTGGCCCGCGCCACCGATCGCCGACACCGCGAGAACGCCGGTCAGAATGGCGCCGGTGGCGCCGCCGATCCCGTGGACCCCGAAGGCATCGAGGCTGTCGTCATAGCCGAACAGGTTTTTGAGGCCGGTCGCCCCCCAAAAGCAGGCCACTCCAGCGGCGATCCCGATGATCAAGGCACCCCGCGGATCGACAAAGCCGGAGGCCGGGGTGATCGCCACCAGCCCGGCGACCGCGCCGGAAATGATGCCGAGGACGCTCGGCCTGCCGCGCAACCCCCATTCGACGAACATCCAGGTCAAGGCGGCGGTCGCGGTGGCGATCTGGGTGACGGCCATCGCCATCCCGGCATTGCCGTTGGCCGCGGTCGCCGAGCCGGCGTTGAAGCCGAACCAGCCGACCCACAAGAGCGAGGCGCCGGCGACGCTGAAGACGAGGTTGTGCGGCGCCATCGGTTCAGTGCCATAGCCGCGCCGCCGGCCCATCACCAGGCAGGCCATCAGCCCGGCGACACCCGAATTGATATGCACCACGGTGCCCCCGGCAAAATCGAGGATGCCGGCGTCGTTGAGGAAGCCGCCCGGGCCCCACACCCAATGCGCGATCGGCGCATAGACGACGACCGCCCACAGCCCAATGAACCACAACAGCGCGGAGAATTTCATGCGATCGGCAAAGGCGCCGCAGATCAACGCCGGGGTGATGATCGCGAACGTCATCTGAAAGCACATGTAGACCGATTCGGGGATGGTCTTGGCCAGGCCGTTGACCGAATCGATCGTCATTCCGTTCAGCATCAGGCGGCTGAAACCCCCGAAAAACGGGGTGCCCTCGGTGAACGCGATGCTGTAGCCGACGATCGTCCACAGCACGGTGACGAGGCAGGTGACGGCAAAGCTCTGCATCACCGTGGCGAGCACGTTTTTCTTGCGCACCATGCCGCCGTAGAACAGCGCCAGCCCGGGGATCGTCATCATCAGGACGAGCGCGGTCGAGGTCAGCATCCAGGCGGTGTCGCCGCTGTCCAGCTTCGGCCCGGCGGCGACCGGCGCCGCGCTCTGGGCCATCGCGGACACGGCCCCCGCCGAGGCGAACAGCGCCGCGCAGACGAGCCGCCGGACCATTCGGTAGACAAAGCGCATTCCCGGTCTCCCCGAACCCACATGCGACGCCGGGAAGCGGAACCCCGCCTCCCGGCGCGCAGCCCCCCACAAGGGTGATGTGGCCGGCCTATTCGCCTTCCACACCGAGCGCATAGGCGGTTTCGCCGTGCACCGCGTCATCGCCGACCATCAGCGTCGCCTCGTCCATGCGCAGCGGCACGAAGATCGAGATCACCTTGAGGATGATGAACGTCATGATCGCGTTGTAGGCGATGATGAACGCCGCCGCCTCGATCTGGTGGAGGAGCTGGAGGCCCGAGTCGCCGTAGAGCAAACCGGTAACGCTGACCCCGGGTGCGTCCTTGTCGGTGCCGATATATTCGAGCATATCCGGGTTGGCGAGGATGCCGACGAGCAGACCACCGGTCAGGCCGGCAATCCCGTGGGTTGAAAACACGCTCAGCGTATCGTCGACCTTCATCATGAAGCGGGCCTTCTGCAGCTTGTTCATCGCCAACCACGGAATGATGCCGGCGACGACGCCGACGATGATGGCGCCCCAACCATCGACGAAACCGGCGGAGGGCGTGATCGCCACCAGGCCCGCGATCATGCCGTTGACCGCGCCGATGATCGACGGCTTGCCGTAGGCCATCTTGTCCATGAGGATCCAGACGATCAGCGCTACCGCCGTCGCGGTGTTGGTGTTGAGCACGGCCGCGCCGGCATCGGCGTTGGCGAAATAGGGATCGCCGCCGTTGAAACCGTTCCAGCCCAGCCACAGGATGCCGGCGCCGATCAACGCCACTAATAGGCTATTGGGCGGGAAGTTGTCGCGATCGGCTTGCAGGCGCGGCCCGATCACGGCCGCAGCGACGAACCCGGAGGTGCCGGCGGCGAGATGGATCACGTAGCCGCCCGAAAAATCCTGCGCACCCAACACCGAGAGCCAGCCGCCACCCCACAGGCTGAACGCCCCGACCGTATATACGAGGGTCATCCACACCGGACAGAAGATCACCCAGGCCGCGAAGTTCATGCGGCCGAGCACCGAGCCGGCGAGGATGATCACCGTGATCGCGGCGAACACGAACTGGAAGAACATCAAAGTGGCCATCGGGAAGGTCAGATCGGGCATGCCCGCGGCCGCGGCCGGTATGGTCGCCTGGCCTAAGGTAAAACTCGCCGAGGTCGCCAGCATCGGTTTCCCGAGAAACGGAAACATCTGTGGTCCGAACGCCATGTTGTAGTCAAACAGAATCCACACTACCAAGACCGAAGCGAAGGCGTAGAAGCACATGAAGGCCGAATTGATTGCCCATTTTTTCTTAACGATGCCACCGTATAGCACCGCGAGTCCGGGTATACTTTGCAGGCCGACAAAAGTTGCTGCCGCCAACTGCCATGCATTGTTTCCCGAATCTAGCCATTTAGGCGATGGTACGAGCATTGATTTATCCCCTGTTTCCTCTGCCGCGACGACGCTCACAACCCGCGGTACAAGAACGTCGGGCCGATTGAGCGGACCAAGCGAGATTAGTGGAGGCAAGAGGCATGCCAGACGAATGGCCCCGGGGAATTGGCGGCGAAGCGTGGTCCTTTTTGCGACGGCGGCCGTCCCGCAGATCGCGAGACCGCGAACTGCACACGAACTAGGCAAACCCGGCTAGGCAAACCCGGTCGCCCGGCTTATCGCGGCAGAATGCGTGGCTGCTTTGCAGGGAGCCCGGATTTTGGGTATGCATCGGCGCATGGCGATCGTCGAGGCGACCATGGTTCGCACCCGGGTACTGGCGGCAGGGATGGCCGTCCTCGCGACGAGCCTCGCAGGTCCGACGATCAACGGCGCAGCCGAGGACAGCCCGAGCGCGATCACCTGCACCAATCCCTATAGCGGCACGTCGTGGCAGATCATCATCGATTACCGAAAATCCACCGTCGATCAGAATGCGGCCGCGATCACGCCCTCCGGGATTTCCTGGTTCGACCCCAAGGACGGCGGCAATTATGCGCTCGACCGAGAATCGGGCGATCTCACCGCCAGCGTCGCGTCGAGCACCGGAGGCTATTTCCGCCGCGCGCATTGCGCTCTAACCCCGCGGTGACGGGGTGACGCCGGTTCGCGATGATCCTGGTCGCGATCCGGGCCCTGGTCCCGGCCAGCGGCAACCCGGCGAAGGCGGCGCCGTCAGCACCGGGGCAACGCTCGAACTCGGCGTCCGGGCGAGCGTCGGGTTCGCCTCGAAGACTGGGCACCGCAAGGAGAACGAGGATTTCGCCGGGGCGCTGACCGGCGCCGAGCTGCCCGAGCCGCGCCAGGAGGTGATCGCCGCGATTGCCGACGGGATCGGCGGCGCCAAAGGCGGGCGCGTCGCGGCCGAGACGGCGGTGCGCGGTTTTCTCGACGGATTTTGCGATCTGCCGGAGACGATGGAGGTGCAGCGCGCCGGCGCGACGATCGTCAGCGCGCTCAACGGCTGGATCAATTCGCTGGGCCGGCAAGACCCCGCGCTCACCGGGATGGGCTGTACCTTTACCGCGCTTGTGCTGCGCGGCCGCCTCGCCCACCTCCTGCATGTCGGGGATACCCGCGCCTACCGATTGAGCGGCGAGCGCATGACGTGTCTGACCACTGACCATGTCCGCCCGCAAGCCTCCGGCCGCTCGAACACGCTGACCCGCGCGCTCGGCGTCGAGCCGGAAGTGCGCCTCGATTACGCGACGCAGCCGGTGGCGCTGCACGACCGTTTCCTGTTGTGCAGCGACGGGGTGCACGGGTTTCTGAGCGATCAGCGCATCGCCGACATCCTGCGTCAGCGCTCCGCCCCCGCGGACGCCGCCGGCGCCCTGGTCGCCGCGGCGCTGCGCGCCGACAGCACCGACAACTGCACTGCCCTCGTCCTCGACGTGGTGGCGCTGCCGAATGCGGGATCGGCGGACATCAGCGCCGCCATCCGGCAGCTGCCGGTGATTGCGGTGCCGGATCTTGGCGAGACGGTCGATGGCTTTGTCTTGAAGGCGCTGATCTCCGACGGCCGCTACACGCGGCTGTTCGCCGCCGAGGACGAGGTCGAGGGGGGTGAAGCCGCCCTGAAGTTCCCCAAGCCGCAGATCGCCAGCATCGAAGCTTTTCGCCTCGCCTTCCTGCGCGAGGCATGGGTCGGCGCGCGGGTGCGCAATCCCTGGGTCGGGCGCGTCATCGAACTGCCGCCGGGGCGGCAGAGCTGCCTCTACACGGTGATGCCGCTCTATCAGGGCGAGCTTCTCGAAGGGCGGCTGTCGCGCGCTCCGGCGGTCGGACTGGAAGAAGGGCGCCAGATCACGATCGCGCTGGCGCGCGCGATCGCCGGGCTGCACCGCGCCGGCATCATCCATCGCGACATCAAGCCCGACAACATCATCATCGAAGGCGGCGATTCGCTGAAGCTGATCGATTTGGGCGTGGTTCGGGTCCCCGGGCTCGAGGAATTTCCCCCCGAGAACATCCCCGGCACCGCGGCCTATATGGCGCCCGAGATGTTCGCCGGCGAACCCGGCAACGAGGCGACCGACATCTATGCCCTGGGCGTCACGATGTTTCGCGCCTTCACCGGCCAATACCCCTACGGCAACCTCGACGCCACGAGCCCGCCCCGCCGCCCCCGGCCGACCGACTTGTCGGTATTGCGGCCGGATCTTCCAGCCTGGCTCGAAGCGGCGCTGGCGCGCGCGATCGCGCCCGAGCCCGAGAAGCGCTTTGACGACATGATCGAATTCGCCCTTGTAATGGAGGCCGGACCGGCGCGGGCGCCCGACGAAATTCGCCGGCCACAGACCCTCTACGAGCGCGCCCCGATCCGCGTCTGGCAAGGCGTCGCCGCGCTCCTCGCGCTGGCGCTGCTGGCGTCGCTGCTGGCGCGGTAAGGCCGGGATTCACGCTGCCCGGAGAGGCGCTCCCCGCATCGCCGCGACGATTGCCATCGTCTCGACGCTGACGCGGGTGACACGTCCCAAGAGGTCGATCACCTTGTCCTTGTAGTCGGCGAAGCGATAGGTGTTGAACTTCTCGCGGATCGTCGGGTCGCGCGGCGTCTTTTCCTTGTGCTGGTCGAGCACCCATTCGAGCGCCGAGCGGTTGCCGAGCCGGTAATCCCAGGCCGCGGCCGGGATTCCGGTCAACTGCGTCTCACTGTCGAGGACGATCGCGCCGGCACTCTTCTCGGCGCGCAACAATGCCTTCGGCGCAAGCCCGGCTTTCCGCGCCTGTGGGTCGGGCACGTCGATGCGCGACAGAGGCCACGGCTCGGCGCTCTCATAGCCGATATGCAACGCCATCAGCCACTCGCCCCAATCCGCCCAGCGCCAGAAATCGGCATAGAACGGGATGCGCGGGAACTCGCGCTTCAGGTTCAGCGCGTATTTCTCGCGATAGAGGGGATCGTGCAGCACGCCGTAGACGTAGTGAAAGATCGCGTCCTTGGTGATCGGCCGCTTCGGCACCGCTCCGGCTTCGTAATGCGCACGAAACTGCTCAAGCGCCCAGTCGGTGATGTTGTCGATGCGCTCGCTGCCAACGAATTGAAACCGTGGAACCTGCTGGTAGGCATCTACCGCGGCGCCGAAATGCAGGTCGGCGACACCGTCGATGGCAAGAACACAATAATCCGTTCGGGAGCCGACATCGCTAAAGCAGATCGCCGAATTCTTCGTATCGGGCGGGAACATCGTTTCGGCTAAGCCGGGTCGATCAATTAACAAAGGAGATTGGTAAAGCCAAGCGGTGAAGAACGGGCGATAGGCTGCTGGTCGGATAAATCTCCGGCTAAATTCCTCTGTTTGCGCCGCATGCTTGCGGCGCTTGAGCGTTTCAGACCATTTCAGCGTGTCAGGAAATTCCTCTGTCGTGGATGGAACACGGCCATATTCGGCGATCAGGCAGCGTACCTTCGCCTCCAAGTGCCCCTGGTCTCGGTCGTACAGCCATTCGTCGCGGTTGGTGGATATTCCGAGAGAATAGAGGCGGAAGACAGCGCGCTCCTGACCGACCACTCGCACCGATTTGGTAGCGCGGTCTGCGACCGGAAGGAATCTTTCGAAATCGTTGACCGCCAGATTTATCCAATCGTGGGTTGCGCTTGGCCCCAAATCCTCAAAGGCAACCGCACCAAAGCCGGTATTCCCGAGAAAAGCGAGTTTTTCTTCAGCTGTTTCCAGTTGCGGGCGGCACGCGTAGCGAATGCGGCAGCCTTTGGCTCTTGCTCGCTTGACCAAGAAGCTGATGGCTACGCCGGTTTGAATACCGAATACATTATTGCGCGGGCCCGACAGACGCGGGTCGGCCCGCACATCGCCGCCGAGATCGACAATCCAAATCTCATTAAATTCCTCGGCCACCGCCTTGCGGAACCCATCGAATGTTGCCCTCTCGACAAAGCTCCGATTGCTGACAAACGCGACGATGCCGTTCTCGTCGATGCGGTCCGAGGCCCAGCGAAAAAACCGGGCGTACATGTCGTAGAGCTTGGTTTTCTGCGCGGTCGAGGCGGCGATGTAGGTTTCCTTGATGCGCTGGTCGATCGCCGGATAGGTGCGGTTCTTGTTGTTTTCATTCTCGTTGAGCTGGTTGGCGTTGTAGGGCGGATTGCCGATGATGACGCTGATCTTGCGCAAGTTCTGGCGCTTGATGCGGGCGATGTTTTCGTCCGACAGTGCGCCGAGAAAATCGCCCTGCCGGCCGCGCTGGCGCAACCCGCCCACGTTGTCGAGCGTATCGACAAAGCACAAGTTCGGGTATTCCTCGTACTCGCGGGTCAACGCCGCGTAGGTCGCCTCGATATTCAGGTTGGCGACGTAATACGGAAGAATAGCGACCTCATTGGCGTGCAATTCCTCGCGGTATTTGTATTTCAGCCGGGCCGGCTGGCCGCGGAAATGCTCGATCAATTCGGCGATGAAGGTGCCGGTGCCCGCGGCCGGGTCGAGGATTTCGACGTTCCGGTCGATCAACTGTTTGCCGAAATGGTGCTGGCACAGCCAGTCCGCGCTTTCGACCATGAAACGCACGATCTCGCTCGGCGTATACACGACGCCGAGGCGGTCGGCCGCCTTCGGGTTATAGACCTTGTAGAAATTCTCGTAGACCACCTTGAGGAAATTCTGCTTCTCGTGGTGACTGGAAACGAGCGCCGCGGTCGAGCGGATCGCCGCGTAGTACGATCTCAGCCCCTCCAGGGTCTGGTGCTTCACCGCCCCGGTAAAGAAGGTTTCCTCAAGCCGGTACAGTTCCCGCGCGACGTTGTTCTGCCGGTGAAAATCGGCATTGTCGAAGACGTGCGAGAAAATCTCTTCGGTCAGGATGTGCTGGATCAGCATCTCGCGTACATCGGCCGCGGTAACCCTCGGGTTGATCGTCTCCTGCGCGTGTTTGAGAAAGCGGATCGCCGCGGCGTAGAATGCCGGGTTGTCCGCCTCGGCGCGCTCAATCATCGCGCGCAGTGCTTCCAGAACCGCCGGCAGGTCGGCCTTGAACTGCGCGACGGCCTTGCGGAACTCGGCGATCTCCGGGCGCTCGTGCGAGAAGAACAACCCGAGGAGCTTTTCGAGGCGATGCGGGTCATCGACCGGGCAACGCATCACCTCGCGGCGGTCCTGGATCAGGACAGCTTCGCGCGAATCTTCGAAAATGATGTTGTCCTGTGGGTAGCCGCGCCGGAATTTGCGGTCGATCTCCTTGTCGAGATCATCGTCCTCGTCCTTCGCCTCCCAATAACCGAACGGCACCCGCACCTCGTGCAACAGCGCCCCATCGACGAAGCGGCGTTCGCGCGCCGCCGTATCGAACCGGTATTCGGGAACAAAGATGAGGCGTTTCGATCGGCCCCAATCCTTGAGCAGCGTTTTGAACGATTCGCGGACAACCGACTCGCGAACATCCCCGGATACGCGCCTCAGGTCCGACAGGTCGTTGAGGTAGCGGCCGATAAGTTGCTGGCTCATACTTCAATTCTACCGCGAAATTGCGGTCGCACCATGCCGAACCCAAAGTTGTACCTGAGAAACGAAAGGGGCCGGGTAGTTGCCCGGCCCCGCGGTGTTTGGGTGTGCAGAGTCGGTTCAGACCGAATAATACATCTGGAACTCGATCGGGTGCGGGGTGTGCTCCATCGCGTAGACCTCCTCCCAGCGCAGTTCCATGTAGGATTGGATGAAGTCCATCGAGAACACCTCGCCCTTGGTGAGGAAGGCGTGGTCGGCCTCTAATTCGCCCAACGCCTCGCGCAACGATCCGCAGACGGTCGGTATGTCCTTCAATTCCTCCGGCGGCAGGTCGTAGAGGTTCTTGTCGATCGGCTCGCCCGGATGGATCTTGTTCTGGATGCCGTCGATCCCGGCCATCAACATCGCGGCAAAGCCGAGATAGGGGTTGCACGCCGGATCGGGGAAGCGCACCTCGACCCGCTTTGCTTTCGGGCTCGAGACGATCGGGATGCGGCACGCCGCCGAGCGGTTGCGCGCCGAATAGGCCATCAGCACCGGCGCCTCGAAGCCCGGAATGAGGCGCTTGTAGCTGTTCGTCGTCGGGTTGGTGAAGGCGTTGATCGCCTTGGCATGGCGGATGATGCCGCCGATGTAATAGAGCGCGGTTTCGCTCAGATCGGCGTAGAGGTTGCCGGCGAACAGCGGCCGCTCGTTCTTCCACACCGATTGGTGGGTGTGCATCCCTGAGCCGTTGTCGCCCTTGATCGGCTTGGGCATGAACGTCGCCGTCTTGCCGTACTGGTTGGCGACGTTGTGCACGACGTATTTATAGATCTGCATGGCGTCGGCCATCTTGACCAGCGTGTCGAACTCGTTGCCAAGCTCGGCCTGGCTGGGCGCCACCTCGTGGTGATGCTTTTCGACCTTGAGGCCCATGTCGTGCATCACCGACAGCATCTCGGCTCGGAGATCGCTCTGGCTGTCGACCGGCGGCACCGGGAAGTAGCCGCCCTTCACTGGCGGCCGGTGACCGGTGTTGCCTTCGGGAAACTGCTTGGCGCTGACCCAGGGACCCTCTTCGGAGTCGATCGTGTAGCTGGCCGACTGCATCGTCGATTCGTAGCGCACGTCGTCGAAGATGAAAAACTCGGCCTCGGGGCCGAAATAGGCGGTGTCGCCGACCCCGGTCGCCACCAGGTGCTTCTCCGCCTTTTTGGCGATCGAGCGCGGGCAGCGGCCATACGCCTGGCCGGTCAGGGGCTCATGCGTGTCGCAGAAGATGATGATCGAGGTTTGCGCGGCGAACGGGTCGAGGACCGCGGTCGAGCAATCCGGCGCCAACAGCATGTCCGATTCGTTGATCGCCTTCCACCCGGCGATCGAGGAGCCGTCGAACATCACGCCGTCATTGAGAAAACCTTCGCTGATCGTGCGGACATGGTGGGCCAGGTGCTGCCACTTGCCGCGCGGGTCGGTGAACCGGAAATCGACGTATTTGGCGTCGTGTTCCTTGATCATATCGAGGACTTTTTTGGTATCGCTCATCGCACCGTTCCGTTGGCTGGTTGAGAGTTGAAAGGGGGCTCCGCTATCGGCTCAGATCGCGCGCCTTAGATCGCATCGGGCCCGCGCTCGCCGGTGCGGATCCGGATCGCCTCGTCGATCGTGGAGACAAAAATCTTGCCGTCGCCGATCCGCCCGGTATGGGCCGCCTGCTGGATCGCCTCGACGGCGCGCTCGACCATCGAATCCTCCATCACCACCTCGATTTTGACTTTCGGCAGGAAATCGACCACGTATTCGGCCCCGCGATAGAGCTCGGTATGACCCTTCTGCCGGCCAAAGCCCTTGGCCTCGGTGACGGTGATGCCCTTGATCCCGACCTCGTGAAGCGCCTCCTTCACCTCGTCGAGCTTGAACGGCTTGATGATCGCCTCGACCTTCTTCATCGAAATTCACTCTCTATGCGCGCGGCGCCGCTCATGACGCGACGCAGAGCATAACCCATGCCAGGGCCGGGCCGCGATGGCGAAGACGCAAGTAGCGATTTATGCCCATTTTTTGGGCAGAGATCCCGCCCTCTCTGCCTGAATCTTAGTCCCTGGCGGTGGCGCTGCCCATTTTAGGACTTCGAGCGGTTGCCGAGAAAGCGGCGGATGCGCTCCATCGCCTCGGTGATCGCCTCGAGGCTGTTGGCGTAGGAGAACCGCACGTAATTCTCGCCGAACGCGCCAAAGCTGGTGCCGGCGATCGTCGCCACCCCTTCTTCGTCCAAAAGCCCGCTCTGGAAGGTGCGGGCGTCGTAGCCGGTGCCGGAGATGTTGGGGAAAGTATAGAAGGCGCCGCCCGGCTGGGCGCAGCGGATCCCGGGCAGGTTGTTGAGCGCGGCGACGATGACTTCGCGGCGCTCGGCGAAGGCCTTGACCATGCGGTGGACCGGCTCGCGCGGGCCCTGGAGCGCGGCGATCCCGGCATATTGCGCCGCGGCGTTGACGCAGGAATGGCAGTTGATCGCGAGCCGCTCGGCGTCGGCGAAAACCGCCTTCGGCCACACCCCATACCCCAGCCGCCAGCCGGTCATCGCATAGGTCTTGCTCCAGCCATCCAGCAGGATCAGGCGGTCGCGCAGCTCGGGATAGCGCAGGAGGCTGATATGCTCGGCGCCGTCATAGAGAATTTCGCCATAAATCTCGTCGCTCATCACCGCGACCTGCGGGTGCTCGAGAAGCCCGGCGACCAGCCGGTCGAGCTCGACTTTCGGCACGACGCCCCCGGTCGGGTTGGCCGGGCTGTTGATGATGAGGAGCCGGGTCCGCGGCGTGATCTTCGCCAGCACCTCCTCGGCGCTGAACGAAAATCCGGCGCTCTCGTAAAGCGGCACCGGAACCGGGGTCGCGCCGGAAAACCGGATCGCACTCTCGTAGATCGGGAAGCCGGGATTGGGGTAGAGGATCTCGGTGCCGATGTCGCCGAACATCATGATCGCAAAAAACATCGTCACCTTGCCGCCGGGCACGACGAGCACCTGGTCGGGCGAGACCTCGACCTTGTGGCGCCGCCACAAATCGGCGGCGACCGCTTCGCGCAGGGCGGGGATGCCATTGGCCGGGGTATAGCCGTGGTGCCCGTCGGCCAAGGCCTTCCGGCCAGCCTCGACGATATGAGCGGGGGTCGGAAAATCGGGCTGGCCGATCCCCAGATTGATGATCGAACGGCCCTGCGCCGCCAGCGCGTTGGCCCGCGCCAGGACCTCGAAGGCGGTTTCGGTGCCGAGCACCCCCATGCGGCCGGCCATCTGCAACATTCACACTTCTCCCAGAACCGTGCGCCTTTGAACCAGGCGTTTGGCGAATTTAGCGCTATCGCCGCGGCGTGGCGATGATGAAGAACCGCGAGTCAAGCGTGTTGCCGGAGTGATCCGGCGCCGGGGGTGTTTGCCGATAGAGGACAGCAGGCAAATGATCGACCGGGAACGGACCATTCTTGTCGTCGACGATGATCACGAGGTGCGTGAGGTCGCCCTCGCCGTGCTAGAGGCGGCGGGCTACCGGGTGCTCGCGGCAGCAAGCGGCGATGATGCCTACCGGCTGCTGCTGGCGCGTCCTGATCTGCAGATCGATGTGCTGTTCACCGATGTCGTGATGCCCGGGCGGCTCGACGGGATCGATCTGGCGATTGCGGCGCGGTTGCTGCGCCCGGGGCTCCCGGTGCTCTATGCCTCCGGGTTCCCTGCTCTGGTCCGCGACCCCTGGGACAACGAACTCGGCGAACCGGTGCTGCGCAAGCCCTATCGCGCCGGCGAACTGTGCGACGCGGTCATCGGCCTACTTCACTCGGACGCCTAGGCCATGGCGCTCGTGGGTTATTCCCTGCACGAGGGGCAGAGGGTAATCTCCAGGCGAATTGACGCCGGGGGGTGCCGATGCCTGATGTCGAGGCGGTCGCGTTGCGGCAGAACGCCCGGCGCGGTGCGTGGCGGCGCCGGATGGTGCGTTCGTGGGCCTTCAGCCCACGGGCTTGTCCCGTGGGGGCAATCGCTATCGCCGTGTTGGTTTGGTTTACCGCCTGCGCGCCAGCCGAGGAGCCGGGAGCGACGCCGGCACCCGCGCCGCTCGCCGGCCCCCGCCCGGCGACGATCGTCGAACCATCGGCCGGCCCGATTCCCCTGGCTCCGAGCATGACCGGCACCGTTGCGCCGGCGCTGCCCCCCGCGCAGAGCCCGGCCCCGCCGCCCGAGCCCGCGCCCGCCATCGCAATGCCCGAGCCGCCGCCGCCCGCGCCCTCCCCCTGCCCGCCCGGCCAGATCGCGACGTGGAGCAAGCCCGACATGGCCGGAACCCCGGTCGTGCTGTGCCGTCCGCTCAATCCGGGGCGGTGATCATCCGGCCCGCAGATACTGCACGGCCTCGTCGCGGCGGAACAGATAGAGGAGGGTCCGCAGCGCCTGGCCGCGCGGGCTCGCCAACTCCGGGTCGCGCTGCAACACGAGGCGGGCATCGTCGTGGGCGAGCGCGATCAGCGCCTCGTGCCGGGCGAGATCGGCGAGACGGAGCTCCGGCAGCCCGCTCTGCCGGGTGCCGAGCACTTCGCCGGCGCCGCGCAGCCGCAGATCCTCTTCGGCGATGCGGAAGCCGTCCTCGGTTTCGCGCAGGATCTGGAGGCGCTGCCGGGCAACTTCGCCCAATGGCGGCTGATAGAGAAGGAGGCAGGTCGAAGCTCCGGCGCCGCGGCCGATCCGACCGCGCAGCTGGTGCAATTGCGCGAGGCCAAAGCGCTCGGCGTGCTCGACCACCATGACCGTCGCGGCGGGGACGTCAATCCCGACTTCGATCACCGTCGTGGCGACCAGGAGATCGATTGCGCCCCCGGGCGTAACACCGGCGAACGCGGCCATCGTGCGGTCCTTCTCGGCGCTCTTCATCCGGCCGTGGACGAGGCCGACCCGGCCCGGCCACAGCGCGCCGAGCCCGCGGTAGCGCTCCTCGGCGGCGGCCAGGTCGGTGACTTCGGACTCCTCGACCACCGGGCAGACCCAGAACACCTTGGCGCCGCCGCCGAGCGCGCGCGCGATCGCGCCGGTCACCTCGTCGAAGCGGTCGAGCGGCACCGCCCTGGTGTCGATCGGCTGGCGCCCGGGCGGCTTTTCGACGAGCCGCGAGACATCGAGATCGCCGTAGGCGGTCATCATCAGCGTGCGCGGGATCGGGGTTGCGCTCATCAACAGCGTATCGCTGTCATGTCTCTTGGCGGAGAGCGCGAGGCGCTGGCCGACCCCGAAGCGGTGCTGTTCGTCGATGATCGCCAGCGCCAGATCGCGAAAGACCACGTCGGGCTGGAGGAGCGCATGGGTGCCGACGACGATCGGGGTCAGGCCCGATTCGAGGCTCGCCAGCATCGATTGGCGAGCCCGGCCCTTCTCGCGCCCGGTCAGAAGACCGATTTCGACCCCGGCCGGCCGGCCAAGCCGCTGCAGCACCTGATGATGCTGGCGGGCCAACACCTCGGTCGGCGCCATCAGCGCCGCCTGCGCCCCGCTCTCGGCCGCGATCAGCATCGCAATGAGGGCGACGACGGTCTTGCCGCTGCCAACGTCGCCCTGCAACAGCCGCATCATCCGCGTTGGCGCGGCGAGGTCGGCGGCAATCTCGGCCAAGGCCTGGCGCTGGCTGCCGGTCAGCTGAAAGCCGAAGGCGGCCTCGGCGCGCGCCTGCAGGGCGCCGGTTCCGGCGATGACCCGGCCGGGACGCCGGCGGCGCTGCGCGCGCACCAGCGCGACGGCGAGCTGTGACGCAAGGATCTCGTCATAGGCCAGACGCTCGCGCGCGGGGGTCGCCGGATCGAGGTCGGCCGCGCCCTGCGGCGCGTGCACGGCGGCGATCGCTTCGCCCCAGCCCGGCCAGCGTCGCTTCGCCTGCAATGCCGGATCCAGCCATTCCGGCAGCTCCCGGGCGCGCTCGAGGGCAGCCGCAACGCCTCGCGCCGCGATCCGCGACGAGAGGCCGGCGGTCAAGGGGTAGACCGGCTCGATCGCCTTCACCTGCCCGGCCTGCTCGGGGGAGACGACGTAATCCGGATGCACGATCTGTGGCATGCCGTCGTAGTATTCGATCTGGCCGCTGATCACCCGCTCGGCGCCGACCGGTAAGAGGCGCTGCAAGTAGTCGCCCTTCATGCTGAAATAGACGAGCATCAAAGCGCCGGTCGCATCGCTGACGAACACCCGATAAGGCCGCCGCCCGATCCCGGGCTGATGACGCTCGACCCTGGCTTTGACCGTGATGACGGAGTTGGCCGGCCAGTCGCGCGGGTGGAGGGCGCCGATCGCGGGGGCGGCGCGGCGGTCGACCACCCCTACCGGCAGGTGCCACAACAGATCGACGACAAGTGCGCCGGCGGCGCGCTCGATCAGGCGCCCGAGCTGCGGCCCGATGCCGGGCAGCACCGTCACCGGCGCGAAAAGCCTGTCGAGGAGGGCGGGGCGCATTACTTTCTTCGATCGACCGCGAAGAACGCTGACGTTACGGCGCAGGATGTCTATATCGAAGGTGCCATACCAGCCCCTCACCTCAATCCTCTCCGCAGGCGGGGAGAGGATTGAGGTGAGGGGCCGTTTTGCCGTGCGTCGATGAGATTTGTTGGATGACCGATTCGCCCGACATCCGTAAGAAGCGGCTGCTCTTCCGCTCGTGGCACCGTGGCACCCGCGAAGCCGATCTGATCCTCGGCTCGTTTGCCGAGGCGAACCTCGCCGCCTTCGACGGGGGGAGGCTCGACCTCTACGAGGCCCTCCTCGAATGCCCCGACGCCGATCTGTTCGACTGGATCACCGGGCGGACCGCGCCACCCCCCGAATACGACACTGACGTGATCCGGCTCTTGCTCGCCTTCCGCTACCGCCCGTACCCGACATGATGTTGCTCGCCCCCCTTGCCCGCTCGCTCGCCGAGCCTCGCCGCGCCGTCGCCCTGTTCGGCGCGCCCGAGGGGCACGACGCTGCGACGATCGGGGCGCTGTTCGGCCAAAGCGGCGCCGAGACCTGGCTGCATGTGTGTCGCGACGACGGGCGGATGGCGCGGTTTGCCGCGGCGCTCGGTTTTTTTCATCCCGGGCTCACGCAACTGGCATTTCCGGCGTGGGATTGCCTGCCCTATGACCGGGTTTCGCCCAACGGCGAGATCACCAGCCGGCGCATCGACACGCTGACCCGCCTCACGAGCGGCGAGGCGAAGCACCCGCTTGTCGTCTTGACGACGGTCAATGCGCTGGTTCAGCGCGTCCCGCCGCGGCGCCTCTTCGACGGCCGGGTGCTGACGCTGGGCGCGGGCGGGCATATCCCGCTCGACCGGCTGCAGAGCTTCTTCCGCAACAACGGCTATTTCCGCACCGATACGGTGCGCGAGCCGGGCGAATTCGCGGTGCGCGGCGGCATCGTCGATCTCTACCCGGCCGGGGCGGGCCAGCCGATCCGCCTCGATTTTTTCGGCGATACGCTGGAAGGCCTGCGCAGCTTTGATCCGTTGACCCAGCGTTCG
>DASYZD010000194.1:0-4253 GCA_035946655.1 Allostellaceae bacterium | reverse complement strand
CAACGAATTGCCGACCGGGTCGGGCGGCAAGACGCAGCTCGCCAACGGCCTGCAGATCTTCAGCGGCGGCGTGCCCATCTATCGCGGCGGCACGCTCGTCGGCGGCATCGGCGTTTCCGGCGACGGCATCCAGCAGGACAGCCTTGTCGCCTATCTCGGCGTCCAGGACGGGCCGCCGACCCTCAACAATGCCGCCGCCGGCGTCCGCGCCGACCGGCTGGCGCCCGGCGGCGTCGGCCTCGTCTACACCAACTGCCCGGCCGATCCCTTCTTGAACAACAGTGTCCAGAACGCGTGCTGATCTGCGAGTGGGAGACCCGCCGATGCGCGCCCGCCACCGCGGTCCGCGCCGCTGCCTATGGGCGCTCGCGACGGCGTGGCTGTTTGTGCAGCCTGCCGCCGCCGCCACGCCCGACGCGCAGGAGGACATCGCGCGCTACCGCGATAGCGCCCGGTCGCTCTACGAGGCGACGCGCGAGGACGCCGCCATCTTTGCCCGGGCGGCCGCGGACGCGCGATTGCGCGCCCAGGTCGAGCGCGTCTTCAAGCGCAAGCTGTCCGAGGAGGAGCTGCGTCAGATGGCGCGGCAGTCGCGGGCCGAAGCGCGCTACTGGAAGCGCTACCTGGAGGGTCTCGCGCAGCTGCAATCGCAGCGCCTGATCCCCGGCCGGCCGCCGCCGCGCGCCGCGGTGCCGCCAGTCGTCAACCCCGGCGCGGTGCCGCCGCCGATCCCGGTCGGCGGCCAGGGTTATGTGTTCGCGGCGCCGGACCGCTGGCGCCTGCTCGACGCGCTCGGGCGCCCGGAAAACCTCTTCGACCCGTACAACACCAATTCCCTGAAGGGCGACAAGCCGATCTTCGGCGACGACTGGTTCGTCGCGTTGTCGGCGACCTCCGACACGCTTTACGAGCCCTCGCGGGTGCCGACCGGGGTCGCCCCCAACGGTCTCGCGCAACCCGGCACGAACAACACCTTCGGCCGCTACGGGCGCCGCTTCGTCAGCGAGACCGACCTGCTCAGCCTGTCGCTGATCAAGGGCGACACCACTTTCAAGCCGCCCGATTTCGAGCTGCGCCTCACCCCGGCCTTCAATTTCAACCGCCTCGAAGTCGGCGAATTGCGCGTCGTCAACGTCAACCCGCAGGCCGGCACGGTGCGCTACTCGAGTTTCGTCGGCCTGCAGGAGGGCTTTGTTGAGTACCATCTTCGCAACGTCTCGGAATATTACGATTTCGATTCGCTGCGCGTCGGCATCCAGCCGTTCTCGGCCGACTACCGCGGCTTCCTCTTCCAGGACAACGAACCCGGCGTGCGCCTGTTCGGCACCCGCGACGACAACCGCTGGCAATACAACATCGCCTATTTCCGCCGCCTCGAAAAAGACACCGACACCGGCCTCAACAATCTCGGCTTGCAGTGGCGGCGCGACGATGTGATCGTCACCAACCTGTACCGGCAGGACTTTCCGGTGCGCGGCTTCACCTCGCAGGGCGTCTTCGTGCGCAACGACAACAGCGAGGGGAACGAAATGTTCTACGACCAGAACGGCTTCCTGGTGCGGCCGCTGCAGATCGGCGACGACCGCGGTTACGGCTACGACGTCAATTATCTCGGCTACAACGGCGACGGCCATTTCGGCCGCCTCAACCTGACCGCCTCGGTTTATTGGGCGTTTGGCCACCAGACGCACAATCCGTTCGGGCCGCCGGGCAATACCGGCGCCCACATCAACGCCTTCTTCGCAGCCGCCGAGCCGTCGATCGATTTCGATTATTTCCGGCTGCGGCTGTCCGGTCTTTACGCCAGCGGCGACGGCAACCCGCAGGACAGTCACGCCAGCGGCTTCGACGCAGTCTTCGAGAACCCGCAATTCGCCGGCGGCGACGACAGCTATTGGATCGGCCAATCATTGCCGCTGATCAGCGGCGGCGCCGTCGCCCTCAACAGCGAAGACGGCGTGCTCGCCGATTTGCGCTCATCGAAGGGCGAAGGCCAATCGAACTTCGTCAATCCCGGCATCGTCCTCCTCGGGTTCGGCGGCGATCTCGACATCCTGCCGCAGTTGCGGTTGTCCGGAAACGCCAATGACCTGCGCTTCGTCTCTACCGCGCCGATCGAATTCCTACGGCATCAGCCGAACATTCCCGACGCGCTCGGCTACGACCTGTCGCTGGCGCTGACCTACCGGCCATTCGACACCCAGAACATCGTCTTCCGCCTCTCCGGGGCGGTGCTGCTGCCGGCCCGCGGATTGAAGGCGATCTACAATACCCAGGGCGGCGGCACGCTGTTCGGCAGCGGCAACTTCCTCTATGATCTGAAGTTCAACATGATCCTGCGCTATTGACGTAATCGGATGCCCGCGAGCCTCTTCATAACCGCCGCGCGCGGGGCCGCCCGAACCGGCGGCTCGGGCTCGCGGCCGGGAATGTGGCTGAGATCGTTCACCGCTGCGGCCCTCATGTCGCTGGCGCTCGCCGCAACGGCGCGGCCGGTCCGGGCCAATGGCGATGTCGGCACGCCGGCCTCGCCCGCCCCGCAAAAGCAGACGGCGGCCGAGGCGCGGACAAAGAGCGCCGGCTGCATGAGCTGCCATGGCAGCACCGATTCCCCGAGCATGCATACGAGCCCGGGGGTTATCCTCGGCTGCGCCGACTGCCATGGCGGCAACCCCGGAATCTTTCGCCCGGCCGCGGCGGTCGCCGACAGCCCGCCCTACACCGCGGCGATGGAGGCCGCGCATGTCCGCCCGCTCCATCCGCGCGCCTGGCATGATCCCCGGGTCATACCCGTGCCGCAGCGCACCTACACGCTGCTCAATCGCGAATCGCCGGAATTCATCCGCTTCCTCAATCCGAGCGACTACCGGGTGGCGCGCGAGGCGTGCGGTGCCTGTCATCTGGGGATCATCGAGGCGGCCGAGCGCAGCCTGATGGCGACGACCGCGATGTTCTGGGGCGCGGCCGCCTACAATAACGGCATCCTGCCGCTCAAGGTGCCGCTGTTGGGCGAGGCGTATGCGCGCAACGGCGAGGGCGCCAAGCTGCTGGCGCCGGTGCAGCCGACGCCGCGGATGCTGCGCGATCACAGCGTCCTGCCGGAACTGCTGCCGCTGCCGTCGTGGGAAGTGGTGCCGCCGGCCGACGTGTTCCGCGTTTTCGAGCGCGGCGGGCGCAGCATCGGCAGCCAGTTCGGCGAGACCGGCAACCCCGATTCCGAGGGCGACCTCCAGGTCCTCGAAGAACCCGGCCGGCCCGACATCCGCCAATCCAATCGCGGACCCGGCACCGGGCTGAGGGTGTCGATCCCGGTGCTCAACATCACAAAGACCCGGCTCAACGATCCGGACACGTGGTTTCTCGGCACCAATGACAATCCCGGCGACTACCGCAGTTCGGGCTGCGCCAGCTGCCACGTCGTCTATGCCAACGACCGCGACGTGCAGGAGGGCGGGCCTTACGCGCAATACGGCAACCGCGGCGCCAGCGTCACGATCGATCCGACGATCCCGAAAGGTGTCGCCGGGGTGCCGCTGCGCCATGTCATGACGACGGCGATCCCGACCAGCCAGTGCATGATTTGCCACATGCATCAGCCGAACCTGTTTCTGAACACCTTCCTCGGCTACACGATGTGGGATTACGAGACAGCGGCGCCGCAGATGTGGCCGAAGCACCAGGTGTATCCGACCGACAAACAGATGCGGGCGGCGCTCGAGCGCGACCCCGAGGCCGCCGTCGTGCGCGGCAAATGGGCGGACCCCGATTTCAGTGCCGATGTCAGCGAGCTCGACCCGCGTATCAACGACACGCAATTCGCCGACTATCACGGCCACGGCTGGAATTTCCGCGCGGTCTTCAAACGCGACCGCAAGGGCGACCTGCTCGACGACGCCGGCAACATCATCCCGGCCAACGACCCGGAGAAATTCAAGAAGGCGGTTCACCTCGACTCGATCCATGTCGATTTCGGCATGCAGTGCGTCGACTGCCATTTCTCGCAGGACAACCACGGCAGCGGCCACATCTACGGCGAGGTGCAGGCCGCGATCGAGATCACCTGCAGCGACTGCCACGGCACGGTCGCGTCGTACCCGGATCTGCGCACCCACGGTCCCGGCGCGCCGCCCGGCGGCACCGACATGTCGGTCATGCGCAATGCCGACGGCAGCCAGCGCTTTCACTGGCGCGACGGCAACCTCTACCAGCGCTCGGCGGCCTATCCCGGGCTCGAATGGCGCGTCAAGCTCGTC
>DASYZD010000193.1:0-2111 GCA_035946655.1 Allostellaceae bacterium | reverse complement strand
GAAGAGCCGGCCGCGCGGGCGCACCGCGTCGGCCGCCGCCGCGGCGTGGCGCTTCGCTCCCAGGCCGATGGATGGTGGCCGCTCTGCCGCTTCGCTCATCGCCTTCCCGCGGCGCGCATCATAGCCGATTTCAGGGAGAATCCGAATCGCCGGGCTCGCGTTTGCCGCTCACTGGATAATCTCGTCGGCGAGCGCGAGCAGCGATTGCGGGATCGTTAATCCGAGCGCTTTTGCCGTCCGCAGGTTAATGGAAAGGACGAATCTGGTCGGCTGGGAAATCGGGATGTCGGCCGGCTTCGCCCCTAGGAGGACCCGGTGCGCGATGCCGGCCAAGCGGCGAGATAGGTCTCTCAGGTCGACGCCGTACGACATCAGCCCGCCCTCTGCCACGAATTCTCGCCACTGAAAGCTCGCCGGCAGGCGATTTTTCTCGAGGAAATCGAGAAGCAGCCGGCGGTGGACGAAGAACTCATAATCTCCGCTGACAAACACCGCGTCCGGTCGATCGCGCAGGATCGCGGCAAAGGTGCGGATGATCGCCGACGACGTCCCCTCCGCTACCGGCTCCGCGATCAGCGCAATTCCCAGCCGCTGGCCCGCAGCGCGGAAGTCCGGCACCGTGGGACCCTTCCAAGACTCGCGCATCACGAGAACCGCCACCCGCGATGCCGAGGGCGCCGCCTCTTTCAGAAGCTGGAGGCGCTTCTGGTAAATCGCGGCGCCCGGATCTATGCTGACGCCGGTCAGGTTGCCGCCGGGCCGGGCGAGGCTTCGGACCAGCCCGTTCCTCAACGGATCCCACAGCAACCCGACAATCGGTATCGTGCGGCTGAGGGCCTCGACAGCGAGCGCTATCCCGTTGCCCGACGCGTAGATCAAATCCGGGTGGCTTTTAACCGCCTGCTGCGCCAGCTCCGCGTAGCGCTCGGGATGACCCTCGGCGGAGTACTGCTCGACAACCAGATTTTTGCCTTCGATGTCGCCGAGGAGGCGCAGCTCGGCGAAGAACGCGCGCCAGACGGGATCGCCGGTTTCGGTGATGCTGGCCACGGGAACCGCCGCGCCGATAATCGCGATCCGGTGCTGCCCAGCGGAGGCCTGCGCCCTAAAGGGCCGTGCGGCTGCCGACCCGGAGAGGAATGCCAGGAAATCGCGGCGCCTCATTGGATGACCTCGTCGGCGCGGGCGAGGAGACGAGGCGGGAAGGTGAGGCCGATCGCTCGGGCGGCCTTCAGGTTGATCGTCAGCTTGAAGCGGGTCGGCTGGTAGATCGGGATGTCGCCCGGCTTGGCGCCGTGCAAAATGCGGTGCACATCGTCGGCCACTTGCCGCCCCAGTTCGGCGGCGTCGAAGGTGTAGGTCATCAGCGCGCCAGGCAGGTCGGCATATACGGGATAGGGGTAGATCGCCGGCAATTGGCTCGCCTCCGCCGATCGGGCGATGAGCCGGGCGTGCACGCCGAACCCCGGTTCCGGGCCGAGCAGCAGGGCGTCCGGGCGGTCGTGCACCAATTCGGCGAAGCCGCGCCCGATCTCCGGCGGCGAGGGATCATGCAGCAGCACTTCGATCAGCGACAGCCCCAATTTCTTTGCGTACTCCCGCAACTTTGGCCGCCACAAGGCATAGACGGGTTCCGCTCGCGTGTTCAGCACCGCGACCCGCGACGCCGAAGGAACCGCCTCCTTCAGCAGTTCCAGCCGCTTGCCCTCGATCTCTATTCCCGCATAGATGCTGACCCCGGTCAGGTTGCCGCCGGGGCGGGCCAAATTTCCAACCGACCCGACGAAAACCGGGTTCGCCATGAAGGCGACGATCGGTATCGTGCGGGTTTCAGCCATAAGCCGCGGCACCAAGTCGCCCGTCAAACTGACGATCACGTCCGGATCGCGCTCCACGGCCCGGCGCGCCAGATCCGCGAAGCGCTCGACATGCCCTTCGGCCGCCAAATAAGCGACCCTCAGGTTTTCTCCCTCGACATCGCCGAGGCGGCGCAGCTCCGGGAACAGCGGCCGATAGAGGGGCAAATCGCGCCACCCTGGGGCGGTAAAGGCCGGGTCGGCTATCACGATGCGATATTGCCCCGCCTCCCGGGCCCACGCCGGACATGCCGC
>DASYZD010000192.1:0-3295 GCA_035946655.1 Allostellaceae bacterium | reverse complement strand
GATCACCGGAAGCATGGGCATCCAAGGAGCGGGCGGCGCCGTCTCGGTGACCAATTTCGGCACTATCAGTGCGCCGAGTGCCTACGCCATCCTGCTGAATGCCGGCGGCATTATCACCAATAGCGCAGGCGCACGACTCTCCGGGATTGTCGGCGCCTTAATCCAGGGCGGCGCCGGTACCGTCATCAATTCCGGAACGATCGCCGGCAGCGGCGGGACCGCCGTCCGGTTCGGCGCCGGCAACGATGTGCTGATCGTCGGTCCCGGCGCGGTGTTTACCGGCAAGGTCAACGGCGGCGGCGGGACCAACAAGGTCGTCGAGGGCTCGCACGGTACCCTCAAGGTGACCGGGTTCTCCGCCTTCGAAACCATCGTGCTGGCCAATGGCGGAGCCGATAGCCTGACGTTGACAAGCGCCAACTTCACCGGCGTCGCGAGCGGCAAGATCACCATCACCGACGGCAATTCCGGGAATACCGTCAGCGCTGCCACCCTGCCGTCGACCGATTCGATCATCGTTCATGCCGGCGGCGGGAGCGACACGCTGACCGGCGGCGCGGGCGCCGATATCTTCTACGCCGGCGGCAAGACCAAGATGACCGGCGGCGGCGGCGGCAACCGGTTCACCTTCGCCCATATCGGCACCAACACGATCACCGATTTCGCGGCGAGCTCCAGCAACATGATCGTGCTGCGCGATTCCGGGTTCAACCTCGGCATCGACGATGGTATGGGCACCGGCAGCGCGCAACACCTCGCCGCCAGCGTCTTCATCGCCAATTCGACCGGCAGCTTCACGACGACGAGCCAGCGCTTCGCCTACAATAAGACGACCGGGGCGCTGCGCTATTCCGCCGATGGCAGCGGCTCGGCCAGTAGTGCAGTCGTGGTGCTGAGCGGGCATCCGAGCCTCAGCGCGGGGGCGTCGGGACAGATGTTCTTCATCTCGTAAAGGACGCGCGAGATCAGCATCCCGGAACGGCGGCGACGCTAAAGCCGGGGCTACCCTTCCGGAGAACGCGGCGCGGTGATGGGTCGCGCAAGAGGGGCGCGGTGGGTAGCCAACAGTGACGGCGGAAGGAGCCGGCCACCGTGCGGCAGCGACCGTGCGGCTAGGTTCCGTTGATCGCCACCGGCAGCGGTCGAGAGGACCCAAGAATTTGCCGCAGTTAGCGAATTCGTGTGTGGGGAAGCGACCCGCAGGTGGCCCTCGTCTAACCCTGATTGCTTGCAAATATTGGCGTCCCCTACCGGATTCGAACCGGTGTTGCCGCCGTGAGAGGGCGGTGTCCTGGGCCTCTAGACGAAGGGGACCGCTGTCTGGGTTCCGGGCCGCTGCCTAGATAGCGGCTGGGCGCGCCGCGATCAAGTTCCGCCGACGGCAGCGGCCCCGCGCACCCGGCGCACCCTACTCGCGAAAATTCAGATATTGCAGCGGCTGCTCGATTTTCAGCCCGCGAACGAGTGCGATCGCGTCCTGCAGGTCGTCGCGCTTCTTGCCGGTGATGCGCAATTCGCCGCCCTGGACGGCCGCCTGCACCTTGAGCTTCTTGTCCTTGATCTCGCGCACGAGGCGCCGGGCCAGGTCCGCGTCGATGCCCTGGCGCAACGCGATCGTCTGGCGCACGGTATTGCCTGCGGCCTTCTCCGGATTTTTATAGTCGAGCGCCCCGGGCTCGACCTTGCGCCGGGTCAGATGCACCTTCAGGAGTTCGTGCACCTGTTTCAGCTTCAATTCGTCGTCGGCAATAACCGCGATCTCGCCCTCGTTGCGCGAAATCGTGCATTTGCTGCCCTTGAAGTCGAACCGGGTGGCGATCTCGCGGTTGATGCCGGCAAGGGCATTGTCGACTTCGGCGATGTCGACCCGGGAAACAATATCGAAGCTCGGCACGGCGCGGTCCTTTCCGTCTCCTCGGTGATGGCAAGCGCGATATAGTGCGCCCTACCCCGCGATGACAGATCAGGCGATGACAGATCAGGCCGGTGCGCCTACCGCCCGGCCAAGGCGCGCGCCGTGGCTACGAGCCCCGCTTCGGCGGCAACCGGGGGCGACCAGCCGAGAACGGCGCGGGTCAGGGAGTCATCGCCCTGCAGGGACAGGGTCAGCCGGGAGACCGCGATGCCCACCCCCGGCACCCGGCGCAGCGCGGCAAAGACGGCGTCGGGCACCGCAAAGAGCCGCGCGACCCGGCCCTGCGCTTGCGCCAGCGCGCGGATCAGTTCCGGGGTCGACAAATCGGCCCCGTCCGCCGCCAGCAGCACCCGCCCGGCTGCCGCCGGATGCGCGGCCGCCCGGGCCACGAGATCGACGAGGTTGTCGAGGAAGATAAGGCTGCGGCGGTTAGCGACCGCGGCGAAGGGCAGCGGCAGGCCGCTCGCCGAGAGCCGCATCAGCCTGGCGAAATTGCCCCCGACCCCGGGGCCGTAGACCAGCGGCGGGCGCACAATGACGAGTTCGAGACCGCTTGCGGCGGCGACCCTCCTCAGCGCCCGCTCGGATGCAAGCTTCACCCTGCCATAGGCATCCGCGGGGCGCGGGCAGTCGTCGGCGGAAAACCGCCGGCCAGGCGCGCTCGCTTCGCCGATTGCCTTGATCGAGCTCATATAAAGAAACCGGCGCACGCCGGCTTCTACGGCACCGCGGGCAAGCGCAGCGGCGGCTTCCGGTTCGCCCTTGAGGGCGGGTCCCGCGGCCCGCCGATGCGCCCACTGCGCCAGGTGGATGACGAGGTCGACATCGCCCAAGACCGCCGACCAGTGGCGGCCCGGCGCGATTTCGCCCAAGATTCGGGGCTCCGCTCGCTCGACCAGCGGGTCACCGGGCGCCGGATCAGCGCGCAACCCGGCGATCACGCGATGGCCTTGCCCGGCCAGGACAGGGCACAAGGCGCGGCCGATGAACCCGCCCGCCCCGGTCACCAGGATCCGCGCCACGCCGGATTCTCCTCGTCCGCCGTTTTCCGCGAGCGATCGCGCCGCCAATGGATTAAACAGGACACCGCCGCAGGGCAACCCCGCGCCGGCCTCTGCGCATGTTAGATCGGTTTCTCTGTGCTGCTGACCCCGACAGTCCCGATGATCGCCGGCCCCTCGCCGCAGCACCTGAAAGCGCGGCCAAAGCTGCTCTTCCTCGTCACCGAGGACTGGTATTTCTGGTCCGACCGGCTGCCCTTTGCGCGGCTGCTGCGGGACGCCGGATGCCAGATCGTCGTCGCGACTCGCGTCGAGCGGCATGGCGACCGGATTCGGGGCGAGGGGTTTATCCTCTATCCGCTCGCCTGGCGGCGGCGCG
>DASYZD010000191.1:0-5188 GCA_035946655.1 Allostellaceae bacterium | reverse complement strand
ATCGTCGCGGCCGCGCGCGGGTCGCCCTCCGAGGCTCGCTCCGCGGCGGCTCCCGGGCGCCGCGCCGGCGGTTCGGGCGGCAGGGTCCGCGGCGCCGCCCTTTCAGCGTTCGCGATATCGGTAACCGACGCCATAGAGCGTTTCGATCTGCGCGAATTCCGTGTCGATCGCCTTGAACTTCTTGCGGACACGCTTGATGTGGCTGTCGATCGTGCGGTCATCGACATAGATGTGCTCGCCGTAAGCGGCATCCATCAGCTGATCGCGGTTTTTGACGTGCCCCGGGCGCTGGGCCAGCGATTTCAGGATCAGGAACTCGGTCACCGTCAGTTCGACCGGCTTGTCGCGCCAGGTGCACAGATGGCGCGCCGGATCGAGCGTCATCTCGCCGCGCACGACGATGGGCTCCCCCTGCCCCTCCTCGCGCTCGCGCGCCAATTCGCCGCGGCGAATGAGGGCGCGAATCCGCTCGATCAGGAGCCGCTGCGAAAACGGCTTCTTGATGTAGTCGTCGGCGCCCATCCTGAGGCCGATCAATTCGTCGACCTCGTCGTCCTTCGAGGTCAGGAAGATGACGGGGATGTGGCTCTGGCGGCGCAGCTGGCTCAACAGCACCATCCCGTCCATCCGCGGCATTTTGATGTCGAGCACCGCCAGATCGACCGGTTGCGCGGTCATGCCCTTCAATGCCTCGGCCGCGTCGCTATAGCAGCGTACCGCAAATCCCTCGGCCTCGAGCGCCATCGACACCGAGGTCAGGATGTTCCGGTCGTCATCGACCAGAGCAATCGTGCTTGTCACCGATGCGTCCCCCGAATGATTCCCCCAAACCGGCCGCCCCGCGCCAGCCTCCACTGTGTTGCGCCTAAATATGGCCGCTTGGCGGCAAACCAAAAGGGTGCCCTACCCCATTCACCCGCCGCCACCGGCCGCCCGATGATGTATGCTCCCCCGGTCCGCAAGTCATCGTGAGGAGCGCGGCGACGTCGCACTCTCGATCAGGCCGATCTCTATCTGGCAACGAGTGGGGCGCCGCGGCGCGGCGGCTGATCCGCGGCTGCGACCACGCCGCGCTTGCCACCAGTCTGGCCGGGCGGCCCTATGTTTCGCTCGTCGCCTGCGCGTGCGAGTTCGACGCGAGCCCGCTGTTGCTGTTATCCGATCTCGCCCAGCATACGAAAAACCTGGCTGCCGACCCGCAGGTGTCGCTGTTGTTTGCCGAGGAGAGCGAGGATCCCGACCCGCTCGCCGGGCCGCGCCTGACGCTCCTCGGCCGCGCCCAACGCTGCGACGACCCCGAGGGAGCGCGCCTCGGTGCCGCCCGTTTCGCCGCGCGCCATCCGGCGAGCGCGGGTTATGCAAGTTTTGCCGATTTCCACCTCTACCGGGTGAGAATCGAGCGCGGCCACCTCGTCGCCGGGTTTGGCCGGATCGCCTGGATCGAGGCCGACGAGCTGCGCTTCACCTTGGAGGCCCCCGCGCTCGCGGCGGCCGAGGCGGAGATCCTCGCGCATATGAATGCCGACCATGCCGACGCGATCGCGCTCTACGCCGAGCGCCTCCTCGGGCGCCCCGGCAATCCTTCAACCGGCGAAGGCTGGCGGATGACCGGGATTGACCCGGAGGGCCTCGATCTTCGGCGCGAGCGCGAAACCGCGCGGCTCGATTTTGCCGGCAGCTCCCAGGGGCCCGTGCTGACCCCGGCCGCGGCGCGGCGCATGCTCGTGGCCCTTGCCGAGGAAGCCCGGGACGCGGTACCGCTCGTTTAGCCCATCTGCCCGCGCTACCGGCGGTTTCGTCGCATTCGCTTTGCTTGCCGAGGCAATTCGCCGGGTTTATCGTGCCGTACAAATCGACTGGCCGGCGCAAGACCTTGCGCTGAGGCGTGCCCGGCGACGATGGAGGAAGGCCTTGGATCAGGCGGACAAACCGTTGGCGGCCCGCACCCCCCGCTTTGGGCTGGGCGAACAGGGAATGCGCCATTTCGGCACCGTGCATTGGAACCTGACTGCGCCCGATCTCTACGAACACGCGGTGCGGCGGCAAGAGGGCCAGCTCGGGCTCGGCGGCAGCTTTGTCGTGCAAACCGGACGGCACACCGGGCGCTCGCCCAAGGACAAATACATTGTTAACGAACCGGGGACCAAGGACACGGTCTGGTGGGGCGACATCAACCAGCCGATCGAGCCGGACCGCTTCGCCAGCCTGCAACAGCGGATGCTGGCGTATCTGCAGGGCAAGGAGCTGTTCGTCCAGGACCTTTATGCCGGGGCCGACCCGGAATATCGGCTGCCGGTCCGGGTGATCAGCGACGGGGCGTGGCCGAGCCTTTTTTCGCGCAACATGTTCATCCGCCCGCACCCGGCGGAGCTGGCGGAGTTCACGCCGGCCTTCACGATCCTCCACGCCCCCGATTTTCGCGCGATCCCCGAACTCGACGGAGTCCGCTCGGAAACCATCGTCCTCGTCAACTATGCCACCGGCTTTGTCTTGATCGGCGGCACCCGCTATGCCGGCGAGATCAAGAAATCGGTGTTCGGCTATCTCAATTTCGTGCTGCCGACGCGCGACGTCCTGCCGATGCATTGCTCGGCGAATGTCGGCCCCAAGGGCGACGGCGCGATCTTCTTCGGCCTCTCCGGCACCGGCAAGACGACACTCTCGGCCGATCATTCGCGCACTCTGATCGGCGACGACGAGCATGGCTGGAGCCCGAGGGGCGTCTTCAATTTCGAGGGCGGCTGCTATGCCAAGGTGATCAACCTGTCGCCCAAGGCCGAACCCGAGATCTACGCGACGATCACCCGGTTCGGCACGGTGCTCGAAAACGTCGTCCTCGATCCGGTGACGCGCATGCCCGATGTCGACGACGACAGCCTGACCGAAAACACCCGCGCCTGCTACCCGCTCGACTTTATCGCCAATGCCGACGAACACGGCATGGCGCCCCACCCGAAAAACGTCATCATGCTGACCTGCGATGCCTTCGGGGTGATGCCGCCGATCGCCAAGCTCTCATCGGAGCAGGCGATGTACCATTTCCTCTCGGGCTATACCGCGCAGGTCGCCGGCACCGAAGTGGGGCTCGGCAAGGAGCCGAAGGCGGTGTTCTCGACCTGCTTCGGGGCGCCGTTCATGCCGCGCCATCCTTCCGAATACGCCCGGATGCTGGGCGATCGGATCGCGCGCTACAAGGCCGATTGCTGGCTCGTCAACACCGGCTGGTCGGGCGGCGCCTACGGGGTCGGCAAGCGGATGGCGATCGCCCATACCCGCGCGCTTCTGCGCGCCGCGCTCGACGGCAGCCTCGCCGGCGCGCCGATGCGCCAGGACCCCAATTTCGGGTTCCTCGTGCCCGAGAGCTGCGCCGACTTGCCCACCAACGTCCTCGACCCGCGCGGCACCTGGCCCGACAAGGGGGCCTATGACGAGGTCGCGCGCAGCCTGCGCGGCCGCTTCGAACACAATTTCACCGAGTTCGAGCCGTTCGTCGACAGCGCCGTCAAGCGCGCCGCGATCCGCGCGGCGGCGTAGGGCAAGGGGCGACCCCGCCGCTAAGACCCTCGCGCACCGCCCGCTTTGCGACCGGTCCCCCCCTCTCCCGCGATGCGGAAGCGGGTTGGATTGTTCAATGCCGCATGAAGTAGACCCGCCGCAGCTGGTCGCGGAAACTGGCGCTCGCTTCGATCGCGGCGCGGAATTCCGCTTCGCCCAGGACATAGGTCTCGAGCGGATCGGCGGCGGTCACCGTCGCGTTGCGCCGCTCGCCGCTCATCAGCGCCAGTTCGCCGAAGAAATCGCCGGGGCCGAGCCGGGCAACTTCGCCGCCGGCGCGCTCGACCCTGACCGCGCCACTCGAAACCAGAAACAGTTCATGGCCGCTCTCGCCCTCGCGAATGACGATTTCGCCCGGCAGGTAATAGCGCTTGGTCATGTGCTCGGCGATCTGGGTCAACTCGATCGGGGTCAGGTTCTTGAAGCCCTCGACCCCCTTCAAGAACTCGCAGATGCGTAACGCGTCGTTGAGCATGACATCGGAGGCGATCCGGCCATCGACCATGTGAACGAGGCGATCGGCCAATTCGATGATGCGATGGTCATGCGTCACCATCACGATCGCGGTGCCCTCTTCGACGGTCAAATCCTTGAACAGGCGGACGACGTTGCGGGTCGATTCCGGATCGAGCGCAGCGGTCGGTTCGTCCGCCAGAACAAGCCGCGGGCGATTGGCGAGCGCGCGCGCGATCGCCACCCGCTGGCGTTGGCCGCCCGATAGCGCGCGCGGCTTATAGTCGATGCGAGCGCCGAGCCCGAGCGATTCGAGAATGGCGATGCCGCGCGCGCGCATCGCCGCGGCCGAATGGGTGCCGGCGAGCTGCAGCGCCATTTTGACGTTCTCGTAGGCGGTCAGCGAATCAAAGAGATTGTGCATCTGGAAGATGAAGCCGATGTCGCGCCGGATGCGCACCAGCTCGCCCGGCCCGGCCCCGGAGAGATCGCGGTCGAGAATGTCGATCCGGCCGTGCTGCAAGGTGCGCAGCGCCCCGACCAGGGTCAATAATGTGGTCTTTCCCGAGCCCGATGGGCCGGTCATCACCACCAGCTGACCGGGCATGACGGCGAGCCCGATGTCGAACAGCACCTGGTTGCGCGATTCGCCCTCGCCGTAGGCAAAATCGACGCCCTCGACGCGGATCACCGGCCTCTCTTCGAGATTGGGTTGGAACCAGAGCGGAGCGGCCATCAGAAGATCTCCGCCGGGTCCGCGGCGATTACCCGGCGAACCGCCAGGATGGCGGAGAGGACGCACATGCCCAAAGTGAGCGCGAGGCTCAACAGCGTCAGCCCCACTGTCATGTGCAGCGGCAATAGCGATACCGCGGCGATCGCCCGGTAGACGACAAGACAAAGGATCCAGGCCGGCGCGTAGCCGGCGATCCCGGAGAGCGCCGCCTGCTCGATCACGACGCGCACCAGATAGGAGGTCTCATAGCCCATCCCTTTCAGGGTCGCATATTGCGGCAACTGGTCGGAGAGATCGGTATAGATGATCTGGTAGGAGATCAGCATGCCGACAACAAAGCCGACCAACGTCCCCAGCCAGAAGATCGGCCCGGCCGACGATAGATCGGCCTGGAATTTGCGTTCGAAGGCAATCAACTGTGGCTGCGTCAGAACCCTGACATCC
>DASYZD010000190.1:0-2122 GCA_035946655.1 Allostellaceae bacterium | reverse complement strand
CTTTTCGGCCGCAATGCCATATCCGTCTCTGCGCTCAAGGCGACAAACGAGGCATGGCTCGCCCATTACATGGCGCAGGGCTGATCCGGGACACCTGTCGATGGCGATGGACGCGGCGCTGATCGAGCGCCTGATCAAGGAGAGCCTGCCGGACGCGCAAATCACGATCGAGGATCTGCGCGGCGACGGCGACCACTACGCCGCGCATGTCGTCTCCGGGGCCTTCCGCGGCAAGAGCCGCGTGCAGCAGCATCAGATGGTGTACCAGGCGCTGCGCGGGCGGATGGGCAACGAATTGCACGCGCTCGCGCTGCAAACTGCCGCGCCCGAGGATTAGGAATGGTTCGCGATCAAATTGGCGCCCTCTCGTTTTCGTCACCCGCGGGCTTGACCCACGGGTCCATGGATGGCCGGGTCAAGCCCGGCCATGACGATTTCCGAGGGTGGATGCTCAGCGAATTCTGAACGCTACGGAAACCGAGGACCACGAAAATGGACAGCACCGTACACGAACGCATCCGCCAGGATATCGCCGACAACACGGTCGTGCTCTACATGAAGGGCTCGCCGGTCTTCCCGCAATGCGGCTTCTCGGCCGCGGTGGTGCAGATTCTGAGCCACCTCGGCGTCAAGTTCAAAGGCGTCGACGTGCTCTCCGACCCGGCGATTCGCCAGGGCATCAAGGAATTCTCGAACTGGCCGACGATCCCGCAGCTCTACGTCAAGGGCGAGTTCGTCGGCGGCTGCGACATCGTCCGCGAGATGTACGAGACGGGCGAACTGAAGCAGGTCCTCGAAGAAAAGGGCGTCCCCGTCCGGGCCTGACGCGCCTCTCAGAAGGTCAGGCGGGTTCTGAGCGCGAAGAGCAGGGCGTTGGGGATTGCCCCCGCGCCGCCGCCCGGGCTGGGCACGCCACCGCCCGGGTGGATGACGTATTGCAGGTCGGGCTGGATCACCCAGCCCGGCATGACTTTCGCCAGATAAGTCAGCTCGATCGCGGTTTCGTAGCTGCGCACCGGCAACCCCGGGCTTAACAATTTTGCGCTTTCATCGCTCTCGATTGCGTCGGAGCTGATCTTGGCATAGGCGACGCCGAAGACGACATTGTCGTCGTCGCGGCCGGGGATCGGGCCTTTGAAGCCGAAGCCGCCATCGGCGTAAAACGAGACGAGATTGCGGTCGGCGGGCGCCCCGCCCAGCCTCAGGAAGCCGTTGAGCCCGCGCTCGCCCTCGCCCGGCAAGCGCCAGAGCGTCTGGTCGGCGATCGCATAGATCCCGAAATCGCCGTGCTGCAGCACCGGCGCCACGGCCTCGCCGGAGCCTAGAGAGACCTCGTCCTCCGCGGCGTCAACCCCGAAATGCTGGTCGCGAAAGCTGCCGCTCTCGCGCCAGAAGCCGAACTTGTAGGTGCCGGGAAGCCCCGCCGCCTTCTTTCCCTGATTTATCGAGTACTGCACCTCGCTGATCACGAGAACGCCGCCGGCGAGGCTGAAGGCGGTGCCGCTCGAGTCGCAGATCTGCGGCTCCTCGGCGCAATGGCTGCCGGCCGGATTGCCGCTGAACACCCCAGTCAGCCAGGCGAGATTGTCGTTCGGCTGCACTTTTATGCGGAATCCCGGCGTCGCCAGCGGATAGGCCGGGCCGCCGGCCGTCATGTCGAGCGCGGTCAGGCCCGGCCAGCCGAAAGTGGCGTTGACGAGGTCGGCCGCGGTGTCGCTGATGAAGAACTCGTCATCGGCGGCGAGCTGACCGAGCCGTACCGACAGCTTTTCCCCGAACAGCTCCTGCTGCAGCCACAGCGTAAAGAGCCGGGTGGTTGGAAACGCCTCGGTCCCGCTGACGGTCAAGAGGTTCCCGGCGAGATTGGCGGACGGCTCATGGCCGTGGATCTGGAAGGCGCTGGCGTGGAAGCTGGCGCCGGTCCAACCGACGAGTTTTCCCAGGTCGAGGTGAAGCCCGACCTCGAGCCGGCCTTCGTAGATCGTCCCCTGGTGGATGCCGCCCGAAACATCCGCGAAACCCTCGCCGACATATTCGATGCCGATTTCGATGCCGCGCTCGTCGAGCCGGTCGCGCAGCCCGGCCCAGTCGCCGGTCAGTGTCTGATGGATCGGGCTCGCGA
>DASYZD010000189.1:0-8143 GCA_035946655.1 Allostellaceae bacterium | reverse complement strand
GTCTCGGCAACGATGTTGCGGGCAAAAGGGAAAATCAGCCGCGGCGTCTCGACCAGAATGCTCGAGCTCATCAACTCCTGCGGTACGTTGCGCGCGGTGACGATCGCGCCATAGGCGAGTTCGATGATGAACAGCGTTTGCTCTGTGGTCTTGGCGGTGGCCTTGATCGTCAGCACGACCTCGTAGTTATCGGATCCCAGGCCGTTCGCCTTCACATCGACATTGATATCGACCGAAGGCTGCACGGTCTGCTGGCGCAGGCTGGCCGGCGCATGCGGGTTCTCGAACGACAAATCCTTGACGTATTGGGCATTGATGATCAGCTGCTGCTGGGCCGGGTCGGGGGCGATCGGTTGCCCCGCGGAGGGACCGTTGGGTGTCGTCTCTTGCGCCATGACTTTCTCCGGAGCGCGCTGACCGCCGCTCGGTGAGCGACCCCGTTTCGCACCTCTCGGCACGGGGTCGCGCAATCCCCCGGGACGAGGCCGCCGCCGGTTCCCGCTAGCATGGATCGCATCGCCGGATCAATCAAACGCTCCGCCGCCACGCCAGAGCATGAGCGCGCCTACGCCCCTCGCCGCTTGCCGGCAACTTGCGGACCGCCTATGTACGCTGACAGCGCTGCAAACCCGGGCGGTTCCGGGATAATCGCAAGGTTCGGTAAAACGATGGGCGATCTCCCGCATTACTTCGACATCATCCTGTTCGCGATGGTCGCGGCCTTCCTCGTCCTGCGGCTGCGCAGCGTCCTCGGCCGGCGGACCGGCCAGGAACCGCGCCGCGACCCGCTGTTGCGGCGCGTCGATGCCCCGGCGGACCAGATCGAGGACAAGGTGGTGACCCTCGGGAACCGCACCCCGCCGCCGCCGCCGGTGGTCACATCGCCGCCGGCGGATGCCGTCGCGGCCGGTCTCGAGCGCATCCGCAGCGCCGATCCCGGCTTTGATCCGTCACAGTTCCTCGCCGGCGCGCGGGCCGCCTTCGAGATGATCGTCGGCGCCTTTGCCGCCGGCGACCAGGCCCGCTTGCGGCCACTCTTGAGTGACGATGTGTACACGCCCTTCGCCGCGGCGATCGCCGAACGCGCCGCCGCGGGGGAGACGCTGGAAACCCGGATCGTCAGCCTCACTCGGGTCGACATCACCGAGGCTCGCCTAACCGGCCGACAGGCGCGTGTTACCGTCAAGTTCGTCTCCGACCAGATCAACGTATTGCGCGCCCATGATGGCAGCGTTGTCGATGGCGATCCGGATCACGCGGTCGAAAAGACCGATTTTTGGAGCTTTGCCCGCGATACACGCGCGCGCGACCCGAACTGGGTTCTGGAGGCGACGGCCAGCGGCTGATCGGACCCTGGGGCTGGATCGGACCCGGGGCTGATCGGACCCAGGGATTGATCGGATCGGGCGACCGCGCAACGCCGCTGGAGAGGTTCTGGAGATGGCCGAGCCGGTGCGCGTCGCTCTATTGGTGACTTGCCTTATCGATCTGTTCCGCCCGAGCGTCGGCTTCGCCGCGGTCGCGCTCCTGGAAGCGGCCGGATGCACGGTCGAGGTGCCGCGCGCCCAGACCTGCTGCGGTCAGCCGGCCTATAATTCTGGCGACCGGGACGATGCCAAGCGGATCGCGCGCCAGGTGATCGCGGCGTTTGCCGGCTATGACTACGTGGTGGCGCCATCGGGTTCGTGCGCCGGCATGGTGCGGCTGCATTATCCGCGATTGTTCGCCGACGAGCCGGCGATGCGGGCGGCCGCCGAGGAACTGGCCGCGCGAACCTGGGAGCTGGTCTCCTTCCTCGTCGATGTTCGCGGCATGGACCGGGTGAGGGCGCGTTGGGCGAAGCGCGCGACCTATCATGACGGCTGTTCGGGGCTGCGCGAACTGGGCATCAAGGCGCAACCGCGCAAGCTCCTCGCCGCGGTCGAGGGGCTCGATCTGACCGAGCTGCCGGGCGCTGAAACATGCTGCGGCTTCGGCGGCACGTTCTGCGTCAAATACCCCGAAATCTCGGACAAGATGGTGACCGACAAGGCGGCCGAGATCGCCGCGACCGGCGCCGATTGCGTCCTCGCCGGTGACCTCGGCTGCCTCCTCAACATCGCCGGCAAGCTCACCCGGCTCGGCAGCCGCGTCGAGGTGCGCCACATCGCTGAAGTATTGGCTGGGATGGCCGACGAATTGCCGGCGATCGGCGCCTCCGCGGGATCGTCGTAGCGCGACATGGAACCCGCCAGCCGCAGTTTTCCTGACAATGTCCGCGCCGGGCTGGCCGACCCGGTCTTGCAGCGGGCGCTTGGCCTCGCGCGCACCGGGTTTCCGCTGCGCCGCCAGCAGGCGATCGAGCGGCTGCCCGAGTTTGAGGAACTGCGCGAAGTCGGGCGCGCGATTAAGGACCACACGCTTTCCCACCTCGATTTCTACCTCGAGCTCTACGAGAAGAACGTCGTCGCTTCGGGCGGCCAGGTGCATTGGGCGCGCAATGCGGCCGAGGCACGCGCCGCCGTGCTCGAAATCTGCCGCTCGGTCGGGGCGAAAATCGTCACCAAGGGAAAATCAATGGTCGCCGAGGAGGTCGCGCTCAACGATCACCTCGAGAAGAACGGCATCACCCCCGTCGAAACCGATCTGGGCGAATACATCATCCAGCTGCGCCACGAGCCGCCGAGCCACATCATCGCGCCGGCGATCCATCTGATGAAGGAGCAGGTTGCCGACGCTTTCCGCGCTGCGCATACCGGGCTCGACCCCGAGCGCGCGCTGGTCGATCCCCGCGCCCTGTGCGATGAGGCGCGCACGGTCTTGCGCCCGCAATTCCTCGCCGCCGATGTCGGCATCACCGGCGCCAATTTCCTCATTGCCGAGACCGGCTCCAGCATCATCGTCACCAATGAGGGCAACGGCGACCTGACGCAGACCTTGCCGCGGGTCCATATCGTCGTGACCAGCCTCGAAAAGATCGTGCCTACCCTCGAAGACGCAGCGACCCTCTTGCGCCTCTTGGCGCGCTCGGCCACCGGGCAGGAGTTCTCATCCTACACGACAATCTCGACCGGACCGCGGCGGCCGGGCGATCTCGATGGGCCGGAGCAATACCATGTGGTGCTGCTCGACAATGGCCGCACCGAACTTCTCGGCGGCGAGTTCCAGGACATGCTGCGCTGCCTGCGCTGCGCCGCCTGCCTCAACCATTGCCCGGTCTACGTGGCGGTCGGCGGGCATGCCTACGGCTGGGTCTATCCGGGGCCGATGGGCGCGGTGCTGACCCCGGCCCTCATCGGTCTCCACGAAGCCGGCCATCTGCCGAACGCCTCGACCTTCTGCGGGCGCTGCGAAGAGGTCTGCCCGGTCAAGATCCCGCTGCCGAAAATGATGCGAAGTTGGCGCGAACGCGAATTCGCGCAGCGGATGAGCCCGGTCGCCTACCGCAGCGGAGTGCGGCTGTGGGCATGGGTCGCAACGCGGCCGGCGCTCTATCACCGAATGGTCGAAGCGAAGGCGCGGCTGCTCGGATGGCTTGGCAAGACCCATGGCCGCTTCCGCAGCCTGCCCTTGGCCGCGGGCTGGACCCTGGGACGCGACATGCCGGCGCCCGAGGGCCGCAGCTTTCACAGCCTGTGGGCCGAGCGGCAACGCTCGAGGACGCCGTGATGACCACGGCGCGCGAGGATATTCTCGCCGGCATCCGCCGATCGTTGCGGCGCGGGCCGGTGCCGGCGGAGGCGGCGTCCGGGCTCGCCCAGCGCATCGCCGCGCATCGGCGCAACCTGATACCGGCGCGCGCCGCCGCGCTCGACCGCGCCGCAAGGATCGACCTCTTCGTCGCGATGGCCGAAGAAGTGCAAACGACGGTCGCGCGGGTCGCCGCGAACGACGCGGTCCCGGCCGAGGTGGCGCGCTATCTCGCGGCGGAGAACCTGCCGGCCGAGCTGGTCATGGCGCCCGACCCGGGCCTTGAGGCGATTCCCTGGGATCGACGGCCCTTGCTCGCGATCCGCCGCGGCCGGGCCGAACCGGGCGATGCGGTATCGCTGACCCCATGTCTGGCCGGAATCGCCGAAACCGGCACGCTGATGCTGATGTCGGGCGCGCAAACGCCGACAACCCTCAATTTCCTCCCCGATACGCACATCGTCGTCTTGCGCGCCGGGCAGGTTGTGGCGAGTTACGAGGATGGCTGGGACCTGGTCCGCGCCGGTTCGGCGGGGAGCGAGGACGCGTGGCCGCGCACGATCAACCTAATCACCGGTCCGTCGCGCACCGGCGATATCGAACAGCGTATCCAGCTCGGCGCGCACGGACCGCGCCGGCTTCACATCGTCCTCGTCGATGAGCCGGAGGCCGCCAATGGGCCGCCTGCGCGCTGACGATCGCGAGGTGTGGCGCCGCGCGATGCGCGACGTCGCGCCGCTGCCGGGCCGCGCGTTCAACCCGGACCGCGGGCGTCCCGCCCGCCCCCACCCCAACCTTCCCCCACGCAGCCCCCTTCCTAACCCTCCCCCACCGGGCCCACTTGCGGGGGAGGGAAGGGTGGGGGCGGGGGAGGGAGCAGGATCAGGCGAGACGCCTGCAGTCCCCGCAAGGCCGCCGTCAACCCCGCTGCCGCCGCTCGACCGCTTCGCCGGGGTCGATCGCGCCACCGCCGAGCGGCTGAAGCGCGGCCGCATGCGGACCGAGGCGCGCCTCGACCTCCACGGCATGACCCAGGCCGAGGCGCATCGCGCGCTGGCGGGGTTTGTCGCGCGCTCGCGCGCCGGCGGGCGGCGTTGCCTGCTCGTCATCACCGGCCACGGCCGGATGAGCGGCGGTGTCCTCAAGACCGCAGTGCCGCGCTGGCTCGGCGAACCCGATCTGCGACGCCATGTGCTGGCGATCGCCCCAGCCCGGCCCGAGGAGGGCGGCAGCGGCGCGCTCTATGTGCTGCTCCGCCGCCTGCCGCAGGCTCGCGCCTAACCGGCGCCGCGACCGAGGCCGCTCAAAGGCCGCGGTCGAGCCATCCCGCCTCCGGGTCGAGCTGGCGGTGCAGCCGGTTTGCCGCCGCGCGGGCAAAGCGCAAGGTCATCGCCCGCCGCCGGGCCGGGGCGAGCGGGGTGAGGGCGCCGTGGCGCAGCACCGCCGCGCCAAAGGCATCCGCCACTATGAGGCCACATTCTTCGGGGATGATCAGACCGGGAAACTCGCTCGGCACCGCGAAATAGAGTCGATCCGCGAACTCCCGATAAAAGCCCCATTTGCGGTCCGCGCGGAAATCGGCCACCGAACTCTTGATCTCGACTATCATCAATTCGCCGGTCTTGCCGAGCGCGAGGATGTCGGCGCGGCGTCGGTTGGCGAGCGGGAATTCGAGGAGGCTCGCATAACCGAGCTGCTCGAGCGCGCGGCAGATGCCTCTCGCCAACACTACAGCCGTGGCGGGTTGCGCGGCGCTCATGGTGCGGTTCGCCGGTCCACGGGGCGCGCGCGGATCAGCCGGCGCCGGACGCCGAAAGGGCTGCGAGGAGGGTGAGAATGGCGTCGTCGAGGCCAGGATTTCTGCGGGAGGCGTGGAGCCTTGCTTGGCCATATTGGGCATCGGATGAAAAATGGGCGGCCTCGGGGCTGCTCGCCGCCGTGGTCGCGCTGAACCTGATCGCGGTGTGGATCAACGTGCGCCTCAATCTGTGGAACCGCGATTTCTACGATGCTCTCCAGCAGTACGATTGGCGGGTATTCTGGTGGCAGTTCGCCGTTTTTTGCATGATCGCCACAGCCTGGATCACGGTTGCCGTCTACTCGCTTTATCTGCGACAGATCTTGCATATCCGCTGGCGGCGCTGGCTGACCGAGCATTTCCTCAAGCATTGGCTCAATGCTCAGGCCTATTACCGCATTCAGCTCGACCAGTCGACGACCGACAACCCCGACCAGCGCATCGCCGACGACCTCGACCGCTTCGCCTCGATCACGCTCGGGCTGTCGCTGGGTCTGCTCAGCTCGGCGGTTACATTGATATCGTTCCTGTTCATTCTATGGAACCTGTCGGGGTCGCTGACGATCCCGCTTTGGGGCGGTTCGCAGATTGCAGTCCCGGGCTATCTGGTGTTCGCGGCCTTTATCTATGCGATTGTCGGCACCTGGCTGACGCACCGCATCGGCCGCCCGCTCGCCGCCCTGGTATTCAACCAGCAGCGTTACGAGGCCGATTTCCGCTTCAGCCTCGTGCGGTTGCGCGAACATGCCGAAAGCGTCGCCTTCTATGGCGGCGAGGAGCGGGAGTACGGCGTCTTCGATGGCCGCTTTTCCCGCGTCGTGGCCAATTGGTGGGACATCATCCGCCGCCGCAAGAAGCTGTCCTGGTTCACCACTGGATACACGCAGGTTGCGATCGTCTTTCCGTTTCTGGTCGCCGCGCCGCGCTATTTCGCCAAGGAGATCCAGCTCGGCGGCTTGATGCAGATTGCCTCGGCATTCGGGCAGGTCCAGGATTCGCTGTCCTTTATCGTCAGCAGTTACACCGAAATCGCCGAATATCAGTCGGTTGTCGAGCGGTTGCACGGATTTCGCGCCAGGATCGAGGCGATTGTCACCGATCGGCAGGGCCCCCAGCCGATTGCCATCGAGCGCGGCGGCGCCGGGGGCGCTGGCGTCGATGTCGCCGGTCTCGATCTTCACCTGCCCGGCGGCGGCCTGTTGCGCGAGGACATCGCGCTGGCGGCGCGGCCGGGCGAGCCGGTGCTGGTCACCGGGCCGTCGGGGTCGGGCAAGAGCACGCTGCTGCGCGCCATCGCCGGTCTATGGCCGTTCGGTCGCGGCAGCGTCCGAATCGGCGATGGCCGCGCCCTCTTCCTGCCGCAGCGGCCGTATCTGCCGCTGGGCACGCTGGCCGACGCAATCGCCTATCCGGGCCTTGCCAAAGCACATGACCGGCCCGAGCTGGCGGCGGCGCTGCGAGCGGTCGGGCTGCCTTACCTCGTCGATCGGCTCGATGAGGAGGGGATTTGGGCGCAGCGCCTGTCGGGCGGCGAACAGCAGCGCGTCGGTTTTGCCCGGGTCCTCCTGGCGCGCCCGGACATCGTGTTCCTCGACGAGGCAACCTCGGCGCTCGACGAGGCGGCGGAAGCGGCATTGTATCGGCTGTTGCGCGAAGCCGAGTGGCGCCCGACGATCGTCAGCGTCGGCCATCACGGTACGTTGAAGCGCTTTCATAAGGCGGTCATCGATCTCGGCCGCGCCCCGGTCAGCGAGGTGGCAGGTGAGTGACGGCGCGAAAACCCCGGTCGGAAAGGGGGGAGAGGACGACGACCCGCTGCGTCGGGTGCGTCTCGACAAGCTGGAGACGCTGCGCGGCAGCGGGATCGATCCCTATCCGGTCAGCTTTTCGCGCACCGCTCAAGCGGCCGAACTCGACGAGCGCTATGGCGTGCTGGCGGCCGGCGCCGAGACCGAGGACCGGGTGCGGCTCGCCGGGCGGATCCGCGCGGTGCGCAACAGCGGCATGTTCATCGACCTCCACGACACCTCGGGCAAGATCCAGATCTTCGGCCATAAGGATTTTCTCAGCGCTGCCGATCTGGCGCTGCTGCGCCTCCTCGATATCGGCGATCTGATCGGGGTCGAGGGTCGCGTCCGCCGCACGCCGCGCGGCGAATTGACGGTCAACGCGACGGCGCTGACGCTGCTCGCCAAGGCGCTTCGGCCGCTGCCGGAAAAATATCACGGGCTCAACGATATCGAGCTGCGCTACCGCCAGCGCTACCTCGACCTGATCATGAACCCGCCGAGCCGCGAGACGCTGCGCCGGCGTAGCGCCATCGTCGCGGCGATGCGCGCGTGGCTCTTGGCCCGGGGCTATCTCGAAGTCGAGACGCCGATGCTGCACACAATCCCCGGCGGGGCGGCGGCGCGGCCCTTCGTCACCCATCACAATGCGCTCGACATCGAGCTTTATCTGCGGATCGCGCCCGAATTGCATCTGAAGCGGCTGGTGGTCGGCGGGCTCAGCGACAAGGTGTTCGAGATCAACCGCTGCTTTCGCAACGAGGGTCTATCGCCGCGGCACAATCCCGAGTTTACCACGCTCGAACTCTACGAAGCCTATGTCGATTACACCGGCATGATCGATCTGACCGAAGAGATCGTCGCGCACGTCGCCCAAGTCGCGGCCGGG
>DASYZD010000188.1:0-16777 GCA_035946655.1 Allostellaceae bacterium | reverse complement strand
GGGTGCCGAGTGCTGGCGTCACCAGGGTTGGCGAGGTCGCATGGACATAGGCCCCGGTTCCGGTCGGCGCCGTGCCGTTGTCGAAGATCGCCCCGGCGCCGAGGTTTAAGGTGCCTGCGCCTTTGTCGCCGCCGGTCGGCGAACCAATCTGGAGCCCGCCAGCGGCCGTGACTTTAAGATCACAGCCGTTTAGGTAGACGGCCCAGACACCTGCCCCGCACCCGGTGGCCCCCAAGAGTCCACTGAGAGCAGTGGTCGTCCCGTCGTATGACCAAAAGGCTGCATCGTGGGTGCTATCTGGCGATATGATCTTATCGTAGGTGTTGATCCCCGCGCCTCCCACGTTCTTCAGAATCCCCGTGTCCACCGATGATCCCGCAGCGCCAACAGTCAACCAGCCGGTAATATTTGAATTGGCGCCGGCGTTGATGGCACCTCCGGCACTGACCCCGCCGGTGGTGGAGATCAGCCCGTTCGCCTTGATTGAGTAGGTGCCGCTATTTTCGACCGTTATGCCTGAAACAAAAGTGCCGCTTACGACAAGCCCGGCTGTCGCCGTGTTCGTGCCGATGCTTTGGATGACCGCGCCGATATCGAAAGGCCAGCTCGTTGCGTCGGTCCCGGTGTCGTTTGTGCCGGTGTCGTTGTTCACATCGAATTCGTTGCCGATGGACTGCCGTTCTTCCGAAGTTGGCTGGCGGGTGATTATGGTGTTCTGCCCCCAAATCCCGTTCTTCGGGGAAAGCGTGGCCGTGGTGCCGGAAGGCGTGCCGCTGGTGCAGCTTTCCACCCCGGCATTTTGAAGACACCATGCCTGCACGGTTACGCTGGTGCCGTCGGCCGCCCACGACGAAATGAGGCCCCAATAGGGCGTCGCGTCGTTGGTCTTGGCCTCCATCCCGACGCGCAATGCCGCCACCTGCGACGCGGACAGCGCGGTTGTCGGGCGGAAGGTGGTGGAGGTGAAGGTTCCGGCCAGGGCGCCGTCGAAGGTGTTCGCATGGCCGACAATCTGAGCGATCAAGGCTACGCGGTCTTCGCCGGCTGTCGGATGCGCCGCCGGGCCCCATGAATTTATGTTGTCTCCGTCGATCTGGCAATATCCCTGCCAGGGAAACAGCCCCGAAGTCGCAAGCACCGACAAGCCCGCCGCCGAGCATCCCCAGCCGTAAAGTGCCTGGTTCCACACCGAGACGTTGCCATAGGCCGATAACGCCGTCGCTCCGTAGGGGCTGGCGCCCGCCAGGGCGCCGCCCAGGGTGAGCCCGGCGAAAGCGGGACTGCTCCCGGTGCCGAGGCCGAGATTGTTGAGGGTGGCCGGCTCCGGTGCGCCGGCGGCGTCGGGAGCCATGCCGCCCGAGAACGGCGGCGCCTGGATCGGCGGCACCTGGGCCGAAGCCGGCCCAGTTGCGCCTATGACCAGCAGCGCGACAGCCGCCAGAGTGGCGAGGATTTTCATCATTTACCAGCTCCTTGCTGCCATCTGGCAACTCGGCGAGCTCGAGTAGATCCGGAGGCGTCCGGTATGCGGCATCCCGGCCATGCTGAGCGAGCCGCCCTGGCCGCCATTCGCGCTCGCGCCGGCGATCACGACGATCGTCGGCGTGAGGTTGCCGCCCTGGTCGTCGAGCACTACCGTCAGCCCGGCGGTGCATTGCGCCTGGACGATGTAGCCAAGCCGCGGCGTCGCCACCGCCGGGATCGTCGCAAGCAGGGAGAGTCCCGCGAGCGAGGGCGCATTGGCGCTGTAATCGGCGCCGTTCTGGCCCGGCGAGGCCATCGACTCGGCGGCGCCGAGCTGGCGGTATGCCGGCACTTCGACGGCTTTGCTCTGCGCCGATGCGTTGCCGCCAAGGCCCAACGGCAAGCTCAGTGGGAGGCCGCCAGCGACGACGAGCGCAGCCGATAAAAAAGCCGCCCGGAGGCGGCGCGAGGAGAGGGTCATTCGGAGGTCACCGTCAGTTAGCGGACAGTCGTGGAATTACCGGCGCGGGAGCGAGCCCGATCCGGCGTCGCCCGGGTCCGCGGTTCTCAAGGGTTGTTTGGTCGTTCAGTCGATGCTGGGCGCGGCCAGCGGCACCGCGCCGTTGCTGCCGTAGACCATCGCCTGGTCGCCGCCGGCGATGGGGTCCCGTCGCGGACGTGAAGGTCGAGCAGCTTGGCCTGTTCGGACGGGTCGGCCGGGCGCAGGTCGGCCCAGACGAATTCGAGGTCCGCGTGGCCCATCCGGTCCTGGATGACGTGGTCGGCGAGGCGCTTGACCCAGCCCATCAGCGGCGCCAGCCCCTCGGCGAGCGCGGCCTCCTGTGCGGTCTCGGCGGTGGCGCGATTGACCTGGCGGGTAAAGGCGCTCGGCGGCAAGGAGAAGGCGTAGCAAACGATGCGCGCCAGCCACTCGTCGAACTCGTCCTTGTAGGGCGCCTCCTTGAACGGCTGGTACTTGGCCCCGCTCGGGCCCCAGACGAGCCGCGAGCGCGCCCCGGTATTGCCGGCGAGCACGCTGTCGAACCATTCCTGAAACTGGCGGATCTGCTCGACGGTCCAGCCGTCCGGCGCGTTGAGAAGGCCGGGCGGGACATTGCCCTCGGTGAAGTGCTGCAGCTGCATCGCCTGCCGCCGCAGCGCGATGTTGACGGTCATGACGATCTGCTCGACCGGGCCGAACCCATAGGCCTTGTGCGGGCGCGGGTTGCGCGGCAGGTAGAGGAGCTCGTCGCTGGTCAACAGCTTCCACGGGCGGCCGTGGATCACCTGCTCGAAGGCTGGCGCTGGCGGCCTCGGGCGGCGCCCGGTCTCGTCGAACAGCACCTTGATGGTGGCGCCGTCGACGACATCGAGACCGATGATCTCGCCACCGCGGTTGCGGCGCAGCTCAAGGGCTGGCGCATCGATCACCAGAACGTCTTCGAGGAGTTCGCGCAGCCAGGTCGCGAACGGCCGCTCGCCGTCAGGCTGGCGCCAGAATTCGGCAAGCTTTGCGGCGCGTGTCGTCACATCTGCGGTCGGAACCTGCACCGTACGCGGCTTGATCGCCCAGTCGAGCTTCTCGATCTGGTCCTTGCGGGTCTCAATCGCGAGGCGCGTGATGTCATGGGCGTCGGCCAGCGCGCGCAACTCGTCGAACGCGATCGGCTCATAGGCGCGCGGCGTGTAGATCGTGTTGACGCCGACCGGGAAGTCCCACAGCCGGGTCCGCTCGGGCTCGGGCGGCGCCAGCGGATAACCCGGCGAGAAGATCCCCTGGCTCGGCTGGAACACGGTGCCGAACTGCGCCTCGAGGCCCTGCTGGCCCCAGGTGTAGGAGGCCGTCAGGGGCTTGCGCGTACCACCTTCAGGAGGCATCAGAAGCTGCTCCAGGCTGATCGTTTCCAGGTATTGGTCGCGGTGCAGGCGTAGAGGTAATTCGCGTCGAATTGGAGCGCGCCGGTGCTGCACGCTGCCGAACTCGAAGCCGGCGTGCCGGGAGTTATCAGGCCGCCGAGCAAATTCAGCGATTGCGGCGTCACCTCGACGATCCGGAAGTTCGAACCGTCGAATTGGAGCGCGAGAAACTCGTAATTCTGTCCGCTCGCCAGCGCGATCGACGTGACGGAAGTGCCGCCCCGCGCCGGCTCGAGGATGTGGCCTCCCGAGGTGGCGTTGACCTGGACGCTCAGCGGCATACCGTTGTCGCTGGCGAACCCCATGATCCAGCCCGCCTGGATCGCGGTAGTCGATGGCAGGGTGACGGTAAGGCCGCTCGCCGTGTTGTAGGAGGACAGCACGTTGCCGCTGTCGGAGGGGCCGGCGGCATAGGCTCCCGCCGAGGGGAAATTCCAGCGGTTGAGCGCGAAGGCGGCGCCGGTCATCCCCATTGCCGCCGCCGTTGCCGGCGTCACCGCGGTCACTCGGAAATTCGCGCCGTCGAAGCTCAGCGCCAGGTATTCATAGGAACCGGAGGCCAGTGACACCGAATTTGTCGTCGCGCCCGAACCGGGGAACAGAATGTGGCCACCCGCACTGCCGTTGACCTGAACCGCTTGCGCCTTGCCCCCATCGCTGGCGATGGCGATCGTCCAGCCCATGCTGATCGCTGTCGTCGGCGGCAATGTCACCGCCATGGAGGAGAGCGGGCTGTTGGCGCTGTCGATGACATTGCCGTTGTCGGCCGCCGTCGCGGCATAAGCGCTGACCGCGGGGAAGCTCCAATGGCTGATCCCGGCGCTGCCGATGATGCCGATCGACTGGGCCGTCGCCGGGGTCGCCTCGACCACCCGGAAATTGCCTGACCCGTCATATTGCAGGACCAGAAACTCGTAGGCGCCCTGGCTGGTATTGGCGAGGCTCAGCGTCGTCGCCGAGGCGCCCGAGCCGGGCCACAGGATATGGCCGCCGGCACCGGTCGCCGTATTGATGGTCAGCGATTTGTCGTTATCGGTGGCAAACCCCATCGACCAGCCCGGCGACAGCGCCGCGACGAGCGGGAGAGTGACGGTGAGACCGCTGCCGGTGTTGAAACTCGACAGCACGTTACCGTTATCGGCGAGCGCGGCCTGGTAGCCTGAAGTCGACGGGAACAGCCAGTTTCCGGGGAAATCGCGGCTGATCGAAATGCCGTTCGCCATCCGGGTGTTGCGCGTCAATCCGACGGCGCGAAAATTGCTGCCGTCAAACTGCAGCCGGGCGTATTCGCCATTGCCGGCGGCAAGCGCCAAACTCGAAAAGCTCTTGCCGCCGGCGAGGATCGAAGCACTGCCGCTGGTGACGAGGTTGAGGCCCTTGCCGTTGTCGGTGGTGAACCCCATCGACCAACCGGTTTCCAGCCCTGCCGGCGACGGTAGCGTGACCGAGAGCGCCGCCCCGGGGGCGTTGTAGGAGGACAGCGTCGTCTTATCGTCGATCCCGGAGGCCGTATAGCTCGCCACCGCCGGAAATTGCCACGGCACCCGATTGCCGGTGCCGACGATCTCAATCCCGGTCGATTGCGGGCCGCGGTTGACGACAGCGCCGCCAAAATTCGGGTTGATCAGCAGATTGCGGGTCGAGGCCGTCGCGCTGACCGCGGTCGTGCAGTTGAAATAGGGCGAGAGAAACGTGTTCTGCCCATCGTGCATATCGGAGATCGACAGGCAGATCGGTGAAACTTCGAGGTCGAGGCCGAGGAACGTGTTCGAGAAATTGTAGCCGTTTTCGAGGACGAGGCTGGCACCGCCGGTGGCCGCGGCCGTGCCTGCCCCGCTGATCCGCGAGAACTGCGTCTGCTCGAGCGCAATCCCCGCAGCGCCACCAGCGGAGTCGCATACCGCGTAGAGATCGCTGTCGAGCACATAGTTGAACTGGCAGCCGCCGGCGCCGGCGGATGAATTGCTGTTGTTGACCAGCAGGTGATCGAGTTTCACCGAATTGTGTGCGTCGGCGAAATTGTAGGTGCCGAGCATGAAGGGGTAGGACGGGCGCGATACGTTGGCGTTGGCGTCGGCGCTCGACGGCAGGCCGGTGTGGAGGGTGATGCTGACCCCGGGGCTGATCGCATCGACGGGCGCAGCAAAGGTCCCACCTCCGTGCAGGTTGATGATGACGGTGCCCCCCACCGTAAAGGGCGTGGTGGTCGAGACGCCGAGCACCGTCGCACCGGTGCTGTACCCGGCGGTCAGGGTCGCGAGGGTCTGCTGACCCGAATTGGCGAGGATATCGAGCGTCCCCTCGACCTTCAGATAAAAGCAGCCGGTCGGGCTCGATGGCGTCCCGCCCGAGCACAAGATCTGCAGCACCGGCCCCGAGCTGATCGTCGTCCCGTCGAGGACCGCCCCGTCGGAGATCAGGCGGAAGCCCTTGCTCGCCTGGCTCGCGTAATCGGCGGCGAGGAGGCTCGTTACCTTGTATTTGCCGGCCGGGATGTGCACCGGCCAGTTGCCGGCGATCGCCGCATTGATCGTGGCTTGGATCGCCGCGGTGTCGTCATGGCTGTCATCGCCGACCGCGCCCCCGGACATGCCAGGGCAGCGCACGTCGATCCACGGCCGGCCCGAGCACATCAGCGTGTCGCCATTCAACGTCGCCGTGCCGGTCGTGCTGAGGGTCGAGAAATTGCCCGGCGACTGCGCCAGCGCGCTGCACGCCACCAGCACCCCAGCGATCAGCACCGCTGCCGTCAGGCCGCGATCAATCCATGTCGTCAGCACCATCGAACTCACCACCGGCGTGCGGCAAAGGCCTGGCCTGTCGTCGCGCCAAAGAGGCTGACGGCCCCGGCGGGCTTGTAGCCGGAGGGCGTCGCGAAGGTGCCGCCATTGGCGGATAGCTGGATGCTGGCGCCGCCGGCCGCGGCGACCCCGACATCCGATATCCACAACACGGCAGAGGAATTGTTCTGCACGAGAAACCCGCTCACCGGCACGATCCCGCCGAAGAGGGTCTGGGCGCTGCCGCCGGTGGCGAGCACGCCGCTGCCGTCGCTCGCCACGGCGCCGGCAGCGTTGATCACCGGCAGCGGGTTTTGCGGCCCGACCGGGGTCGATACACCCTGCGCATTGGTCGCCGCGGGGGCGTGCACCGGCACCAGGTTGCCGTTGCCGTCGACCTCGGTCGACAAGGATTGCACCGTGGTGTTGGCATCTTTGACGAGCAGCGTCATGGAGCCTCATTCTCCTTCGCGGCAAGCTGCCGATAGGTCTCGAAAATTGCGTCCCCGGCGCGCGGCTCGACCAGGAGCTCGGTGAAAGCCCAGACGAGCGCATCGACCCGGTCCGGCGAGTAGCCGGCCGCCGCCCGGTCAAAGTCGGCGGTGAACGAGCACATCTGGTCTTCGAGCTGCGGGAAGGCGCCAATGTGGTGAATTCGGCCCTGCTCGTAGAGCGCGGCCACCGGCTCGGCTCGCGCGACCTTGCCGTGCGCGGCTCTCACCGCGCCAAACGGCATATTCGGATCGATCACCCGCAGCGTCGCCTCGACCATGTCGCCGCCATTGTTGATTTCAGCGACGATGCGGTCGGCCTGATGGGCGCCGTAAGCGGTGATCGCAGCGCGCGCCCATTCGGCTGGCGCATAGCGGCCCGAGGCGTCGGCGAGCACATAGCCGTGCCCATTCCTGTCCCGCCCGGCGGCGATGATCCCGGTTTCGTCGGAATCCTCGCTTGCCGAGACCGCCGGATCGATCGCGATGACGATGCGAACCAATTCGGGCTGGAGGGTCACCCGCGTTGCCTCGATGACCCCGCGCTGCCACAAGGCGCCCGGCATGTCGTCGAGGATTTCGGCGTCGAGCTCCTGGCGCCCGAGGCGCGTCCCCTCATAGCGCCGCACGATCTGGTCGAGAAAGGCGGGTGCGAGGTTCTCATAGTTTTCGGCGGTCCTGCCGCGGGTCATCACCACCTTGGGGTCGGCAATCATGGCGTGGATCAGCTTTGTCGGCCGCGGCGTCGTCGTAACGATCGCGCGCGGGTCAGCGCCGAGCCGCAGCCCGAACATCAACATGTCCCACGCGGCCGGATAGGGCCACGCCGCAAGCTCGTCGCACCAGGCCAAATCATGCTGCGGACCGCGCAGCCGGTTCGGCTCGTCAGCCGAGTAAGTTGTCGCAATCGCGCCATTGGGCCAGGTCAGGCGGTGCTTCGATGATTCGTAAATCGGCCGTTGGCTCGCCAGCCCGATATTCAGAATGCCGCTTTCGCCCTCCACCATGACGTTGCGGGCGTCGAGCGCGGTGGGCGCCACCAACGCGACGTGCCGGGCCGAACCGGACTCGACCAGTGCCCGAACGAATTCGGCGCCGGCGCGGGTCTTGCCGAAGCCGCGCCCGGCGAGCAGCAGCCAAACCCGCCAGTCGCCGGGCGGCGGGGTCTGCGCAGCCCGCGGCCGCCAGGATATTTCGCGGTCTAGGTCGCGAGCGTCCTCATCGCTCAACTGCCGGATCGCCGGGTCCCGCAGCCTCTTCGGCCGCGAGGCGATCCACCTCGCGAATGAGAAATTCGCGAGGGTCCTCATTCTCGTCCGCCTGTTCTTCGTCATACGATCCGGTCTTGAGCGGCGGGAGCATGCGGAGGTAGCGCGCGAGCACCTGGAGCACCGGCTTTTTGTCGTGCAGCTTGATACGGTACACGGTGCCCGTGCTGGCCGAGGCGACAATCTCGGCGATCGCCGGCGCATCGTCCTCCGACAGTCCCGTCGACGGCTTGGCCCGCATCTTGCCGGCAGCGTCCCACTCGACAATGCGGCTCATATCGGAAAAGGCGATGCGGGCGTATTCCCGAAGCACCCGCTCCGCCGTGATGCCGAGACGCACGGCGCGCGCTTCGTCATCTTCGAGCGCGGGCGCACCGGCAGCGTAGCGATGCCGAGGCAGGCTCGTCATTGGTCAACCCAATTTTTCCAGTGTGGCGATCTTTTATCACATCGATCCGGATTTGTCAACCTGAAAATGTGATGGAATCAATTTTCTCGGGGTCTTAAAATGCGATTCGAGAGCACCGAGCGCTGCAATGAGAATGCCCGACGCGGCTTCCTGACTTACCAGACGCCCGCTCCAACCCTGTTGAAGAGCCCATTCCTTGAGCGAGCGCTCCCAACCGAGGACGTGCCACAGACACGACCCCGCCGGCGAGGCTGCCCCACCGACCGCTTGGATCGCGCGCCACACGTCCGCCCGCGCCGCCTCGATGCGCAGCGCAGGCCCGTCCCGATCGGGTCGCGGGCTCGGTTCATCCACGCGCAGATGCGACAGGTCGAGCGCGCGCAGCGGATCGAGATGAGCGAACCCGAACCGGCTGCGAAAATCCTCGCCGGCCTGCCGCATGCCCGCGGTGATCGATCCGCGCCGTTGCATGATGGCGAGCGTGTCGACTGCGCGAAATGGCCGCGAGGGCTGACCCGCCGCATCGCCGATCGCGCGCTCCATGCGCTCGATCTCGCCATGCTGGCGACGCTCCGGCGTCGGTCCGGAATCTTGCACGCCGGAGGCCGCTGCTACACGGGTTCGTTGCGATGCCATCTGCGTCTCCAGAACAATACGTGAACGATTTCGTCGCGAAGATGCCCGTGCAACGCGGTCGAGCCGCCGCAGCTGGTGAGCTGGGGGATACCGACCCCGGCGTCCCAGCCTGCCCCCGACCGTATCGGCCAGCGCTTCGATCTCGAGCAGCTGTCGGCTTTCGGCGGCCCCGCCCTTGCCGAGGTGGCATAAGGCGTGGTGCCGTCGGCAGTAGGGCGAGTTGGGCTGGCGCGGCGCGGTGCAGAAATTGAAGGCGCCCGGGCTGGCATCGGTCGCCTCGACAACAAACGCGCAACCGCCATCATTGGCCTCTCCCGCGCCCGCGCACTCACACGCTCCGGGAATTTCGTCCGACATGCGCTTCGTCCCTTGTCAAAGCCGCATGCTATATATATTATCAATTGGAGCGATGTCAATGACTCAATTATGCTGGCGGTAATCATGGATGCGATCTGGTTTCAGCAGGCACTCGAACGGGCCGGCGTATCGCAGGCTGATCTCGCCCGCCATTTGCGTCTTGCCCCATCCGCGGTCTCACGCATGCTGAAGGGTGAGCGTCAGATGAAACTCCTGGAGGCGGTGCAAATCGCCGCTTTCCTCGGGGTCTCTCAGGACGAGGTGCTGCGCCACGCCGGTGCCGCAACCGAGGCGTTGCCACGCCCCGGACCGGCGCGGCGTGGCCGCCCGCCGCGCGCCTTTGTCGCGCAGGCCGCGCCGCCGCGCGCCGAGCCGATCCCAATCCGCAGCGCCGGGCGCGGCGGCGGCGATCAGGAAATGTTTCTCGAGGACGGCCCGATCGGCTACACGCCGCGCCCGGCCAATCTCGGCGGGGTTCGCGGCGCCTATGCGATCTACATGGTCGGCGACAGCATGGAGCCGCGCTACCAACAAGGCTGGCTGTTGCACGTCAACCCGTTCAAGCCGCCGACCCATAACCGCGACGTCGTTGTCTTCAAGACCGGGCAGGCGGTGCTGATCAAGCAGTTCGTCCGCTGGGACAATGATGCGCTGGTGTTGCGCCAGCTCAACCCGCCCATGGAGCTGCGGGTCCCGCGCGAGGAAGTCGTCGAATGCCACCTCGTCGTCGGCGTCGATCAGGAGGGATGAGGCGAGCGGCCGGATCTCGGCGTTCGCTCACTCGAGGTAATGAGGCCAAATCCTGACATGTCGCGTGCCGTTTGAGTGAGGCGAGCCGGCCCGCCGGCACCCCGGTGGCATTGCCCGGATCGCGTACCGGCTGCTGCGCCGGGTCATCGATGTCCGGCCGGAGGAGGTCGCGGTCCTTTTCTGGTGCTGGCTCTATCTTCGCGGTGTTGTCGTCCTACGACATCATGCGGCCGATCCGCGACGAGATGGGCGTCGCCGGCGGCGTCCGCAATCTGCAATGGCTGTTCACCGGCACGCTCGTCGGCATGGTGGTCTTGAACCCGCCGTTCGCCTATCTCGTCAAGATCACCTCGACCTTTCTCTATTTCCAGCAGGCCGGGATCGTCAGTAAGAGCTTCGCCGACCGCGGTGGGCAGACGGCGTTTTTTGCCACGGTCGATCTCCTGGTCAACACGCTGACTTTGGTCGCGCAGCTGTTTTTCACCGGCCGCATCCTGGTGTTCCTCGGGGTCGCGCTGACCCTCGCCTTTCTGCCGCTTCTGACGATGATCGGCTTCGGCGCGCTGGTTTTCGCGCCGACGCTCTCGGCGATCGCAGTGTTCCAGATTTTGCGCCGCCCCGGCGACTATGCGATCGCACGGCCGACGCGCGAGATCCGGTTCACCGTGGTACCGCGTGAGCACCCGTTCGTCTATCGCCTTGGCGATCAGTTGGGAGCTTGGGGCGTGGCGGGACTGCGCGCGCTCGGCGCCGGGGCGACCGAACTGGCGCCGGTGGCGCTCCCGATCGCCCTCCTATGGCTCCTCAATGCACTGTGGCTCGGCCGCCGCCCAGAAGCCCGCGCCGAGGCTGAGGCCGCGGCCGAGTAGGCCGGCTCGCCAGTTCAAGCCGCCTCGTCGAGGGTCGAGCCGACATCGAGCGTTGTCGCCCGGCGCAAATCGCGAGGGTGCGAGTCGTCGAAGGGCCGGCCGCGGTGCATCGTGTCGCGGTTGTCCCAGATCACCAGGTCGCCGTTCCGCCATCGGTGGCTGTAGACGAACTCGCGCTGCGTGGCGTGTTCGTTGAGGTCGTTGAGTAAGAGCCGCCCCTCGGGGACCGGCCAGCCGACAATGTGCGAAGCATGCGCCGACAGGTACAGCGTCTTGCGGCCCGATCCCGGGTGGCGCCGCACCAGGCGCTGGCGCGTCGGCGGGTATTGCTCGCGCTCGCCAACGGGAAATTCGGTAAACCCGATCTGGCCGCGCGACCAGAACACGTCGTGCTCGACGACCAACCCATCGACCGCGGCCTTCTGCGCCTCCGACAGCGCATCGTACGCAGCGCGCATATCGGCGAACTCCGTCTCGCCAGCGCCGAAGGGCGAGGCTGGCGGGACCGCCACCGCGAACAGCATGCCGAGAACCACCGGCACCGGCATGTAAGAAGCATCGGTGTGCCACAGGCGGTTTCCCAGGCTGTCGAGGCGCCTCCGGTCATCGCGGGCGCGCAGCCGGTTGTCCTCGTCGAGGTTCGAGATGTCGCCGATTTCGGGAAACTGGAGGCGCCGCCGGCCGCCGCGCGCCGCCGAGCGGCCGATCTCGAGTTCGCCGAAGCGCGCGGCAAAGCTGCGCAGCTGTTCGTCGGTCAGCTGCTGGTCGTGGAAGACCAACACCGCATGAGCGTCGATCGCCCGCCAGAGCTCTGCCACGGTCGCCGTATCGGCCGGCTCAAGCAAATCGAGGCCACCGATTTCGGCGCCGATATGGGGGTGAAGCTGAGTTACGGTGATCACCATGCGCCGCCCTCCCCGGCTTTCATGCCGTGCTGTGCTGGTGGCAGCATCGATCCGCAAATCCGGCGTTGTCAATCGCTCAGCCAAGTGGTCAGCTTGCGTCGCTTCCCCACGCCAGGAGCGCAATCGATGCCCCAGCGTACCCTCGGCACCTTGACGATCGGCCAGGCCCCGCGCCTTGACGTTGGTCCGATCATCGACCGCCATGTGCGCGCCGCGGTTCGCCGTATTGATCGGGGCGTGCTCGACGGCTTGTCACTGGGCGAGATTGCCCGCCGCTACCGAGCCGAAGCGGGCGAACCAGCCTTGGTTACCCGGCTCAACGATGGCAGCGTCGTCGAGCTGTCGCGCCGCCGCATGCGTGACGGCGTAAAAACCTCGCTCGCCGCTCTGGAAGCCGAGGGTTGCGACGTCATCCTCTTACTGTGCACCGGCACCTTCGACTGCCTCCAATGCGAAAGGGCCTGGTTGGTCGAGCCCGACCATATCATCCCGGGAACAGTCGCTGGCCTCATCGAGCATCGCCAACTCGGCGTCATCGTGCCGATTGCCGGGCAGATCCAGTCCGAGAGCGACAAATGGCGCACGGTCGCGCGAGCGCCGCTCTTTGCCACCGCCAGTCCCTACACGGCCCCGCCCGAGGCCGTGGCCGACGCCGGCGCCGCGCTCAAATCGCGCGGCGCCGAGGCGATCCTCCTCGACTGCATCGGCTTTACCGAACGCCACCGCGCGGCGCTGGCGCGGCTCGGCCTGCCCGTCATCCTGTCGAACGCCATCGTCGCCAAGGCGGTCGGCGAATTGCTCGAAGGCTAACACGAATGCCCGACGACATTGGCGCCTTCGTCCCGGGCCAGCAATTTCGCGTGGTGGGCAAACCCGGCGGGCCGCTCTCGGGCCTCACCTTTGCGGCCAAGGATCTGTTCGACGTCGCTGGCCACCCTACCGGCGGCGGCAACCCCGACTGGGCCCGCGCCCATCCGATCCCGACCCGCCATGCCTGGGCGGTACGCACGCTCCTCGATGCCGGCGCGACCCTCATCGGCAAGACGATCACCGACGAAGTTTCGCTCGGCATTCTCGGCGAGAACCCGTTCGAGGGGACGCCCGTGAACCCGCGTGCGCCGGACCGTGTGCCGGGCGGCTCCTCCGCCGGCTCGGCGGTGGCCGTCGCCGCTGGGTTGTGCGACACCGCGCTCGGCACCGATACCGGCGGCTCGGTGCGGGTGCCGGCGAGCTTTTGCGGGATTTACGGGATCCGCCCGACGCATGGTCGGCTCGATCTCACCGGGATGATGCGCCAGGCGCCGACATCGGACACGACCGGCTGGTTCGCGCGCGACGCCGAGACATTCGCCCGGGTTTCGAGCGTCATGCTTGGCGACGTTATCCCGGACAGTTTGCCGGAGCGGCTGGTGATCGCGACCGACGCCTTCGCCGTGGCCGATCCGGAGACCGCAGCTGGTCTCGAACCGCTGCTTGCGCGGCTCGGCGCGCTCATTGGCGAGGTGCGCGAGGATAGGGTGGCGCCGCCGGGGCTGGCGGCCTGGGCGCGGGCGCAACGCACGTTGCAACCCTATGAGGCGTGGCTGACCTTTCAGGAGTGGATCGACCGAACGAACCCGCGCTTCCAATTCAGCGTCGCGCGCAACCTCGCCCTCGCCCAGACGATCCCAGCGAGCGAGCGCGCCTGGGCATCGCTGGTGCGCCAAGAGGCGCGCGGGCGAATGCGTCAGTTACTGCCGCCCGGCACGATCCTCTGCATGCCGACGACACCTTTTCCGGCGCCGCTCCGGGGCCAGCCGCTCTCGGTGCTGGAGCCGCTGCGCGACCGCATCACCGCGCTGTGTGCGCATGGCGGGCTGAGCGGCCATCCGCAAGTGAGCATCCCGGGTGCAGCGGTCGACGGCTTACCGGTCGGGCTGTCGATCATCGGAGGGCGTGGCAGCGACGCGCTGCTCATCGCCGTCGCCCGCGCTCTCCAGCCCTAGCGGCGCAGCAGATCTACCGCGTGGCCTCGGCCGCGGTCGTTTGCCGCGGGTATCAGGGCCGGCGACAACCGGTCATCACTTGACGAAGTAGAGGTCGCTGGCGGTGACGGTCGGATGGCCGGTCAGCGTCGCGACAGTGTGGAAGCCGCTGCTGGCGCTGCCGTTGGCGCCGTAGATCAGCTGCCCGGTGCTCGCGTTGTAGGCGAAGCGCTCGGTCGTGTTGCCGGCGTCAAAGGTGCCGTTGGTCCGGCTCGAGAACAGCGTCACCGGCAACGCATGCGGGGTCGAGGTGGCGCCCGCCAGTCCGAGGTCGAACCCGAGATCGCTGAACGTCAATTTGTCGGTGCCATGGACGAAATCCGTCACCATGTTTTTATCGGGGATGGCGGTTGACCCCGAGGTGGTAAACTCGAACACATCGGCTCCGGCACCGCCGGTCATCGTCGCATTCCGGCCGGCGATCAGCGTGTCGGCACCGGCGCCTCCCACCAGGATAGCCTTGTCGGCCGCCGACACCCCGGCGTCGCTCAGCGTATTGCCCGTGCCGCCGCCAGTGACCGTGATCGTATTGCCGCTCACCCCGGCAAAGTTCGCGTCCGTCAGGGTCAGCGTGTTGGCGGCTCCGCTCGCCAACTTGATCTTCTCGACGCCGCTGACGCCGGCGATAGACACCGCTCCCGCGGTGGTCAGCACGAGCGTGTCGCTGCCCGGACCGCCAACCACGGTCGCCGTTGGCGAGGCCGCAGCCGTCAGCTTGAAGGTGTCGTTGCCACTGCCACCGTTGACGACCTCGCCGGCTCCCACGGAGACCGTGTCGCGGCCGTTTCCCAGATTGATGATGTCGTTGTTCGCCGCGCCGATGATCGTGATGCCGGGTGAGGGATCGCCGGAGGTATCCGACCTTACCGTGACGATCGCGTTCAGCCCGGCCAGCAACGTCACGGTTTGCGCCGTGTCGCCCGCGCCTTCCTGGGCATTTATCGAGGAAAGGTTGGTCAGCGTCGCCGGCGCCGCCAGGTTGAACGCACCGCCGCCGCTCAGAACCAGCGTAGCGCCGCCACCGTTGATGTTGTCGCCGGCTGACAGCGTGTTGCTCAACGCGACGATCGTGGGCTTGGCCGAAGCGGCCGTGACCGTATCCACCCCCGTCGTCAGCAGCGAGTATGTGGTCCCGGGCGCGGCGACGACCGAGGTATTGGTATTACCGGAGGTCGTCGCGTTATCCGACGCCAGCATATAGAAATCGGTGGTCGTGCTGGTGCTGCCGTAGGCCGGCGTAAAGGTCAGAGCATCGAGTTCCGCCGTCACCGCCGCCGGGGTGCCGGGCGCCAGCGAATAGGTGCCGACGCCGGTCTTGGTCAGGCCAACGCCCGACAAAATGCCGTTGGCGTCGGTCGTGGTCTGAAAATTCGCGGTGGAATCGTACAGCTGGATTGTCATCCCCTCGATCGTCAATCCGGCCGAGTCGGTGATCGTGACCGCGCTGAACGGGGCGATCGGCTTGCCATCGACGGCGGTTTGATTGGCCTTTGTGCCGGTGAAGATCGGCAGACCCGCCTGCACGTTGGCCACCGCCGAGACCGGCGGCGCAATGCCGTCGGACACGGTCACGCCGATCTGGGTGTCGGTCGCGCCGGCGGCGCTCGGATAAGGCGTCGGGGTGAACTGAATTGCATCGATCGCCGCGGTAACCTGCGCCGGGCTGGAGCCGCCGGTCAGCGTGTAGGTACCGCTGCCGGTGTGATTGAGCGTGAACCCGGGCAAGGATAACGACAGCAGGCCATTGACGTCACCAAAGCCCAGCACTGCGGAACTGACGGTGAAGCTGACGCTCTCGGTTGCGCCGAGATCGGGGTCGCCGACCGTGGCGCCTGCAAACGGGTTCAGTGGAACATTCCAGTAGCCGTAATCCCAGCTGACCCCCGAGATCACCGGCGGGTCGTTCAGTGCGGTGATGTCGAGCGTCTGCGTCCGGGTGATCGATGTCATCTGGCCGTCGCTGGCCGACAGCGAGAACTGCGTCGCCTCGACCTGGCCCGGGGCGACCTGATGGATCGTCGGCGTGAACACCAGCCGATGCAGCGCGGTGGTGACGGCGACAACGCTGCCGGTGATGCGGTACACGCCAGTCGTCGGGTTGTAAGTGCCGCCCGACAGGTGCGACAGCACGCCGTTGGCGGGCGAGGATTGCGTCACGGTGACGGTCTCGCTCTGGCCTGGATTGAGATCGGCGACGATGACGCCGGTGAACGGGTCGAGCGGCGTGTGGTCGTCACCGGCGAGCGTGCCGGTACCGGCGATCAACGGCGGCGCGTCGCCGTTGACGTCGGTCGCGGTCAGAAGCGTGCCGCCGTGGAGGTCGCTGGCGACGTTGAAGGTCTCGCCGGTCAAGTTCTGCGCCGGGTCGAGCTGCAATTGCACCGGGGTCATGCCGCCGGCGACGGTCAGAACATTGTTGGCATCCGGCGTCGCGGTGGTCGCAGTGCCGATGCCCTGAAGATCGATCACGTCGCCGGGCAGAAAGTCGCTGACGATGTTGGTAGGGATGTCACCTTGACCGACGATCAGCGTCGCGGCCCTGCCGTAGACGAAGGTGATCATGCCGGTTCCGGCGGCGCCTGAGGCCTGCAACGACAAGGTGCCGCCCTTGAGGGTCGTGCCGCCTGTGTAGCTGTTGGTCGCGGAGAGGACTACTTCGCCCGCGCCCTTGATCGTCAGGCTGGCAGCGCCCCCCGCGCCGGTCGGGTCGGCGATCGTGTCGGCGACGGCGAGGGTATGGCCGGACGGCGGCGCCAGGATTACCGCTCCCGTCCCCGCGACGAACAGCCCGGAGCCGAGACCCGCTCCGGTTCCGCCGCCGCCGCTGCCCGCGCCCCCCGCAACGCCGCCGCCGGCTAGCGACCCGCTGAGGATCGTCAGCGATCCGCCCTCTTCGACGAACACGCC
>DASYZD010000187.1:0-2277 GCA_035946655.1 Allostellaceae bacterium | reverse complement strand
GCGCTTGCCGATCGCGGCGTAAACCGCCATCGCCCGCTCGATCGTCGCGGGCGCGGTCCGCGCGCCGCCGACGACTTCAACGAGCGGGATCAGGTGCGGCGGGTTGAACGGGTGCCCGATGACGACGCGCTCGGGATGGCGGCAGGCTCCTTGCAGCTTGCTGATCAACAACCCTGACGAACTGGAGGCAATGACGATTTCGGGCGGCAGCACCGCGTCGATGCGGGCGAGGAGCTCCTGCTTGACGGCCTCGCGCTCGGGGGCGCTCTCCTGGACGAAATCGGCGGCCGTGACAGCCGATGTCGCATCTGCACAAAAAACCAGCAACTGGTGCGGCGGCCTCTCGGCGATCGCGCCGAGCCGCGCCAGCACCGGCCAGGCAGTGTCGATGAACCGGCGCAATCGCTGCTCCGCCTCGGGCGCCGGATCGCTTGCCGTGACCGCAATGCCGCGCGACAGAAACGTCGCGGCCCAGCTCATGCCGATCGTGCCGGTCCCGACCACCGCGACGCGGCGGATGCTTGACGGCTCCACAATGCGCCTCCCTCGCTGCTCCGGCCGCGCCGACGCGCCCGGCTCGACTTTACTCCCGACTTTGCTAAGGTCGCCCGACCCACGCTGCGCCACCTGCTGCCCGGCCAATCTCGGCAAAGCCGGGCTAACCCGGAGCTTAGTCGGCCTTGCCTGAGCCGTCCACGACACGCGATCTCCGGCTCGATTTCTTTCGCGGGGTGTCGCTGATATTAATTTTTATCGACCATATCCCGGAAAACGTCCTGAGCTATTTTACGCTGCAGGCAGTTACTTTTTTCGATGCAGCGGAAGTCTTTATCTTCATATCGGGATTTACCGCAGCCCTGGTTTATGGCCGCCGGCTGGTCAGCAAGGGCGCGCTCTACGCCACCGCGCAGGTGCTGCGGCGGGCGTGGCAACTTTATGTCGCGCACATCTTCCTGTTCGTCCTGTTCATCGCCGAGGTGTCCTATACCGCGACCGTCTTCAAGAATCCCATGTACAATGAAGAGATGCGGGTCACCGATTTTCTCAACGAGCCGCATATCGCCGTGGTCAAGGCGCTGACGCTCGAGTTCCAGCCAAACTTTCTGGACATCCTGCCATTATACATTGTGATGCTGCTGATCTTCCCGGTGATTTTGCTCGGCATACAACGCCATTGGCTCTTGGTGCTGGTGCCGTCGGCGAGCCTCTATCTAGTCGTCCAGATCTTCGATATTTCGGTGCCGGCCTATCCGGCTGGGCATGTTTGGTATTTCAACCCGCTCGCCTGGCAATTCCTGTTTGTCGCCGGGGCGGTACTCGGCAACCACTCGGCTCAGGCCGGGAGCTTTCCCAGGCTGCCGAGACCGGCCTATTGGGCCGCCGCCGCGGTTGTCATCGCTGCGTTCGTGGTCAGGGTCAGCTGGACCATCCACGGCGTATGGGAACCGTTCCCGGGGCTGCTGCTCAAGGAGCTGTGGCCGGTAAACAAGAACAATCTGGCGCCGCTTCGCCTCGTCACGTTCTTCGCGCTCGTGCTGCTCGTCGCGGCGCTGGTGCCGTCACAGGCCCGCTTTCTGCGCAGCCGAGCAGCGCGGCCGCTGGTGTCGTGCGGGCAGCAGTCACTCGAGATCTTCTGCCTCAGCATTCTTCTGTCGGCGCTCGGGCATTTCATCCTTTCGGAATATGATTCCGCCATCACCATGGAGCTTGCGGTCAATGTCGGGGGGATCGTGGCGATGGTGCTGACCGCCCAGATGATCGGTTGGTACAAGGAGATGGACCGGATGCCGATGCCGCAGCCGGCCGCGGTGCGACCCGGCGGGAAGATCGCTCGATGAAGCGCCGGTCTTTGCTGGGCCTCGCCGGCGCCGCGGCGGTGACCCTGGCCGTGCCGACGAGCGGCCGCGCCGAACCGCCGGATTGCGAGATTCCGCCCGGGCTCCTGGAGATCTCGGTCAAGCTGCCCCATCTGGCCGAACGGCTGCGCGCGCGCCAACCGATCAATATCGTGGCGATCGGCGGGGCCTCGACCAAGGGCGCCGCCGCTGGCCCGCCCGATCTTGCCTATCCCCATCGCCTGCAGGTCGCGCTTGCCGCCGACTATCCCGGGGTACCGATTACCGTCGCCAACAAGGGCGTCCCGCGCCAATCGACGCAGCAGATGGTGGAGCGGTTCCCCACCGACGTCATCGCCGAAGACCCGATCCTGGTGGTGTGGGAGACCGGGATCAGCGATGCGGTGCGGGGCATCGAGATCGACGAATTCGCCGCCGCCCT
>DASYZD010000186.1:0-8171 GCA_035946655.1 Allostellaceae bacterium | reverse complement strand
AATCACCACGGTCTGAGACCGGAAGGGAACATATGTCGCCACAGAACAACGATGCGGAGATCGCCGCCTTCATCCGCGCCAAGGGGATTACCCGCTGCCCCACCGCCTGCACGGCGCCGACCCAGGCATCGGGCAGCGTCGCCGATCGTGCCGCGCTGCGCCAACGCGCCGAACAACGCGAAGCGGCTCGAGAGGAGAGGCGGCGGGAGATCCGCCTGCGCCTGGTAACGCTGCCTGAGTCTGCAGCCTGAGTCTAGGGTCGGTCCCCCAGCCGACAAGCATTCCCCGAAGCAGCCGGAAGACGAGCTTCTCCTCCAGCGCCTATCCCCACGACGAATGGAAAGTGCTGCCGAACGTCACCGTCAACTATGGCGGGCGCTTCGACGTCGTCGACGGCTTACCATCGGCAACCAGCCGAGCCCGCGGTTTAATACCGTGTGGACGCCGACGCCATCGACAACGGTGCATGTCGGCTACGCCAGCTGCATCGTCGCGGGGTCCGGGCTGCGGACCGTGCACCCAGGCGATATTGTCTATAACGGCGGGACCGTTCCTTCTTGCGAGCAGGTCAATCTGAGCATATCGCACCGCTTCGAGGCGGCGCCGGGCCGCCCCATCACCGTGCGGCTTGCCGTCATCAACCTGCTCGACGAGAATTATCCGCTGCATAGCATGACCGGGATCGGCGTTTTCGCCAACCATTATGGCCCGCGCCGTTCAGCTTTCCTGGGCGTTACCAAGGAGTTCTGAGCTGGCCCCAGTCACCGCAAATGGGCCGGCGCGGCGCGGTCCTCGCCGGGCGGAGGCAGTCATTCCAGCAGCAGCCGATCAGTCCAGCTTAAGGGCAGAGATGATGCAACCGGCACCAACCATTTCGATCGTGACGCTGTTCCTCAATGCCGACATCGTCGTCAAGGGGGTCCTCATGCTGCTGCTGGTCGCTTCGGTGTGGAGCTGGGCGGTCATCCTCGACAAGTTGTGGCGGCTAGGCGCGGTAAGCCGGTCGGCGCGCGGCCACGAGGCGCGGGCCGCGGCGGCCGGTTCGCCCGCCGAGCTGTGGACCCTCTCGGCGACGGAGCGTGACCCCGCGGGACAGGTGCTGATCGCCGGGCTCGACGAGAGCCGGATCGCGATCTCCGGCGATGGCGAAACCGTCGGCGAGCGGCGCGAGCGCGTCGAGCGCGCGATGCGGCTCGCCCTCAATGGCGAGATGCGGCGCCTGGAAACCCACTTGCCGTTTCTCGCAACACTCGGCTCGGCCGCCCCGTTCATCGGGCTGTTCGGCACCGTGTGGGGAATCATGCGCAGCTTTGCCGGGATCGCCGCCGCCAACAACACGAGCCTCGCGGTGGTCGCGCCCGGGATCGCGGAAGCGCTGTTTGCGACCGCGATGGGGCTCGCCACGGCCATCCCGGCGGTCGTCTTCTACAACAAATTCACCGTCGAACTCGGGCGCTTCGCCGGCCGCATGCAGGCGCTGATCGGCCGGTGCGGCGGCCTCTTATCGCGCGCCGCGGGAGTGTGAGCGATGGCCCGGTCCCTGCCGCCCTCGGGCGAGCCGGACGAGGATCGTTACCAGCCGCTCGCCGAGATCAACGTGACGCCGATGGTCGATGTGATGCTGGTCTTGCTGATCATCTTCATGGTGGCGGCGCCGTTGTTGACTGTCGGCGTGCCGCTCGATTTGCCGAAGACGAGCGCGGCCCAGCTCACCCAGCCGCGAAAGCCGATCGTCTTAAGCCTCGACCGCGAGGGGGGCATCTTTATCGGCGACGAGCGGGTGGCCTCCGGCGATCTCAAGGAGCGCCTCGCGCAGCTCGCGGCGGCCGATCCCGATCGCGTCGTCTACGTGCGGGGCGACCGAACGATCCGCTATGCCCAGCTGATGGACGCGCTGGGGCTCCTCAGCAGCGTCGGGTTCACCAAGGTGTCGCTGATCGCCGAGGGAGCCAAGCCGAAGTGAGCCGCCCGTTCGGGTTGCCGGTGGCGGCCTCGGTCGCCGGGCATGTCGCTGTCGTGGCCCTGATGATCCTGGTGGCGAAATCTCTCCCGCCGGTTGCCTTACGGCTGCCGGCGCCGAAGCCGATCGAGATCATGCTGGCGCCGCCGCCAGTCGCCGCGCCGCCGCCCGAACCGGCGCCCATCCCAGCGGCGGAACCGCCGCCGCCAGTCGTCAAGCCAGGGCCGCCGCCGCCGATCGTCAAGTCCGAGCCGCCCCCGCCTCCGCCTCCGCCAAAGCCGGCGCTGAAGCCACCCCCGTTGAAGCCACCGCCGCACCAGCCACCGCAGCATCCGGTGCTGACCCAACCCCCTACCCAGACCGCGGTCGTTCCGCTTCCCGCGCCGCCCCGACCGCCGCCGCCGGCGCCGGTTGTCAGCGCCAGCTACCGCATCGCGCTAAGCGTCTGGCTCGAGAGCCACAAGCGTTATCCGGAGAGCGCGCGCGAGCGCGGCGAAGAGGGCCGGGCGGTGCTGCGGTTCCACGTCGACCGGTCGGGCCGCGTGCTCGATTACGCGATCGTCCAGAGCACCGGCCATCCCGATCTCGACGCCGCGCTCGATCGGATGATGCGCGGCGCCAGTCTGCCGCCCTTTCCGGCCGACATGACGGAACCCGATGTCGAGGTAACGGTGGCCGTGCGCTTCGCGTTGGCCCGCTGAAGTCAACCGCGCGCCGGCACCGTCATTCGCACGATGCGGGCGACATCGGCTTCGCCCAGGATCGCGCGCAGCGCGGCGATGAGGCCCAGCGCATCGATTTGCGGCGCGCCGAACGCGGCGAGCTCGGCGACCTTGGCGTCGAGCTCACCTTCGGTCATCGGCCGCCCCGGTGTGCCGCGCCCATGGCGGACATGCTCGGTATGGCTGGTGCCGTCGTCGAGGATGAGGCTGACGAAGGCCGACTCGACCGGAACGCTCTCATCCTCCTCGACCGCGACCCGGGCGCGTAACGCCCGCACCGCCGGGTCGGCGACGCACCGATCCTCGTATTGCGCGAGCCCGGCCGCGCCCTCCAGCAGCGCCACCGCAACCGAGTGCTGGATGCTGACCTTGGCCTCGCGCCCGGTCTCGACCGCGGGTCGGTTGGCGCGCTCGCTGAGTAGCGGATGGCCGCGCACGACGATCCGGGCGAGGCGCTGCGGCGCCGGGCGGTGGCGCGCGCGCAATTCGAGGCAGGCGTCGATGACCGGGAACAAGACGACCCCGCACGGGTAGGGCTTGTAGGCGTTGGCGAGGATTCCCCAACTCTCGCCGAGCCCTTGCGTGATGGCCCGGAGATTGACCGAGTCGCTGGTCACCGGGGCAAACCCATAGCGCCCCTCGATCGCCTGTTCGGCGGCAGTGAAGCCGGCCTTGGCGAAGAGCGCCGCGGCGAGGCCGTTTTTGGCGCCGTTGCCGACCCCGATGCTCTTCGACATGCTGCCGAGGCTCTCGACGAGCCCCGAAGACTGCGTCGCCGCGTGTCCAAGCGCCCAGGCCATGTGCCGCGCGTCAAGACCGAGCAGCTTACCCGCCGCCGCCGCGGCGCCGAAGATTCCGCAGGTCGAGGTGATGTGCCAGCCACGCCGGTAATGCGTCGGCATCACCGCGAGGCCAATGCGGCACTCGGCCTCGACCCCGAGGATTATCGCGTGCACGAGGTCGGCACCGGAGATGCGGCGCTGTTCGGCGAGCGCCAGGAGGCCCGGCACCACCGGCGCCGCCGGATGGATCACCGTCGCCAGGTGGGTGTCGTCATATTCGAGGACATTGGCGCTGACCGCGTTGAGGAATGCAGCGCTCAGCGCATCCGGCCGCTCGCGGCGGCCGATGACGCTGGCCTGCGCCGGGCCGAAATAGGGCGCGAGCACGGTGGCGGCGAGGTTCACCGCCTCGTCCCTACAGCCGCCGAGCGCGCCGCCGACAAAGTTCAACAGCGAGCGCACGCCCTCGTGCCGCACCGGCGTCGGGATGTCCTCCCAGCGCGACGCAACGAGAAACTCCGCCAGAGGTTCGGTGACGTGCAGGTCGCCGGTCATCCCGACCTCTCAGATCGTGTTGTAGCCGCCATCGACGGTGACCGTGCTGCCGGTCACCCACCCCGACTCGTCCGAGGCGAGGAACAATACCGCACCGACCAGATCGTCGGGTTGGCCGAGGCGCCCCAGGGGGATCAGTGCCTCGGTGGCGCGGCGCGCCTCGGGATCGGTATAGCTGGCGCGAGTGAGGCCGGTCAGGGTCGGGCCGGGGGCGATCGCGTTGACCCGAATGCCGTGCGCCGCCAGATCGACCGCCATCGCGTGAGTAAGGGACCGGCCGCCGCCTTTGGACGCGATATAGGCGGCGCGCTCGGGCCGGGCGACTTCGGCCAACTGCGAGGTCACGTTGATGATGCTGCCGCCGCCTTTGCCACTGGCAGCCTGGGCCACCATTTGGCGCGCCGCGGCCTGGCCGAGATGGAACATGCCGGTCAGGTTGACCGCGATGATGCGGTCCCAGGTCGCGGCATCGAGGTCGAGGAAGTTGCCGCGATGGCTGATCCCGGCGCAATCGAGGAGGATGTCGAGACGTCCGAATTCGCGCACCGCCGCGGCGATTGTGGCATCGACCGCCGCGCGGTGGCGCACGTCGAGCCCTAGCGCCGCAGCGCGCCCGCCGGCCTCGCGGATGCGCTGGGCGGTGGCCTCGGCCGCTTGTGCGTCGATATCGGTGCAAAACACCGCCGCCCTCTCGCGCGCCAGCCCCTCGGCAGCGGCACCGCCGATGCCGCCGCCTGCCCCCGCCACCAGCGCCACTTTGCCCGCGACCCGGCCCATGGCCCGTCTCCCCGCTTGCGTCGATCGGCACTATAGCCGCGCCGCGCGAAACGAGGGCACCGATGTTCCGCGAAGCGCCGAGGATACAATTCACATCTTAACTTAGTATTGTAAACCTATCGGGTCGATAAGACATGTATATTCTTCGGCGTGACGGAGCCAAACGGGGCCATATGGAGCCGGCGATGCACATCCACGTGATCCACGAAAATGCGGTCTGGCTGGAGCCATTGGCGCGCGCGCTCGACGTCGGGCAATTGCCGTGGCGCAGCTGGTTTCTCGATTCCGGCGTCTTCGATCTGTCGGCGCCGCCGCCCGAGGGCGTCTTCTACAACCGGATGAGCGCCTCCTCGCACACGCGCGACCACCGCTACGCCGCCGAATTGACCGCGTCGGTCTTGGCCTGGCTCGCCCGGCATGGGCGACGGGTCATCAACGGGCCGCGCGCGCTCGATCTGGAAATCAGCAAGGCCCGCCAATACGCCGCGCTCGAGGCGGCCGGCATCGCCACGCCAAGGACGTTGCTGGTCGGCGGCGCGGACCGGCTCGTCACCGCGGCGACGCAACATTTCGCCGGGCGTCCAGTGATCCTGAAGCCGAACCGCGGCGGCAAGGGGCTCGGCGTTCGCCTGTTCCACACCACTGACGCGCTCGCCGTCTATCTCGACAGCGCCGAGTATGAGGCGCCGGTCGACGGCCTCCAGCTGCTCCAGGAATACATCCGCGCGCCGGCACCGCTGATCACTCGGGCAGAGTTCATCGGCGGGCGGTTTTTCTATGCTGTCGAAGTCGACACCTCGGCGGGGTTCGAATTGTGCCCGGCCGACCAATGCGCGATCGAGGATGCGTTCTGCCCAGTCGGCGAGGAACCTCGGACGAAGTTCACGATCATCGACGACATCGACCCGGCGCTCAAACGGCGCTACGAAGCGTTTCTCGCGGGCAACGACATTGAGGTCGCCGGGATCGAGTTCATTAAGGACGCCGCCGGCACGCTCTACACCTATGACGTCAACACCAACACCAACTACAACCCGGACGCCGAGGCGCGCGCCGGCCGCTCGGCGATGACCGCGCTCGCCCGCTTCCTCGGCGCCGAACTCGCGCGGGTCTCTCAAGGCTTAGCGGCGGCGGAATAACGCCCCAGCCTCAGTCCCTCAGTCGCGGCATTACTTCGGCGGCGAACATATCCATGTTTCGCCGCGTCAATTCATCCCCGAGGATGCCGAACTGAAGGAGCGCGACGAGGATCCCGAACCCGGTCTTCTCGCGCATCCGCTCGATCCCGGCGAGCACCGTCCTGGGGCTGCCAATGAGGGCGGTGCCGCTCTCGATCAAACCCTCGGCGGTGGCTTTCCCGCCGCCCAGCCCCCGGCGCATTTGCACGAAATTCTTCATTGAATTCATCGAGGTGTAGCCGGGCGGCATCAGCATCTCGAAGGTCTGGCGCAGGAAATCGTTGAACAGGGTCTCGACCGACAGCCCGGCCTCGGCCCGTGCCCGCTCGTCGGTCTCGGCGACATAGATCGGGCACGCCCAGCCGAGCTGCTCGGGCACCGCCTCGTAGCCGTATTGCCGGGCCTGCTCGCGATAGGTGTTGTGGTAGCGCGCGACGAGATCGGCCGACGAGAACGTGACCAGGAACGGGTATTTGCGCTTGGGGTCGGAGGCCCAGGCAACGGTCTCGCTCGACCCTTGCGAGGGGATCCACACCGGCGGGTGCGGGCTCTGGTAGGGGCGCGGCCACAGATTGACGTAACGCACGTTGAAATGATCGCCGTCGAAGGCGAAGGGGCCGGGCTCGGTCCATGCCCGGATGATCAGGTCGTGCGCCTCGTGAAAGCGCGCGTGCGAGAAATAGGGGTTGACCCCCGAGGAGTGGTATTCCGAGCCGATGCCGCGGACAAAGCCGGCGATGATCCGGCCCTTCGACAGATTGTCGAGCATCGCGAATTCTTCGGCGATATAGACGGGATTGTTCACCAAGGGCAGGGCGCGGCCGAGGATCGCGATCTTCACCCTGTTCGTGCGCTGGATAAGGGCGCTGGCGATCAAATTGGGCGCCGGCATCAGCCCGTAGGCGGTCTGGTGATGCTCGTTGACACCGATCGCATCGAAGCCGAGCTCCTCGGCATAGACGAGCGCGTCGATGTGACGCTCGTATTCCTCGGCGCCCTTGACCGGGTCGTAGAGCCGGTTCGGCAGCACCACCCAGGGCGAGCGATGCTTTGCCGCCTCGTCGAGATCGAGCGGCCGATACGGCATCAGATGGAAGGAGACGAGCTTCATGGGCCTACTCCTCCGAGAAAATCGAGAACCTGGCCGGCGACGCGCCGGGCGTGCTCGACCTGCGGGAGATGCCCGCACTTTTCGATCATGACGAGGCGCGAATCCGGCAGGCGCTCCCGCCACAGCGCGGCATAGGCCGGCGGCATGATCTTGTCGTCCTCGCCCCAGACAATGAGGGCCGGCAGCTTGATGCGGTGCAGCCATTTTTCGAGGTCCGGGTTGAACCAGCGCGGTTGCCAGCCGAATTTCGCCACCGTGAAGCGGTTTTTCAGCATCACATCCATCTGTTCTTCGGTGGGCGGCACCGCCAGGATGCGGTCGGCGAGGGTCTGGTCGTGATAGAGGTTGCGCAGCGCCTCCTCGGGTCCCCAGATGAAATTGTCGCCGCACGGCACACCCTTCTTGCGGATGCCGGTCGGCGCGAGCTGGACAAGGCTGCGAAAGCGCGCGCGGTCGCGGATCAGGATCTCGGCGGCAAGCCAGCCGCCCAATGAGTTGCCGATCTGGTTGATCCCCTCAAGCCTCATCTCCTCCACGAGGTCGAGATAGAACATCGCGAGATCCGGCATCGAGGTGATCCACGCCGGGTCGTCGGAGCCGCCGAAGCCCGGATGCTCGGGCACCAGGACCTCGTAGCGCTCGGCGAGCGCATCGAAAAACGGCAGCCATTGCGGGACGCCCCCCGCGCCGTGCAGGAAGAGGACCGTGGGTCCCCGCCCGGCGCGCTGCAGCCTGACCCGGACGTCGCGCACCGTAAGCTCGGTCAATTGCGCCGGCATCGTCCGCTCCCTCTCGAAGACCTTGCTCTCTACAATAGCGAGATCAGCCGCGAGGCGCACTCCAGCCATTGCAGATGACGTTCGGCCCGCGGTTCGTTTAACATCACGAAACGAGTCGTGCGTGGATCAGGGAGGCTGCGATGCTGGCGCTATGGGTAAAGGTCCGGGTCAAGCCGGATAGGCGGGCGGATTTTCTCAAGGCGATCGAAGTTGATGCGATCGGCTCCGAGCGCGACGAGCCGGGCTGCTTGTGCTTCAACGTGATGCAGGATCGCGAGGACGCCAACGTCTACTATTTCTGCGAAGT
>DASYZD010000185.1:0-4126 GCA_035946655.1 Allostellaceae bacterium | reverse complement strand
GACACGATCGGAGTCGCCGCGGCGGAAAAAGCGGAATTCCTCGACGCCGCCGCAGGCCTCAAATGGGATATCGTCGAGGCACCGCGTCCGCGGGCCGCCGAATGACGGTGTCCCCCCGATCGCAACAGCGGACCCGGCGCGATTGACCGCTGCGCCCCGCCGCAACGAGCCTCTGCGCCCGATCGGGACGGCCGGCAGGCTCGACGCGCTCGACGACGTCTTTGGGGCGCTGTCGGACCCGATCCGGCGCGCGATCGTCGCACAGCTGACCCACGGGCCGTGCTCGGTGACCCAGCTCGGGGCGCCGTTTGCGGTGTCGGCGCCGGCGATATCCAAGCACCTCGCCGTCCTCGAACGCTGCGGCTTGATCACGCGCTGGAAGGTCGGCCGGGTCCATTACTGCCGTCTCCTCGCCGAGTCGCTGGCGCAGGCGGGCGCCTGGATCGATCAGCATCAGGCGTTCTGGGCGGGCCAGCTCGACGCGCTGGCCGACTATCTGGACAAGGAGGGCGACCCATGCGGGCCAGCGCCGGAGCCGAAGCCGCGACCATAGGCATCGAATTGCAGCGTCGCTTTCGCGCCTCGCCCGAGCGGATCTTCCGCGCCTGGACGGAGCCGGCAGCGCTCAGGGATTGGTGGTGCCCGCCGGGCTGGATCGCCGCCGAGATCGCGGTGGATCTGCGAGTCGGCGGCGCCTATTGCATCGCGATGCGCCGCATCGGCGACAGCGCGCCGGTGTCGGTGCGCGGGCAATTCCTCGAGGTGCGGCCTCCCGACCGGCTGGTTTATACCTGGCGCTGGGAAGGCGCCTTCGCGCAGGTGCCGGAGACGCTGGTAACCCTGGAGCTGCGCGGCTCGGGGGACAACACCCTGCTGACGATCCGCCACGAGAATTTCGCCGATGCCGGCATCCTCCAGCAGCACCGCAGCGGCTGGATTGCGGCCTGCAATCGCCTCGACCGGGTGGTATCCGTTCCGGCCGCGCTGCACGATAGGCTCGCGACCCACTGAGCGGCGGCGCCTTGATTGACCTGCGGTGGCGCGACACAGCGCGCAATGGCGCTATTGGTGCAATGTGCTATCTTTGAGGCTACTCGGGCGGCGGCTGCAGCAAGATGAACTTCGACGATTTCTTCAAGGCGCGCGTGGATGCGCTCCACGCCGAGGGGCGCTATCGGGTCTTTGCCGATCTGGAGCGGCGTTGCGGCCGGTTCCCTCGCGCCTTCGATCACCGCATCGGCGCCGAGGTCACGGTGTGGTGCTCGAACGACTACCTCGGCATGGGCCAGCACCCCGCGGTCTTGGCGGCGATCGCGGCGGAGCTGAAGGGCTCCGGAGCCGGGGCCGGAGGCACCCGCAACATTTCGGGCACCAGCCACGCGCATGTCCTCCTCGAGCGCGAGCTCGCCGCCCTGCACGGTCGCGAAGCGGCACTCGTTTTCACGTCAGGTTATGTCGCCAACGACGCGGCGCTGTCGACGCTGGCCGGCAGCATGCCGGGCATGGTCGTCCTGTCGGATGCGATGAACCACGCCTCGATGATCGCCGGCATCCGCAACAGCCGTGCCGAACGGGTGATCTTCCGGCATAACGACACCCGACATCTGGCCGACATCCTCGCCAGCTTGCCGGCGGATCGGCCGAAACTTGTGTGTTTCGAGTCGGTCTATTCGATGGATGGCGACATCGCCCCGATCGGGGCGATGTGCGACGTCGCCGAGCGCTACGGCGCGATGACATACCTCGACGAAGTCCACGCGGTCGGGCTCTACGGCGCCCACGGCGGCGGCATCGCCGAGCGCGACGGCGTGGCGCAGCGCCTGACAATCATCCAGGGAACGCTCGCCAAAGCCTTCGGGGTCATGGGCGGCTATATCGCCGGCTCGGCCCTGATGGTCGATTTCCTGCGCGGCCATGCTGCGGGGTTCATCTTCACCAGCGCGCTGCCGCCAATGCTCGCGGCCGGAGCGCTCGCCGCCGTGCGCCACCTCAGGGCGAGCCAATCCGAGCGCACCGCGCATCAGGAGCGGGTTGCGAGGGTGAAACGCCGGCTGACCGAAGCCGGGTTGCCGCTGATGGCGAACGACAGCCACATTGTGCCGGTCATGGTGGGCGACGCCGCACTGTGCCGGACCGCCTCCGATCTCCTCCTGCGCCAGCACCAGATCTACGTGCAGCCGATCAACTACCCGACCGTGCCGCGCGGCACCGAGCGGCTGCGCCTGACGCCGACGCCCTTACACAGCGACGCCGATATCGAGGCGCTCGTCGCCGCGCTCTGCGACGTCTGGCAGACCCTCACCCTGCCTAAGGTGGCGTAAGGGGAACTCCTCGCCGCGCGTCATCGCGCCCGGCTGCGGGCCGGGAAGGTCACCCGTTCTTCGATGCCCGCCGGATCCTCATGGATGATGATTTCGGCGTGCGGAAAGGCGCTGGTCAACAGCGCCTCGACGGCGTCGGAAACCTCGTGCGCGCGCAACAGGTTCATCTCGCCGTCCATTTCGATATGGAGCTGGATGAACGCGGTCGGGCCGGCGATCCGGGTGCGGATGTCGTGGACCGCGGCGACTTCGGGATGGCTCTCGGCGATCGCGCGAATGCGCGCGCGCTCCGGGTCGGGCAGCTCTCGGTCCATCAGTTGGGTCAACGAGAGGCGTGCGATCTTGACGGCGTTGTAGATGATCCACAGCCCGACCGCGCCGCCGAATAGCGGGTCGAGGAGCGGGAATGAAAACGTTTTGCCGATGACCAGCGTCGCGATCACGCTCAGATTGAGAATGATGTCGCCGCGGTAATGCAGTTCGTCGGCGCCGATCGCCAAGGATCCGGTTTGGCGGACGACATGCCGCTGATAGAGGACGAGCCCGATCGTCACGACGATCGAAAACACCATCACCGCGATGCCGGCCGGCGGGTTGGCGACCGGTTCGGGCGCGACCAGGCGGCGGATCGCCTCGGCCATCAGGAGGACCGCGCTGCCGATCAGAAAGGCCGACTGGCCGAGCGCCGCCAAGGGTTCCGCCTTGCCGTGGCCAAAGCGGTGCTCGCGATCGGCCGGCGTCGCGGCGTGCCGGATCGCGAAGAAATTGACCAGCGAGGCGGCAGCGTCAACGAGCGAGTCGACAAGGCTCGCCAACAGCGCGACCGACCCCGTCCCGATCCAGGCGAGAAATTTGGCGACGATCAGCACCACCGCGACCGCGAGCGACGCGGAGGTCGCGCGCAAGCGCAGGCGCTGCGCCGCCACGGGCGCGATCGCGGTGCGGTCGGTCATGGAAACAGGCGTTCCTTGCGCCATGCCTTACCTTCGGTCAGGAGACCTTCGCGGACAAACACGACCCGATCATGCAGCCGAAACGGCCGCTCCTGCCAGAACTCGATCCGCTCGGGGCTGACCCGAAACCCGGACCAGTTCGCCGGCCGTGGCACGACCGGCCGCTCCGCGTATTGCCGGGTGAAATCAAGAAAGCGCTGTTCGAGCGCAGCGCGGCTATCGAGCGGGCGCGACTGCTCGGAGGCCCAGGCGCCGATCTGGCTGTCGCGCGGCCGCGTCGCGAAATAGGCATCGGCCTCGTCCGCGCCGACGAGGGCGACAGTGCCCTCGATGCGGACCTGCCGTGCGATCGATTTCCAGTGCAAGCACATCGCCGCGCGCGGGTTGCCGAACAGCTCGGTGGCCTTGCGGCTTTCCAGATTGGTGTAGAAGACAAAACCGTTCGCGTCCGCGCCCTTGAGCAGAACCGCGCGCAGCGATGGCAGCCCGCCCGTTGTCGCGGTGGCGAGCATCATCGTCTCGGCGAGCGGCTCCGTTGTCGCCGCGAGCTCGAACCACCGCGCAAACGGCGCGAAGGGTTCCTCCTCGGCGATGTCGTCGGTCATCTTGCGCAGGCCTCCGTGGCGCTCCCGCGCTCCACGCGCTTCCCTACTCCGACCCGATGCCGTCGGCAACCGCCCTCACCGGCAGATTACCGGCCGGCACCGCGGTCGGGGCGTTGATCTCGGCCACCAGCACCGCCAGCGTCACCCGCATCGCCGCGGCCTCCGCCTTGACGATCCGCTCCATGGCCGGCGCGACCTGCACCTGCCACGGAGCCCGCGGCCGCGCGCGCCAGCTGCCGGCAAGCGG